>NZ_LN831024.1:4368823-4680882 GCF_001457615.1 Pseudomonas aeruginosa | reverse complement strand
TTCGACAAAGAATTCCGTGTACGCATGCCGTGAGTAATTCGCTGGACCGACTCGAGCGCAAGCTCGGCTATACCTTCAAAGACCGGGACCTCATGGTCCTGGCCCTGACCCATCGCAGCTACGCCGGGCGCAACAACGAGCGCCTGGAGTTCCTCGGTGACGCCATTCTCAACTTCGTCATCGGCGAGGCGCTGTTCCACCACTTCCCGCAGGCTCGCGAAGGCCAGCTTTCGCGCCTGCGCGCGCGACTGGTCAAGGGCGAGACCCTGGCCCTGCTGGCGCGCGGCTTCGAGGTGGGCGACTACCTGCGGCTGGGCTCGGGCGAGCTGAAGAGCGGCGGGTTCCGCCGCGAGTCGATCCTCGCCGATGCGATGGAAGCCCTGATCGGCGCCATCTACCTGGATACCGGCATGGACTCCGCGCGCGAGCGGATCATCGCCTGGCTCGGACCGCAACTGCGCGAGCTGACCCCGGTGGACACCAACAAGGACCCCAAGACCCGCCTGCAGGAGTTCCTGCAGTCGCGTGGCTGCGACCTGCCGCGCTACGAGGTGGTGGATATCCAGGGCGAACCCCATTGCCGGACCTTCTTCGTCGATTGCGAAGTGGCCCTGCTGAGCGACAAGACCCACGGGCACGGCGGCAGCCGCCGCATCGCCGAGCAGGTGGCCGCGGCCGCCGCGCTGGTGGCCCTGGGCGTGGAGAATGGCCATGACTGACATGCACGACGACATCCCCGCCGGCAGCCGTTGCGGCTACGTGGCGATCGTGGGCCGCCCCAACGTGGGCAAGTCCACCCTGCTCAACCACATCCTCGGGCAGAAGCTGGCGATCACCTCGCGCAAGCCGCAGACCACCCGCCACAACATGCTCGGGATCAAGACCGAGGGCGAGGTGCAGGCCGTCTACGTCGATACGCCCGGCCTGCACAAGAGCGGCGAGAAGGCCCTCAACCGCTACATGAACCGTACCGCCAGCGCGGCATTGAAGGATGTCGACGTGGTGATCTTCGTGGTCGACCGCACCCGCTGGACCGAAGAGGACCAGATGGTCCTGGAGCGCGTGCAGTACGTCAGTTGCCCGGTGCTGATCGCGGTGAACAAGACCGACCGCATCGAGGAGAAGGCCGACCTGCTGCCGCACCTCGAATGGCTCACCCAGCAGTTGCCGAAGGCCGAGGTAGTACCGATCTCGGCGCAGCACGGGACCAACCTGGACGTGCTGGAGAAGCTGGTCGCCGAGCGTCTGCCGGAAAGCGAGCACTTCTTCCCCGAAGACCAGATCACCGACCGCAGCAGCCGCTTCCTGGCCGCCGAGCTGGTCCGCGAGAAGATCATGCGCCAGCTCGGCGCCGAGCTGCCCTACCAGATCACCGTGGAGATCGAGGAGTTCAAGCAGGAAGGTCGCATCCTGCATATCCATGCGCTGATCCTGGTGGAGCGCGAGGGGCAGAAGAAGATCATCATCGGCGACAAGGGCGAGCGGATCAAAAGCATCGGCCAGAACGCGCGCAAGGACATGGAAGTGCTGTTCGACTCCAAGGTCATGCTCAACCTCTGGGTCAAGGTCAAGGGCGGCTGGTCCGACGACGAGCGTGCCCTGCGCTCGCTGGGCTACGGCGACCTCTGACCGTTCCCGGCAGCCCGGCGCCAGCCGGGCGCCATTCCTCTCGCGCCCGGTCGACCCGCCATGTCCTTCGCCGCCGCCCAAGCCACCTACGTGCTGCATAGCCGGCCGTACAAGGAAACCAGCGCCCTGGTGGACTTCTTCACCCCGTTGGGTCGCCTGCGCGCGGTCCTGCGCGGCGCCCGCGGCAAGGCTGGCGCCCTGGCGCGGCCATTCGTGCCGCTGGAAGCGGAGTGGCGCGGGCGCGGCGAACTGAAGACCGTGGCCCGGCTGGAAAGCGCCGGTGTTCCCAACCTGCTCAATGGCCAGGCGCTGTTCAGCGGTCTCTACCTCAACGAGCTGTTGATCCGCCTGTTGCCGGCGGAAGACCCGCAGCCGGAAATCTTCGCCCACTACGCCGCGACCCTGCCGCTGCTGGCGGCGGGGCGACCCATTGAACCGCTGCTGCGCGCGTTCGAATGGCGCCTGCTGGAGCAACTGGGCTATGGTTTCGCTCTCGATGTCGACATCGATGGGCGCCCGATCGAGCCGCAGGCGTTGTACCAGCTTTTGCCAGAGGCCGGCCTGGAGCCGGTGGCGCAGCTGCAACCCGGGCTGTTCCAGGGCTCCGAACTGTTATCCATGGCCGACGCCGACTGGAGCGCCCCCGGCGCCCTGGCGGCGGCCAAGCGCCTGATGCGCCAGGCGCTCGCTCCCCATCTGGGCGGCCGGCCGCTGGTCAGCCGCGAGCTGTTCATGAACCGTAAGGAGTCACCCCGTGACTGAAGCCACTCGAATTCTGCTCGGCGTGAACATCGATCACGTCGCCACCCTGCGCCAGGCCCGGGGCACCCGCTATCCGGACCCGGTGAAGGCCGCCCTGGACGCCGAGGAAGCCGGCGCCGACGGTATCACCGTGCACCTGCGCGAGGACCGCCGGCATATCCAGGAACGCGACGTGCGAGTGCTCAAGGAAGTACTGCAGACGCGGATGAACTTCGAGATGGGGGTCACCGAGGAAATGCTCGCCTTCGCCGAGGAGATCCGGCCGGCGCATAGCTGCCTGGTCCCCGAGCGCCGCGAGGAACTGACCACCGAGGGCGGCCTCGACGTCGCCGGCCAGGAACAGCGCATCCGCGACGCGGTGCGACGCCTGGCTGCGGTGGGCAGCGAAGTGTCGCTGTTCATCGATCCCGATCCGCGGCAGATCGAGGCCTCCGCCCGGGTCGGCGCGCCGGCTATCGAACTGCATACCGGTCGCTACGCCGACGCCGAAGACCCCGAGGAGCAGGCCCGTGAGCTGCAGCGGGTACGCGAGGGCGTGGCCCTCGGGCGTTCCCTCGGCCTGATCGTCAACGCCGGGCATGGCCTGCACTACCACAATGTCGAGCCGGTCGCGGCCATCGACGGCATCAACGAGCTGAACATCGGCCACGCCATCGTTGCCCACGCCCTGTTCGTCGGCTTCAGGCAGGCGGTGGCCGAGATGAAAGCGCTGATGCTGGCCGCGGCGACCAAGCGCTGAGGCAATCGCGCCCCGCTTCCCGTCGACCTGCGGGGCGGATGAAAGCACGAAAAAAAGCCCATCCGAGGATGGGCTTTACCCTACCCGCTGTCAGGGCTTGCGCGCCACCAGCGTGGCGCGCATCGGTGCCGGCAGGCCTTCGACGGTTCGCGAACGGTCCTGTGGATCGAGGAATTCCGGCAGCGACTGGAAACGCATCCATTCGGTGGAGCGTTGTTCCTCGACGCTGGTCAGGCTGACGTCGACGCAGCGCGCGTCGGCGAACCCGGCGCGGCGCAGCCAGAGCTCCAGGGCTGCCACCGAGGGCAGGAACCAGACGTTGCGCATCTGCGCGTAGCGGTCCTCGGGCACCAGCACGGTGCTGGCGTCGCCTTCCACCACCAGGGTCTCCAGGACCAGTTCGCCGCCGCGCTTCAGGCAGTCCTTGAGCGCCAGCAGGTGGTCGATGGGCGAGCGACGGTGATAGAGCACGCCCATGGAGAATACCGTGTCGAAGCCTTCGAGCTTCTCCGGCAGGTCTTCCAGGGCCAGCGGCAGGTGCCAGGCCGGCAGCTCCGGCAGGTAGCGCTTGGCGGCGAGGAACTGGCAGAGGAACAGCCAGTTCGGATCGACCCCGACCACGCTTTCCGCGCCGGCGCCGAGCATGCGCCACTGGTAGTAGCCGTTGCCGCAGCCGACGTCGAGGACGCGTTTGCCACGCAGTTCGACATGTGGCGAGACACGCTCCCATTTCCAGTCGGAACGCCATTCGGTATCGACCTGTACGCCGAAGAAGTCGAACGGCCCCTTGCGCCAGGGAATCAGCCCTTGCAGCGCTTCCTTCACCTGCGCTTGTAGCGCCGCATCGTGGTCGCTGTGCAGGGCGAAGCGCTGGGCCAGTTCGACCTTCGGCGCGGGCACCTGGGGCAGGCGCTGGACCGCGCTCCACCAACGGGCCAGGTCGCCGTGGCCTTCCTCGATGCGCGCGGCGATCTGCGCGGGCAGGCTGGTCGCCCAGCCGTACAGCGGAGAGCCGGCGAGGTGTCGCTGGAGGGCGTCGAGGGCGAGGTGCTGGATCATGGCAGGGCGATCATCGAGGCGAAGTTGAGACACTGGAACCATTGGCTGACCCGGCTGAAGCCGGCGGCCAGGAGCCGTTCACGGTGTTCCTCGAAGGTGTCGGGGAGCATGACGTTTTCCAGCGCGCTGCGCTTCTGCGCGATCTCCAGCTCGCTGTAGCCGTTGGCACGCTTGAAGGCGATGTGCAGGTCGGTGAGCAGCGCGTGCTCCTGCGCATCGGCGAAGCGCAGTTTCTCCGAGAGGATCAGCGCGCCGCCGGGCAGCAGTGCCTGGCGGATCCTGCGCAGCAGGCCGAGGCGCTGGTCGGGGGCGACGAACTGCAGGGTGAAGTTCATCGCCACCAGCGAGGTGGGTTGCAGGTCCAGGGCGAGAATGTCGGCCTCGATCAGCTCGACCGGCAGCAGCTCCTGGTACATGGCGTCCTGGGCATGCAGGTATTCACTGCAGCGCTCGATCATCGCGTGCGAGTTGTCCACCCCGATCACCCGGCAGCCGTCGTTGCGGACGTGGCGGCGCAGCGACTGGGTGACCGCGCCGAGCGAGCAGCCGAGGTCGTAGAGCACGCTGTTCGGCTGGGCGAACTGCGCGCCGAGTACGCCGATGTTCTCGACGATGGTGGGGTAGCCCGGCACGGAGCGCTTGATCATGTCGGGGAACACGCGCACCACGTCTTCGTTGAACACGAAGTCGGCGACACGTTGCTGGGGTTGGGCGAACAGGCGATCGGACTCGCTCACGCGGGTGACCTCGGGCATCACGGCTTTTCAGGGGGCCGAATTGTAGCCGAGGGATGAGCGTCGCCCAACTGCGCGGCGACGATTCACCCATGCGCGCAGGCGAATCACCTGAGCTTGTCGGAGAAGTACTCTCCCGCGCCCTGCAGCGGACCCAGCGGGTTCTTCTTGTCTTCCAGGCGATGGATGTTCGGTTCGCCGTTGCTGACCTTGTGCACCAGCACGTCGTTGACGAAGACGAACACCGCCTTGAACGACCAGCCCTGCAACTCCCGTTTCTTGCGGAAGTTGAACACGTCCGCCCAGAAGCTGCCGACCCGCTGGGTGTCGGTCTTGCTGAAATCGAAGGCGTAGCCGATGCAACGGTCCTTCGCTTCCAGGCATTGCACCAGGCCGCCCGGCAGGTAATCGATGGGGATGTTCGGCTGGATGAACATGAGCCGCACGTCGATGAACGACAGCATGCGGCCGTTGCCCTGGGTCAATGGATCGAAACCCAGCCCGAACAGCTGCGAACGGGTCGTGCTGCCGGGTTGCGCCTGGGAATAGCGCAGTTCGGCATCGAGGTAGTCGACGAAGGGGGATTGGACTTCCGCTCGTTCGCTGGGCAGCAGGCTGCCGCAGGAGGAAACGAAGACAGTGGATGCCCAGAGCAGTGAGTAACGAAGAGCGGTGCCCATGACGCGCCTCCTTTCGGTGCCGTCGTAGATTGAGTAATAGACGACGCCAAAAAGGCCTGCCGGAATTTATTCAATCGGCTGAAAGCAGCGTGGTTGCTGGTCTGGCGGCGGATTTCCGGCGGCCCGGAAAGTCATTCGAAAGAAAGCCTATAGCGCTCGCCGAGGACCTTCAGGGTGCCTTCGCGACGCAGTTGGCGTAGCCCTTCGTCGAGTTCCGCGAGACGCGCGTCGACCTCCGGCAGGTGCGGGCTGAGGCCGACGTGCAGCGGCTGCCGCCCGGGTAGTTCGCCGGCGCGGCGGATCTGTCCGGCGAGCTGCGGATGATGCTCCAGGTAGTGCTCGATGATGTCGCGGTCTTCCAATAGCACGTCGATGCGGCCGAGCAGCAGTTTCTGCAGGTTGCGCGGCAGCACGCGCTCGCCGCCGAGGACCTGCAGGTGCAGGTCGTCGTCGCCGGCCTGGCTGCGCCAGGCTTCGAAGCGCGGATTGTTCACGTAGCCCTGGGCGAGGCCCAGGCGCTGGCCGAGCAGGGAAGCATCGCCGGAGTAGTGCCAGTCGCTGTCGTGGCGGGTGTAGAAGGCCAGCCCGACCCAGCCGATGGGCTCGCTGCCGACCCGCAGGCCGTCGAGTCCATAGGCGCCGACCAGGCCGTCGCGATGGCCGTCGCGGACCATCTGCACGGCGCGCGGCCAGGGCAGGCTGTCGAAGTGCGGTGGCTCCCGAAGGACCTGGCTGAGCGCCTCGACCAGGTAGCCGGGCCGCTGCGGCGTGCCAGGGCACAGGTAGGGGCAGCCGTCGTCGCCTGCGAAGCGCAACGGTTCGGCCAGCGAGGGCAGAGGAGCGGCGCAGGACAGGGCGAGCAGGACGAAGGAGGCGCGGAGCATGGAGTCCTCGGGGCGACGGGGCCTGTCAGGATAGGCCAGGTCGCCACGGCGCGGGACGTCGGTCTTCGTACAGAATGTGTCCGCCGCGGGCAGCGGTTTCAGCGCACCTGGATCGCGCAGGAAAAGCTTTCCGCCGGTTCCGCGTCCTTTTCCCAGGGCCGCCGGTAGACCAGTTCCAGGCGGTCGTCGCCGCTGGCGGCGACGCGGAAGCGCCAGGTCGATTCGCCGCCGCTGCCAACCAGGCCGCTGTCTTCTTCGGAATTGCTGTAGACCTCCGGGCCAAGGCGCTTGAGCACGCTGGCAGCAGGGTTGCGCAGTTCCCAGCGGAAGCCGGTGGTGGGATTGCTCGGCAGGGTCAGCACCAGTTCCTGGCCTTGCGTCAGCTTCAGCGGCGAACAGTCGTCGGCGTCGTCCAGGGTGACCACCGGCTTCTGTTGCCCGGCGCAGCCGGCCAGGACCACGATGGACAATGGCAGCAGCAGACGGGAGGGGGAAAAGGACATGCAGCGCTCCTCGGCTCGAATGGAAAGGGCGCCAGCATAAACCCTGCTGGCGCCCGAGTGCCAAGGTTGGCGCGGCGGACGGCCGAACCGGTCGGCCATCCGCCGCCGGCTCAGGCCGGGAACAGCACCTTGGCCACGTCGCCGTAGCGCTTGGCGAAATGCACGGTCAGCCCTTCCCTGAGATAGTCGGGCAACTCTTCGAAGTGGCCGCGGTTGGCTTCCGGCAGGATCAGCTCGAAGATCTTCTGCCGGCGCGCGGCGATCACCTTCTCGCGGACCCCGCCGATGGGCAGGACCTGGCCGGTCAGGGTCAGTTCGCCGGTCATCGCCACGCCTTTCTTCGGCACCTGGTTGCGCGCCAGGGAGAGCAGGGCGCTGGCCATGGTGACGCCGGCGCTGGGACCGTCCTTGGGCGTGGCACCTTCCGGCACGTGCAGGTGGACGAACGCCTGGTCGAAGAAGGTCGGGTCGCCGCCATACTTCTTCAGGTGCGAGCCGATGTAGCTATAGGCGATCTCGGCGGATTCCTTCATCACGTCGCCGAGCTGGCCGGTGAGCTTGAAGCCACGGTTCAGCGTGTGGATGCGGGTCGCCTCGATCGGCAGGGTGGCGCCGCCCATGCTGGTCCAGGCCAGCCCGGTGATCACGCCGATCCCGGAAAGCACCTGCTCGCTGCGGAACACCGGCATGCCGAGGTAGTCCTCAAGGTCCCTGGGACCGATCTTCACCTTCGACTCGGGATCCTCCAGCAGTTTGACCACCGACTTGCGCACCAGCTTGCCGAGCTGTTTCTCCAACTGGCGCACCCCGGCTTCCCGCGCATAGCCCTCGATCACCGCGCGCAGCGCGGCATCGCTGATGCTCAGGCGGCCCTTAGGTACGCCGGCCTTTTCCAACTGCTTGGGCCACAGGTGGCGCTTGGCGATGGCCAGTTTTTCCTCGGAGATGTAGCCGGACAGGCGGATCACTTCCATCCGGTCGAGGAGCGGTCCGGGGATCGAGTCGAGGGTGTTGGCGGTGCAGACGAACAGCACCTTGGACAGGTCCAGGCGCAGGTCCAGGTAGTGGTCGAGGAATTCGACGTTCTGCTCCGGGTCGAGGGTTTCCAGCAGCGCCGAGGCCGGGTCGCCCTGGTAGCTGGCGCCGAGCTTGTCGATCTCGTCGAGCATGATCACCGGGTTCATCACCTCGACTTCCTTCAATGCCTGCACCAGCTTGCCGGGCAGGGCGCCGATGTAGGTGCGGCGGTGGCCCTTGATCTCCGCCTCGTCGCGCATGCCGCCGACGCTGAAACGGTAGAACGGCCGGCCGAGGCTCTCGGCGATGGATTTGCCGATGCTGGTCTTGCCCACTCCCGGCGGGCCGACCAGGAGCACGATGGAGCCGGCGATCTCGCCCTTGAAACTACCCACGGCGAGGAACTCGAGGATGCGATCCTTGATGTCGTCGAGGCCCGCGTGATGCTTGTCGAGGACCTTGCGCGCATGCTTGAGGTCGAGCTTGTCCTTGCCGTACACGCCCCAGGGCAGGGCTGTGGCCCAGTCCAGGTAGTTGCGGGTGACGGCGTACTCGGGCGAGCCGCTCTCGAGGATCGACAGCTTGTTCAGCTCTTCGTCGATACGCTTGCGCGCCTGCTCGGGCAGCACCTTGCCTTCCAGGCGGGCGCGGAATTCGTCGGCGTCGGCGCTCTTGTCGTCCTTGGTGATGCCCAGCTCCTGCTGGATGATCTTCAACTGTTCCTTGAGGAAGAATTCGCGCTGGTGTTCGCCGATCTTGCGGTTGACCTCGGCGGACAGTTCCTTCTGCAGGCGCGCGACTTCCACCTCCTTGCGCAGCAGCGGCAAGACCTTCTCCATCCGCTTGAGGATCGGCACGGTGTCCAGCACTTCCTGCAGTTCGCCGCCGGGCGCGGTGGTCAGGGCCGCGGCGAAGTCGGTGAGTGGCGACGGGTCGTTGGGACTGAAGCGGTTCAGGTAGTTCTTCAGTTCCTCGCTGTACAGCGGATTGAGCGGCAGCAGCTCCTTGATCGCGTTGATCAGGGCCATGCCGTAGGCCTTCACTTCGTCACTGGGATCGATCGGGGTCTTCGGATAGTCCACCTCCACCATGAACGGCGGACGATGGCGCTTGATCCAGCCCCGGATACGCACCCGCGACAGGCCCTGGGCGACGAACTGCAGCTTGCCGCCCTCGCGCGAGGCATGGTGCACCCGGACCAGCGTGCCGTGCTCGGGCAGGCTGTTGACGTCGAAGTGGCGCGGGTCTTCCGGAGGATTGTCCATGAAGAACAGGGCCAGCGAATGGTGGTCGGTCTTGGCCACCAGTTCGAGGGTTTCCGCCCAGGGTTCTTCGTTGACGATCACCGGCAGCACCTGCGCCGGGAAGAACGGGCGGTTGTGGATCGGGATCACGTAGAGGGTGGTCGGCAGGGTCTGGCCGGGCAGCACCAGGCCGGTGCCGGCGGGCTGCGCGTCGCTGATGTGTTCGGGATTAACGTCCTGGTCGCTCATGAGGCACCTGACTGACTGAAACATGAGAGTCTAGATGGGGCCCCGGGGGCGGGTTTCAATCCCTGTCCGTTCAAGGATGTTGCCGAAGGTTTCCACGCAGCACGCGGTACGCGGGTACCACTTGCGGCAAGGTGCTGGGCAGCGTCGGGCAAGTCGAGTAGAGTGCGCAAAAATTGAGCAGTTGCCGTTCATGTTCGACACCCGCCTCATCCGTCTGCCCGACCAGTCGCACACCCACGCCCACGAGCATCACCAACTGGTGATGTCGCTGGCCGGGCGCGCCGAATTCGAGGTCAACGGCTGTGGCGGGGAAGTCTGCCGGATGCGCGCCTGCCTGGTGCCGGGCGAGGCGGGCCACGTGTTCGCCGGGGTGGGCGACAACCGCATGCTGATCATCGACCTGGGCGAGGACAACCCGACCCCGGAAGACCCCGACCTGCTCGCGCGCCTGTTCGAGGCGCCGCGCTACCCGACCCTGGACGCCGACTTCCAGAACCTGCTCAGCTACGCCGGCGCCGAACTGGCCCGCTACGGCAGCGACCCGCTGCTGACCCGTGCCCTCGGCGGAGTGCTGATCCGCGCCCTGCACCTGCGCCTGTTCGGCGAGCAGCAGCCCCTGGCGGCCAGCGGGCCGCTCGACCTGGAGCGCCTGGACGCGCATATCGTGCGGAACCTGGCGCGGCGCATCACGGTCGCCGAACTGGCCCAGGTCGCCTGTCTCAGCCCGAGCCATTTCCACGCGCAGTTCAAGGACAGCGTCGGCCTGACCCCGCACCAGTACCTGCTCAAGGTCCGCCTCGACTGCGCCGCGCGGTTGCTGCGGGAAAGCCGCCTGCCTCTGGTGCGGATCGCCGAGGAATGCGGCTTCTCCAGCCAGAGCGCGCTGACCACGGCGATGCGCCGCTACCTGGGGCTGACGCCGAAGTCGCTGCGCAAGGGCTGAGCGCCATCCGCCACCTTCGGCGGATAACCGCAGGCGGTTATTCGCCCTACCGGGAGTGGTGTAGGACGGATAACGGCGCGGACGTCATCCGCCGAGCGAATTCGTCCCGCACGGCCTGTCTCAGAACGCCACCTTCACCCCCGCCTCGATGCCGCGTCCCGCCGCCGGCACCCGGTCGCGCAGGATCGAACTGGCGTAGCGCACGGTCTGGTTGGTCAGGTTGGTGCCCTTGACGAAGGCCAGCCAGCGGCTCTCGCCGAGGTCGAAGTTGTAGCCGAGGCTGGCGCCGAGGGTGGTGTAGCCGTCGGTGGAGAGTTCTTCCTCCGGCACGCGGTGCTGCGAGGCGGCGTGTTCGACGTCGACCCGCGCCTGCCACTGCTGCAACTCCCAGATCAGCGCGGTGTTCAGGCGCAGCGGGGCGATGCGTGGCAGCGGTTCGCCGGTGTCCTTGTTCTTGGCGCGGGTGTAGTCCCCGGAGAGTTCCAGGTCGAAGTTGCCGTACGGGCTTTCCAGCAGGTGGATGCGGTCCTGCGCCTCGACGCCGTAGAAGTCCGCGCGAACGCCGCTGTAGAGGTATTCCGGCAGCGCCTCGTCATCGCCGACGGCGACCACTTCGCCTTCCTCGTTGCGATGGCGACCGCTGGCGAGCAGGCCGATGTAGTTGGAGAAGCGGCTGTAGAACACCCCGACGCTGCCCTTGTGCACGCCGTTGTCGAAGCGCAGGGCGAGGTCGGTGGAGACCGCCTTTTCCTTGTCCGCGTCGGCATCGCCTACCTCGTAGGTGCCGGTGGCGGCGTGCGGACCGTTGGCGTACAGCTCGTAGAAGGTCGGGGCGCGCTCGGTGTAGCTGAGGGTGGCGGCCAGCGACCAGATCGGCGTCAGCTTGTACACCGCGCCGGTGGACAGGCTGCCGGTGGTGAAGCTCTGTGAACCGTCGTTCTCGGCGAAGCGCTCGTTGCCCTTGGCGTCGGGGTCCACGCGGGTGTGCTCCAGGCGGGCGCCGAAGCTGAGGTCGAGGCGGTCGCTGAGCTTCCATTCCTCCAGGGCGAACAGCGCGGCGCTGTCGGTTTCCGTGTGCGGCACGAAGGCTTCCTCGCCGAGGGCGGAGAAGCGGCTGTTGGCGAACTGCGCGCCGACCACCCCGTTCAGCGGGCCGAGCGGGCGGTGGCGGGCCTCGATGCGGCCTTCGTAGCCTTCGTTCTTGAAGGTGGTGCCGGTCTCGCCGTCCTCGATTTCCTTGTGCTCGTACTTGGTATAGGCGGCGTCCAGCTTCAGCGAGGTGAACGGGCCTTCGAGGTCGCGGATCTCGGAGGCGAAGGCGTAGCGGTCCTGCTGCATCTTCAGGCGCACGTCGTCCTCGGCCGGCGAGCCATAGTTGCTGTCGTAGCCGCTGTAGGAGAGGCCGGCGTAACCGTGCTCCCAGTGATAGGAGCCACCGACGGCGCCGCCGTCCTGGCGGCCGTCGCTGTTCTGCACCCGATGCTTGCCGGTGTCGCCGTCGATCTGCCGCTGGCGGCTGGAATGGGCGTAGCCGGGAATCCTGACGTCGTTGAACTCGCGGCTGGCGGCGTCCACGTGCAGGGCGAAGTTGCCGTCGCCGGCCTCCAGTGCGCCGGAGCGGCTACGGGTGGTGTCGGCGCCGCCGTAGCGCAGTTCGCCGCTGCCGTGGATGCCGTCGACGGGTTCGCTGGGGATGCGGTTGTCGAAGCTGTTCACCACCCCGCCGATGGCATTGCCGCCGTAGAGCAGGGCGGCCGGGCCGCGTACCACTTCCAGGCGCTCGACGCTGTTGGGGTCTTCCGGCACCGCGTGGTCGTAGGACAGCGACGAGGCGTCGAGCGCACCGACGCCGTTGCGCAGCAGGCGGATGCGATCACCGTCCATGCCGCGGATCACCGGTCGGCTGGCGCCCGGTCCGAAGTAGGTGGAGGACACCCCGGGCAGGCCGTTGAGGGTTTCGCCGAGGCTGCCTTTCTGTCGCAGGGTCAGCTCGTCGCCTTCGAGCACGCTGCTGGGCGTGGCGGGAGATTCGTTGCCCAGCGGGTTGGCGGTGATCACCTGGGAGGGCAATTCGCTGGGGCGGCCGTCGGCGCCGAGCGTTTCCCCCGAAACAATCAGGCAGGCCAGCGCCAGTGGCGTGAGAGGCCAGAGCGGACGGGAAGGGAAAAGGCCGGAAGAGGACATTGCGGGCTCCATGGTCATGGGTCGGACTTTTTTCAGGCCAAAGCGAACCCAGGCTCTTCCCGGAGGAAGGGCGACGGGGTCGGATCGGCGTATTTATTGGGATGTTATATTATTTCTTTTTGTGTCGGTAGACCCGCGTAGCCACTCTGCATGGCGTCGTGCCGACGTGCAGCGGCAATGTCCGCATGCCTGCCGGCGAAGAGGAACGGGAAAGTTCCGCAGCCAGGAGTTTTCCGCAAAAACTCCAGAGTCTTTCGCAAGAATCGCCCCTCTCGCAGCCACTACATTCCGCTATCCGCTGGTGCCTCGCGCCGGCGGAATGGGCCTGACCCATACTGATCCGTATTCCCGCGCCACAGGACGTGCCGCGCCGCCGGCACAACCCGCCGGCGGCGGTGCCCCGGGCAATGGACGCCTGGCCGGACTTCTTTCAATAACAATGGCTCCACAAGAGGAGGGCGTGATGTTCAAAGCCAGTCACGTCTTGCAGGGCGAGGACCAGACCCGGTCCGCAGCCGAATTCTTCCCTGTCATCAGCGCCAACTACGCGGTCGACGAGGAAGCCTACCTGGGCGAACTGCTGCAGCTCGCCGACCCCGGTCCCGACGGCATCGAGGCTATCCGCCGCAACGCCCGCGCACTGATCGAAACCGTGCGCAGCCGGGACAACGCCGTCGATACCCTCGACGCACTCCTGCGCCAATACAGCCTGGACACCCAGGAAGGCCTGATGCTGATGTGTCTGGCCGAGGCGCTGTTGCGTGTGCCTGACGCGGCGACCGCCGACGCGCTGATCCGCGACAAGCTGTCCGCCGCCGACTGGCAGCGCCATCTCGGCCAGAGCGACAACGTTCTGGTCAATTTCGCCGCCTGGGGCCTGGTGATGACCGGCAAGGTGGTGAACATCGACGAACGCACCGACGGCCGCGCCCCGAGCGTCATCAGCCGGCTGGTGCAGCGCTCTGGCGAACCGGTGATCCGCGCCGCGATGAACCAGGCGATGAAGCTGATGGGCAAGCAGTTCGTGCTTGGCCGGACCATCTCCGAAGCGCTGAAGAACGGTCGTCCATGCCGCGAGCAGGGCTACACCTATTCCTTCGACATGCTCGGCGAGGCCGCGCTGACCGCCGCCGACGCCGAGAAATACATGGCCGACTACCGCCAGGCCATCGACACCGTCGGCGCCGAGCCGCAGGTCGGTCCGGGGCCGCGGCCGTCGATCTCGATCAAGCTCTCGGCGCTGCATCCGCGCTACGAAGTGGCGCAACGCGAGCGGGTGCTCAGCGAGCTGTTCGCCAATGTCCTGGAACTGGCGGTGCGCGCGCGCAAGCTGAACGTCGGCATCACCATCGACGCCGAGGAAGCCGATCGCCTGGAGCTGTCCCTCGAACTCTACGAGAAGCTGATGCGCGACCCGGCCATCGCCGGCTGGGGCGAGTTCGGCCTGGTCATCCAGGCCTACTCCAAGCGCTGCCTGCCGGTGCTGGTATGGCTGACCCTGCTCGGCCGCGAGCTTGGCGCACGCATCCCGCTGCGCCTGGTGAAGGGTGCCTACTGGGACAGCGAGATCAAGCAGTGCCAGGTGCAGGGCGCCGATGGCTACCCCGTCTACACCCGCAAGGAAGGCACCGACACTTCCTACCTGGCCTGCGCCCGCTACCTGCTCAGCGAGCACACCCGCGGGGTGATCTACCCGCAGTTCGCCAGCCACAACGCCCACACCGTGACCGCCATCCTCGCCCTGGCCGACGAAGCCAGGGCCGCCGGCGGCGAGGAGCGCGACTTCGAGTTCCAGCGCCTGCATGGCATGGGCGACGCGCTGTACGACACGGTGATCGAGAAGTACCGCCGCAACGTGCGCATCTACGCCCCGGTCGGCGCGCACAAGGACCTGCTGCCGTACCTGGTCCGGCGCCTGCTGGAGAACGGCGCCAACTCTTCCTTCGTGCACAAGCTGGTGGACCCGCGCGTGCCGGTGGAGACGCTGATCCAGCACCCGGTTACCCAACTGCGCCAGTTCAAGACGCTGGCCAACGACCGTATCCCTCTGCCCCAGGCGATCTTCGGCGCCGGGCGGAAAAACTCCCAGGGCATCAACATGAACATCCAGAACCAGTGGAACGAGCTGGAGCTCGCCTACAAGCCGCACCTGACCCGCCAGTGGCAAGCCGCGCCGATCGTCAACGGCGAGAAGCTCTCCGGCCCGGCCCACGAAGTGCGTTGCCCGTACGACCTGGAGAGGCTGGTCGGCAGCGTCCAGTACGCGTCCGCCGAGCAGGCCGGCAAGGCCCTCGACGTGCTGCAGGCGGCCTGGCCGCGCTGGAGCGCCACCCCGGTGGACGAGCGTGCCGGCATCCTCGAGCGTCTCGCCGACCTGCTGGAAGCCCAGCGCGGCGAGCTGATGGCGCTGTGCACCCTGGAAGCCGGCAAGTCGTTGCAGGACGGTATCGACGAGATCCGCGAGGCGGTCGACTTCTGCCGCTACTACGCCCAGCAGGCCCGCCAGCGCCTGGTCCGCGAGGAACTGCGCGGCCCGACCGGCGAGCGCAACGAGCTGTTCTACGAAGGCCGCGGCATCTTCGCCTGCGTCAGCCCGTGGAACTTCCCGCTGGCGATCTTCCTCGGCCAGATCAGCGCCGCGCTGGTGGCCGGCAACACTGTGCTGGCCAAGCCGGCCGAGCAGACCAGCCTGATCGCCGCGCGCACCGTCGAACTGATGTTCGAAGCCGGCCTGCCGAAGGACGTTATCGCCCTGCTGCCGGGCGACGGCGCCACCCTCGGCGGCGTGTTCTGCCGTGACGCGCGGGTCGCCGGGGTGGCCTTCACCGGCTCCACCGACACCGCCCGCATCATCAACCGCCAACTGGCCGAGAAGCCCGGCGCCATCGCCACCCTGATCGCCGAGACCGGCGGGCAGAACGCGATGATCGTCGATTCCACCGCTTTGCCGGAACAGGTGATCAAGGATGCGGTACAATCCGCGTTCACCAGCGCCGGCCAGCGCTGCTCCGCGCTGCGCGTGATGTACGTGCAGCAGGACATCGCCGAGCGGGTGATCGAGTTGCTCAAGGGCGCCATGGCCGAGCTGAAGGTCGGCCCGACCGACGTGCGCGTCAGCGACGTCGGCCCGGTGATCGACGCCGAGGCCAAGGCCGGCCTGGAGCAGCACATCGCCGCGCTGAAGGCCGCCGGCAAGCTGATCGCCGAGACCAAGGTGCCGGGCAACCTGAACGGTCACTTCGTCGCTCCCGTCGCGTTCGAGATCAGCGGCATCGACGAGCTGAAGAAAGAGAACTTCGGCCCGGTGCTGCACGTGGTGCGTTATGCCGCGCAGGACCTGGAAAAGGTCGTGCAGGCGATAAACGCCACCGGTTTCGGCCTGACCATGGGGGTCCATAGCCGCAACGAGGAAACCGCCCGTCGCATCGAAGAGCTGGCGCGGGTCGGCAACCTCTACATCAACCGCAACCAGATCGGCGCGGTGGTGGGCGTGCAACCGTTCGGCGGCCACGGGCTGTCCGGCACCGGTCCCAAGGCCGGCGGGCCGAACTACCTGCTGCGTTTCGTCAGCGAGCGCACCACGTCGGTGAACACCACCGCGGTGGGCGGCAACGCGTCGCTGCTGTCGCTGGCCGACGCCGAGTGATACTCCGTTCCCGGGCGCCTTGGCGCCCGGGTCGGTTTCCGGGGTTCGCCGCAGCGAACGCCAAGGGAAATGACCGCCGTTCCGGTGCGTGCCCGGAACGGACCATAAAGGACGATTTTCCCTGCCCGACAGGGGAGGGATCGTGAGGCGTGGGCCTGTTCGGACTCGTTTGAGGCCACCCACGTTTCCGGCTTGCTCCGGCAAGCGCTCACGGAGTGACGCCACAAGCGCCATTCTGCCAACCAAGGGCCCGCTACCCGTTGCTTGCACACGCAAGGGCCCGGATAAAAACAAGCAATAGGGGAGTCCCTATGAGTGTCAATACGCCCACGCTGATCACCTTCGTGATCTACATCGCGGCCATGGTCCTGATCGGCCTGGCGGCATATCGCTCCACCAACAACTTCTCCGACTACATCCTCGGTGGCCGCAGCCTCGGCAGCTTCGTCACGGCGCTGTCCGCCGGCGCCTCCGACATGAGCGGCTGGCTGCTGATGGGCCTGCCCGGCGCGGTGTACCTGTCCGGCCTGTCCGAAAGCTGGATCGCCATCGGCCTGATCGTCGGCGCCTACCTCAACTGGCTGTTCGTCGCCGGCCGCCTGCGGGTGCAGACCGAGCACAACGGCAACGCGCTGACCCTGCCCGACTACTTCACCAACCGCTTCGAGGACAACAGCCGCCTGCTGCGGATCTTCTCGGCCCTGGTGATCCTGGTGTTCTTCACCATCTACTGCGCTTCCGGCATCGTCGCCGGTGCGCGCCTGTTCGAGAGCACCTTCGGCCTCTCCTACGAGACCGCGCTGTGGGCCGGCGCCGCGGCGACCATCGCCTACACCTTCATCGGTGGCTTCCTCGCGGTGAGCTGGACCGACACCGTGCAGGCCTCGCTGATGATCTTCGCGCTGATCCTCACCCCGGTGATCGTGATGCTCGCCACCGGCGGCGTCGAGCCGACCTTCACCGCCATCGAGCTGAAGGACGCGACCAGCTTCGACATGCTCAAGGGCGCCTCCTTCATCGGCGTGATCTCGCTGATGGCCTGGGGCCTGGGCTACTTCGGCCAGCCGCACATCCTGGCGCGCTTCATGGCCGCCGACTCGGTGAAATCGATCCCGGCCGCGCGCCGCATCTCCATGACCTGGATGATCCTCTGCCTCGGTGGCGCCGTGGCCGTGGGCTTCTTCGGCATCGCCTACTTCCAGGCGCATCCGGAGCAGGCCGGCGCGGTCAGCGAGAACCCCGAGCGGGTATTCATCGAGCTGGCCAAGATCCTGTTCAACCCGTGGATCGCCGGCGTGTTGCTGTCCGCCATCCTCGCCGCGGTCATGAGCACCCTGAGCTGCCAGCTGCTGGTCTGCTCCTCGGCGCTCACCGAGGACTTCTACAAGGCCTTCCTGCGCAAGGGCGCCAGCCAGCTGGAACTGGTCTGGGTCGGTCGCGCCATGGTGCTGCTGGTGGCGGTGATCGCCATCTGGCTGGCCTCCAACCCGGAAAACCGCGTGCTCGGCCTGGTGTCCTATGCCTGGGCCGGCTTCGGCGCCGCCTTCGGCCCGCTGGTGCTGTTCTCCCTGCTGTGGAAGCGGATGACCCGCAACGGCGCGCTGGCCGGCATGATCGTCGGCGCGGCGACGGTGATCCTGTGGAAGAACCTGTTGGGCTGGACCGGCCTGTACGAGATCATCCCCGGCTTCCTCTTCGCCAGCGTCGCCATCGTCGTCTTCAGCCTGCTCGGCAAGGCGCCTTCGACGAGCATGCTCAAGCGCTTCGACGATGCGGAGCAGGAGTACCGCGAGGCGCACCAGGGCTCCGCCGCTCCGGTAACCCAGCGCTGATCGAGCCTGCGGGCGGGTAAAGCGCCCGCGCATGGAGACGGCCCGCCCCGCAAGGTGCGGGCCGTCGTTTTGTCCGGCGGCTGCTGCGCCTGGCCGCGCAGGACGGATAACGGCAGCCGCGTTGTCCCTGTCCCGCCGCGCCGCTCAGGCGTCCCGCTCCAGCCGGCAAGCGTGCCCCGACTGTCGTGCCTCCAGCCTCAGCCATTCGAAGAATGCCTTCACCGGCGGATGACGTTCCCGTCCGGGCACGCATAGCGCGCTGTAGCCGGCGCCGTCGACACTGATATCCGCTCTGTAGGGTTGCAGCAGGCCGCTGGCGACGCTTTCCGAAACCAGGATCGAACTGGCCAGCACCAGTCCCTGGCCGGCGATGGCCGCCTGCAGGGCATAGTGCTCCTCGTCGTACTGGCGGATCACCGGCTGGCCCTCCATCCAGTCTTCGCCGGCCTGCGCGCACCAGGCCTCCCAGCCGTGGGCGTAGAGCCTGGAGTTGTGCCAGCGCACGCTGATCAGGGTCGGCTGCCGTTCTGCGGCCAGGGCGACCTGGGCCGGCGAGCCGTAGACCGCGAAGCATTCGTCGAACAGGCAGAGACCGTAGAAGTTCGGATGGTCGTCGAGGCTGTAGCGGATCACCAGGTCGATGCTGGCGTCCTGGTGCAGGTCGAGGACTTCGCAGTTGGTGTCCAGGCGCAGGTTGATCTGCGGGTGCGCGGCGTAGAAGCGGCCGAGACGCGGCACCAGCCAGAGGGCGGCGAAGGCCGGGGTGGTGGAGACCGTCAGGTTGCCTACGCTGCGCTGCGGACGCAGCGTGTCGACGCTCTGCGAAATTTCCAGCAGGGCCCCGTGCAGGCTGCGGAACAGCCGTTCGCCGCAGTCGGTCAGGCGCACTTTCCGTGGCAGGCGCTGGAACAGCGGAACGCCGAGCCAGGCTTCCAGCGAACGGATCTGGTGGGAAACCGCGGTTGGCGTTACCGCAAGCTCCTCGGCGGCGGCCTTGAAGCTCGACTGGCGGGCCGCCGATTCGAAGGTGCGCAACGCGGTCAGCGGCAGGGAAGCGAACATTGGAATCTCCATGGGTGAACTGAATTCACCCTGAACAACTATTGCTCATTTGTCGGGAACCCCCGCTGCCAATAATTTCTGGCTCCAGGAGAAGGGCCTTGAGGCCATTCGAGTCTAGCCGAATCCAAGGAGATACAGATGAGTAGAATTCTTGCAGTGCATGCCAGTCCGCGAGGCGAGCGCTCGCAGTCCCGGCGTCTCGCCGAGGTTTTCCTGGCGGCCTATCGCGAAGCCCATCCGCAGGCCCGCGTGGCTCGCCGCGAAGTCGGCCGGGTACCGCTTCCGGCGGTCACCGAGGCCTTCGTCGCCGCCGCCTTCCATCCCCAGCCGGAACAGCGTTCGCTGGCGATGCAGGCCGACCTGGCGCTGAGCGACCAACTGGTCGGCGAACTGTTCGACAGCGACCTGCTGGTGATCTCCACGCCGATGTACAACTTCAGCGTGCCCAGCGGCCTGAAGGCCTGGATCGACCAGATCGTGCGCCTCGGGGTGACCTTCGATTTCGTCCTCGATAATGGCGTCGCCCAGTACCGGCCGCTGCTGCGTGGCAAGCGTGCGCTAATCGTCACCAGTCGCGGTGGCCATGGCTTCGGCCCGGGCGGCGAGAACCAGGCGATGAACCACGCCGATCCCTGGTTGCGCACCGCGCTGGGTTTCATCGGCATCGACGAGGTCACGGTGGTCGCGGCGGAAGGCGAGGAATCCGGCGGCAGGTCCTTCGAGGACTCCTGCGCCGAGGCGGAACAGCGCCTGCTGGCGCTGGCGCGGTCGGCCTGAGGAGCCGCCATGGCCTGGTTCCATCTGCTGGTGGCGGCGGCCTTCGAGGTCGCCTTCGCCATGGGCATGAAGTTCTCCAACGGCTTCGGCAGACTCTGGCCGTCGTTGCTGACGGTGGTCGCGGCGATCGGCGGGATCTATTTCCTGACCCTGGCGCTGCGCGAGTTGCCGGTCAGCGTCGCCTATCCGATCTGGACCGCGATCGGCTCGCTGGGCACGGTGTTCCTCGGCGTCCTGCTGCTTGGCGAGAGCCTGACGGCGGTGAAGCTGGTTTCTGTCGGGTTGATCGTCGCCGGGGTGGCCGGGCTCAAGTAAGCGATGCGGCATTTGGCCTACAATCGGCCGCGTTTCCGTTCCTTCGAGAGCAGCCATGCTGACCACCCTGGCGGTGTCCAACTACCGCACCCTGCGCGACCTGGTGATGCCGCTGCGGCGCCTGAACCTGATCACCGGCGCCAACGGCGCCGGCAAGTCCAACGTCTACCGGGCCTTGCGCCTGCTGGCGGACAGCGCGCGCGGCGAAGTGATCCCGTCGCTGGCGCGCGAGGGCGGCCTGCCATCGACCCTGTGGGCGGGACCGGAGGACATCAGCCGGGCCATGCGCAGTGGCGCCCAGCCGATCGAAGGCAGCGTGCGCCGGCAGTCGGTGAACCTGCGCCTGGGCTTCGCCGGGGAGGATTTCGGTTATTGCATCGACCTCGGCCTGCCGGAGCCAAGCCAGAGCAAGTTCGGTCTCGACCCGGTGATCAAGCGCGAATGCATCTGGGCCGGCCCGTTCCTGCGCCCGGCCAATGTCCTCGTCGACCGTCGCGGGCCGTTGTTGCGCGCACGCGGCGGCGGCGGTCGCTGGGAAGTGGCGGCGCAGCACCTCGCCACCTTCGACAGCATGCTGGGCGCGGCGGTGGACCCGCGACAGGTGCCGGAACTGCTCGGCCTGCGCGAGCGGATCCGCTCCTGGCGCTTCTACGACCATTTCCGCAGCGACGCCGAGGCGCCGGCGCGGTGTCCGCAGATCGGCACCCATACACCGGTGCTGGGCGCCGACGGCGCCGACCTGGCCGCGGCCCTGCAGACCATCCGCGAGATCGGCGATGCGGCGGCGCTGGACGAGGCGGTGGACGATGCCTTTCCCGGCAGCCGCCTGCACATTGACAACCCGGGAGGGCGCTTCGAAGTGCTGATCGAGCAGCCCGGCCTGCTGCGGCCGCTGCGCACCGCGGAGCTGTCGGACGGCACCCTGCGCTACCTGCTGTGGATCGCCGCCCTGTTGTCGCCGCGGCCGCCGGCGCTGCTGGTGCTCAACGAACCGGAAACCAGCCTGCATCCCGACCTGCTGCCGGCCCTCGGGCGCCTGGTCGGCCAGGCCGCGCAGCACTCCCAGGTGCTGGTGGTGTCGCACGCCGCGCGGCTTGTCGCGACGCTCGAAGAGCACCCGGAATGCCATTCGCTGGGGCTGGAGAAGGACTTCGGCGAGACCCGCATCCAGGGGCTGCGCGAGCTGGACCGGCCGGCCTGGTACTGGCCGGTGCGCTGAACCGCTACAGGCGGCCGATCTGTTGCGGCGACAACGGTACCTGGCAGCGGGTGGCGGTGCGTGGGTCGAGGTAGTCCCTGAGGAGCGGTGCCATGCCCTTGAGTACCTGCACTGGCAGGGCCGAGGTGAACTTGAACTGGCTCGACTCGCTGCCGTCGACGTAGGCGGTGAGGGTACCGAAGTGCCGCGGGCCGATGTAGAAGACGAAAGTGGCGGTGCGGTTCAGTGCCTTCGAACTGCGCACGTGGCCGCCGGCGCTGAAGGTCTGCAGGCGGTTGTCGCCGGTGCCGGTCTTGCCGCCCATCACCAGTGGCGCGCCGTCCGGACGGCTGAAGGTGCCTTGCAGGCGCCGCGCGGTGCCGGCGTCGACCACCTGGGACAGCGCGTTGCGCAGGGTCGTGGCGACCTCCGAGGTCATCACCCGCTGGCCGAGGGTGGCTTCCGGGGCGAAGCGCGTCTCGTAGGGCGTACCCAGGGCGAAGTCGAGGTGCTCCAGGCGCAGGGTCGGCATGCGCACGCCATCGTTGACGATGATCCCCATCAGTTCGGCCAGCGCCGCCGGGCGGTCGCCGGAGCTGCCCAGGGCGGTGGCGTAGGAGGGCACCAGGTGATCGAAGGGATAGCCGAGTTTCTTCCATTGCTGGTGCAGGTCGAGGAAGGCCTCCACCTCCAGCAGGATGCGGATGCGCTTGTCGCGGGCGTTCTTGTGCCGCGACTTGAACAGCCAGCCGTAGACCTCCTTGCGCTCGGCGCCGCTGGCCGCCACCGCCTCGCCGAAGGTCGCCTGCGGCTGCTTCTGCAGATAGCCGAGCAGCCATAGCTCCAGCGGGTGCACGCGGGCGACGTAGCCCTGGTCGTTGAGGTTGAACTTGCCCGGGCCGTAGCGCTCGTACAGCTCGGCGGCGCGCTTGTCGGTCAGGCTGCCGCGGGGCAGGCGTTCGCGGAGGAAGGCGCTGAAGCTCGCCAGGTCGGCCTGTGGCTGCAGGTAGCGGTGGATCGCGGCCAGCCGCACCGGCCAGGGACGCAGGCCGTCGAGGAAGGTCTCCAGGCGCTGGTTGGCGTCCTTGTCGCGGTACTTGACCCAGAAGCGGCGCAGGTAGACCTGGCTTTCCTTGTCGACGAAACGGTCGAGGTAGTCGGCGCGGCGCGGGTCCTTGTCGTCGGCCAGCAACTGCACCTTGCTCCCGGCGTTCTGGTAGATATCGTGGCGGATCAGGTCGCGCAACAGGCGCACGAAGGGCAGGTTGATCGATTCGCGCAGGGCTTCCAGCAGCATCGGCCGGCGGCCGTTGTCTTCCTTGCGGAAGTTGTTGAAGGTGTGCAGCCCGCCGCCGGTGAAGAAGCTCTCGTAGGGGCTGGCCGAATAGCGCCGTTCCATGGCCGCCTGGAGCATCGCGGAAAGATCGCGGTCGCGGCTGGCGACCAGGTAGTCGATGCCCCAGCGGAGGATGAAATCGAGCGGCTCCACTTCCACCTTGCGCAGCTCGGCGACGCTCATGCCGCCATAGTCGCGGTGGATCTGCGCGACGGTCTCCAGGTAGCTGGCCAGCACCCGTAGCTTGGCGGTGGAGCCCAACTCCAGCTTGCTGCCTTCGTTGATGTCGAAGGGCTGGTCGGTGTTGTCGGTCTGCACCCGCACCTGGTTGCCGCTCGGCGTACGTTCGAACAGGGTGAAGCTGTAGCGTACCGAGCGGGTCGAGGTCGGGGTCAGCAGGCGTTCGCCGATCAGCCCGAGCTGGGCGGCGTAGTCCGGGTCGGCGAGTTTCTGCAAGTAGGCGGTGACGCTTTCCTGCAACTCGTGCTGGAGGGTGGTATTGGCCCGCAGGTCGAGACGGTCGAGGTCGTACAGTGGCACGCCGAGCATCCCGGCCAGGCGGGTGCGAGCCAGGGTCACGCCCTTGTTGGTCGGCAGCGGTTGCACCGTCGGCTGGCTGCGTGGGTCGCGGAACGCCAGCTTCTGCGCCAGCGCCGCATCGCGTAACGGCGCCTCGATGACGCCGGCCTGGGTCAGGACTCGCAGGTGGCTGTCGGTCATCCGGTCCAGCTCGTCGCGGCCGCGCGGCGCCAGATAGAAGGAAGGCCGGCGGTGGGCGATCATCAGCGCCAGCACCTGGCGCAGGGCCAGGCCCTGGGCGGCGAGTCCGGCCTTGCCGTCGAGTGCCTCGCCGACCTGCCGGTAGTCGGCGCCGTACCAGACCCACAGGCCATCGGCCAGGCCGGTGACCTCGCCGTAGCCCGGCGCCGCCGACAGCGGCACCGAGTTGAGGTAGGTGAGCACGATGTCCTGGCGCGCGGCGAAGTTGGCCGGGCCTTCGCGATAGCTGCGTACGCTGGCCGAGAGCATCTGCCGCAGCTTGTCGCCGATGCTGCCGGTGCGCCCTTCGGCAGAGTGGCGGTATTTCTCGATCTGGGTCGCCAGGGTGCTGCCGCCGGAGGAGTGCGCGCTGAAGCCGAGCATCTTGCCGACCTGCGACAGCGCCGCCTGGGTGAAGCGACCCCAGTCCACCGCCGGGTTGAGGTAGGGGCGTTCGTGATCGAGCAGGTCGCGGTTCTCGATGAACAGCAGGCTCTGCACCACCAGCGGCGGCAGGCTGGCGAAGTTCGCGTAGCGCCGTTGCGGATAGCGGAAGTCGTAGATCGGCACGCCGCGGCAATCGGCGATGTCCAGCCCGGCCTGGGCCTTTTCCGCGTAGGGCGGGAACAGCCGGTGTTCGGCGTAGCGCATCAGTGCCGGGGAGAAGTGCGCCTGGCGGGTGATGGCGTAGTCGCGGTCGTACAGGCGCTGCATGAACGAAGGCAGCAACTGATAGCCGAGGCGGCGGTCGAAGGGGCCGTCCGCCGGGAACAGGATGGCCTCGCTGGGACCCTGGCGCACCTCGTAGTCCAGGGTCGCGGCATAGCGTGCCAGCTCGCGTGCCTGCAGCCGCGAGGTGTGCGCTTCGTGAAGTACCACGATGCCCACCGCGGCGAGGATCGGCAAGGCGAAGCCGATCAGCATCAGGCGTTGGCGGAGACGGCTTTTTCGAGGAGAAGCGGAGGCAGGGAGACTGCAGGGTTGCAGCTCGGAAGGGTCGTTCGTGGATCGTTCTGATGCACCCATGCTCGCACCGCCTGTAGCTGCGCAATTCATCCGCACCTGGGGGAAGTCTAGTTGTCCCGCTGCAACCCTGCTGTCATTCGTGCAAGGAAAATCTCCCCGGCGGCAATCGGACGACCGAGGATTGGAGCGGCGTGGCGCAGGGGTTAGAGTGTCTGTCTGAGTTCCTTGTGTTTCGGGTCCGGAATGTCGATGCGCACACTTTTTCCCCTTCTCGTCGGTGTCGTCCTGGCGGGTTTCTCCGGCCTCGCGGCGCAGGCCGCGCCGGCGCCCTTCTACAAATGGCAGAGCAAGCTCGACGGCCAGGTCGCCTGCATGCAGACCTCGCCGGGAGACGGCTGGGTCAGGCTCGACGGCCCCTACCGCGATCTCCGCTGCCGCGAACCCCTGCGCTGACCCCATGCAGCGCAGCCGGCTGCTCGAGCGCAGCTGGCGCCTGCAAGGCCAGCGCGAAACCGTCCACTCCCGGCTCGGCCGGCCGCTGTCCCTGCTGCCGCGCGCGCGGCCCAGGGAGTGAATCCATTCAGCGTTGGCGGTCCTTACACCTTTGGTCCAGTTGCCCCATCGCGGGGCATGACGGCCTTGAAATCTTGTGTAAAACTCCGGCCCGACCTCAGTTGTAGTCGACTCCCGCAATGCCCACGTTCGCTCCACGAGAGCGGACAGCCTCTTCCGGTGTGCAGTCCTGGAACCTATGACGCCCCGTCGTCGCCCGCTGTGCGGTATCGCGCAGGGGCCGCGCCGTTGGTGAAATCCGCTTCCCTACCCCGACCGCACGAGCGAGTCCGCAACTGATCTATCTCAATAACAAAATGAGGTTGTTCCCATGTCGTCTGTCGGCGAACAGAAGGTTCAAGACGGCTCCCTGAAGCGCGAGCTCGGTGAGCGACACATCCGCCTGATGGCGCTCGGCGCCTGTATCGGCGTCGGCCTGTTCCTGGGCTCGGCGAAGGCCATCCAGATGGCCGGCCCGGCCATCATGATCTCCTACATCCTCGGCGGCCTGGCGATCCTGGTGATCATGCGCGCCCTCGGCGAGATGGCGGTACACAATCCGGTGGCCGGTTCCTTCAGCCAGTACGCCAAGGACTACCTGGGCCCGCTGGCGGGCTTCATCACCGGCTGGAACTACTGGTTCCTCTGGCTGGTGACCTGTGTCGCCGAAATCACCGCCGTCGCCGTCTACATGGGTATCTGGTTCCCCGACGTGCCGCGCTGGATCTGGGCCCTGGCGGCCCTGGCGAGCATGGGCACGATCAACCTCATCGCGGTGCGCGCCTTCGGCGAGTTCGAGTTCTGGTTCGCCCTGATCAAGATCGTCACCATCCTGGCGATGGTGGTGGTCGGCATCGGCATGATCGCCTTCGGCTTCGGCAACGACGGCATCGCCACCGGCATCTCCAACCTCTGGGCCCACGGCGGCTTCATGCCCAATGGCATCCAGGGCGTGCTGATGTCGCTGCAGATGGTGATGTTCGCCTACCTCGGGGTGGAAATGATCGGCCTCACCGCCGGCGAAGCGCGTAACCCGACCAAGACCATTCCCAGCGCGATCAACTCGGTGTTCTGGCGCATCCTGCTGTTCTATGTCGGCTCGCTGTTCGTGATCATGTCGCTCTATCCGTGGAACGAGATCGGCACCCAGGGCAGCCCCTTCGTGATGACCTTCGAGCGCATGGGCATCAAGACCGCCGCCGGGATCATCAACTTCGTGGTGATCACCGCCGCACTGTCGTCCTGCAATGGCGGCATCTTCAGTACCGGGCGCATGCTCTACAGCCTGGCCCAGCATCGCCAGGCCCCGGCCTTCTTCGGCAAGGCCTCGCGCAGCGGCGTACCGCGCCGGGCGCTGATCCTGTCGATCCTGGCGCTGCTGCTGGGCGTGTTGCTGAACTACCTGGTGCCGGAGAAGGTATTCGTCTGGGTGACTTCCATCGCCACCTTCGGCGCGATCTGGACCTGGGCGATGATCCTGCTGGCCCAGTTGCGCTTCCGCAAGACGCTCAGCCCGGCCGAGTGCGACAAGCTGCAATACCGCATGTGGCTGTACCCGGTCAGTTCCTACCTGGCGCTGGCGTTCCTGGTGATGGTGGTGGTGTTGATGGCCTTCTTCGAGGACACCCGCATCGCCCTCTACATCGGCCCGCCGTTCATCCTGCTGCTGACCGTCCTGTACTACGCCTTCAACCTGGCGCCGAAGGAGCCTTCCGGCACCGGCTCGGTAAGCCGCGCGGCGTCCTGAGCGGTGTAGCGCCGGAAAAGAAAAGGGGCCTCGGACGAGGCCCTTTTTTCGTTGCGCCGATATCCGGTCCGGTGCATCCGGCGAATAACGCCGTTGGCGTTATTCGCCCTACCCAGGCTGGGGCATCAGCCCGCCAGCATGCTCAGCATCACCGCCGCCAGCAGGCCGACGTACACCCGTGCATGCAGCGCATCGGGAATCCGCCCGATCAGCGGGGTCGCCAGGCGGATGCCGAGCCAGCCGCCGCCGGCCAGGGTGGCGAAGGCCAGCAGGTCGATGTAGCCGACGAAGCCTCGGCCCAGGCCTTGCTCCTGGTAGCCGGCCAGGACCAGGTAGGTAAGGGTGCCGCCAAGAGCCACCGGCAGGCTCAGCGGGTTGGCCATGGAGGTCGCCTGGGTCATGCTCAGCCCGCAGCGGCGCAGCAGTGGTACGGTCATCACGCTGCCTCCGACGCCGAGGAAGGTGGCGATCGCACCGATCAGCGTTCCGCCCAGGCGCGTCTCGCCGACGCCCAGCGGCCGCGCCTGGCGCTCCTCGGCGCGGCTGAGGAAGCCGCGACGCAACAGGCAGTCGAGGATGGTGATGGCGAGGTAGGCGACGAAGGCCAGGCGAATGAAGTCGCCGCTGGCCAGGCCGACCAGCGCCGCGCCAAGCACCGCGCCGACACCGATGTACGCGCCCAGCGGCCAGACATAGGCGCGCAGCAGGCTGCCGGCGCGCCGGTGGCGATAGGTGGCGAGGGCGGCGTTGACGATCATCACGCAGGTCGAGGTGGCCACCGCGACCTGCATGGCCGCCTGGGCCAGCGGGTCGTCGGCGGCGCGACCGAGTTGCAGCAGGTGATAGAGCAGCGGCACCACCACGAAGCCGCCGCCAAAGCCGAACAACACGGCGCTGACCCCGGTGAGGCAGCCGCAGAGAAAGAGCAGGAGATAGAACATGGCGGGTTTCCGGAGCGAGAGCGGAAGGCCAGCTTAGGCGTCCCGGGGCTGGCCCGCTTCGCGAGGTTGGCCAATACTATTCGCGTTTCGGCCAGGTGCTTCGACCATGCGCAACGCTTCCATCGAGCAGTACGACGCCACGCCCCGGGCCGTGGTGGCCATGGGTACCGACTATCCCGACGGCTACCTGCTGCCGCGCCATCGGCATCGTCGCGCGCAACTGCTGTACGGTGCCAGCGGGGTGATGCAGGTGCGTACCGGCGACGCCGGCTGGGTGGTGCCGCCACAGCGCGCAGTGTGGATTCCGCCGGGCGTCGAGCACGAGGTGCGAATGCTCGGGGTGAGCACCCGCAGCCTGTACATCGAGCCCGGCAGCGCCATGGCGATGCCGGCGCACTGCCAGGTGCTGGCGGTGTCGCCGCTGCTGCGGCAACTGTTGCTGGCGGCGGTGGACATGCCCCTGGAATACGACACCGAAGGTCGCGACGGCGCGTTGGCGACGCTGTTGCTCCATGAGCTGGCGGCGGCCGAGACGCTGCCGCTGCACGTGCCCTTGCCGCCCGAGCCGCGCTGGCTGGCGCTCTGCGAGGCGTTCCTCGTCGAGCCCGACATCCGCGCCAGCGCCGAACGCTGGGCCGGGTTGCTGCATACCAGCCTGCGCAGTTTCAACCGCACCTTCCGTCGCTACACCGGCCTCAGCTTCGGTGCCTGGAAGCAACGCGCCTGCGTGGTGCAGGCACTGGCGCGGCTGGCCGGCGGCGAAACGGTCACCGCCATCGCCCTGGACTGCGGCTACCAGAGCCCGGCAGCCTTCTCGACCATGTTCCGCCGGGTCCTCGGCCAGCCGCCCAGCGCCTTCCAGGCGGGCGCGCTCAGATCGCCAGGAGGTCCATGAAGCGGTTCACCGGCGTGGCTTCCAGCGATGCCTGGTGGCTGCACAGGTCGAAGATCCTCTGGCAGCGCTGCGGCGGGAAGCGTGTGGCTAGGTTGGCCTTGAACTTCTCCTGCAGCAGCGGAATGCCTTCGGCGCGCCGGCGGCGATGGCCGAGCGGGTACTCCACGGCGACCTGGCCGGTGCTGCTGCCGTCGTCGAAGAACACTTCCACGGCGTTGGCGATGGAGCGCTTGTCCGCCTCCAGGTATTCACGGCTGTAGCGCGGCTCCTCGACGATCTCCATTTTCTCGCGCAAGCGGTCGATCAGCGGGTGGGCGGCGTGGAAGGCGTCCTCGTAGTGCTCGGCCACCAGGTCGCCGAAGATCAGCGGCACGGCGGTCATGTACTGCAGGCAATGGTCGCGGTCTGCGGGGTTGGCCAGCGGGCCGACCTTGGAAATGATGCGGATCGCCGACTCGTGGGTGGTGATGACGATGCGGCTGATCCGTTGCAGGCGGTCCTTCACCAGCGGATGCAGGCGCACGGCGGCCTCGGCGGCGGTCTGCGCGTGGAATTCGGCGGGGAAGCTGATCTTGAACAGCACGTTTTCCATCACGTAGCTGCCGTAGCCCTGGGGGAAGCTGAAGCGCCGCTTGTCCTCGGGCTTGGTCGCCAGGTCCTTGCTGGTGTGGCTGAACAGGACATCGTAGAAACCCCATTGCGGCGCGCTGAGCACGCCGGGGATGCCCATCTCGCCGCGCAAGGCGATGTCCGCCAGGCGCACGCCGCGGCTCGTCGCGTCGCCAGCGGCCCAGGACTTGCGCGAGCCGGCGTTCGGTGCGTGACGGTAGGTGCGCAGGGCCTGGCCGTCGACGAAGGCGTGGGAGAGGGCGGCCAGCAGTTGCTCGCGGTCGGCCCCCATCAGCTTGGCGCAGACGGCGGTGGACGCGACCTTGACCAGCAGCACATGGTCGAGGCCGACGCGATTGAACGAGTTCTCCAGGGCGATCACGCCCTGGATCTCGTGGGCCATGATCATCGCTTCCAGTACCTGGCGCATGCTCAGCGGCGCTTCGCCGTTGGCCAGGCGTTTCTGCGAGAGGTGGTCGGCGACGGCGAGGATGCCGCCGAGGTTGTCCGAGGGATGGCCCCACTCGGCGGCCAGCCAGGTGTCGTTGTAGTCCAGCCAGCGGACGATGCAGCCGATGTCCCAGGCGGCCTTGACCGGGTCGAGCCGGAAGGAGGTGCCCGGCACCCGCGCGCCGTGCGGGACCAGGGTGCCCTCGACCAGCGGGCCGAGGTGCTTGGTGCATTCCGGGAAGCGCAGCGCCAGCAGGCCGCAGCCGAGGGTATCCATCAGGCAGTTGCGGGCGGTGTCCAGGGCCTCCGTGGAATCGATGCGGTAGTCCAGCACGTAGTCGGCGATGTCCTGCAGGACGGCGTCGTAGTCGGGACGTTGGTTGAGATCGACGTTGGCACTCATCGCGTACTCCAGTGGTTCGTAAGTGGTGGGTTTCCTCTCGGGTCAGGCTGGTTCGGGGATGGTTTTTCTTGTCGTGGCTGCAAGACGCCCCGGCCTTTCGCGGTGGCGGAAGGCCGGGGCAAGGATAGGTCGGTTCAGAAGGCGTCGCCGGGTACGCGCACCCAGCCTTCCATGAGGATTCGCGCGCTGCGGCTCATGATCGCCTTGGTCACCGTCCATTCGCCGTTCGCCTGGCTGGCCTCGGCGCCCACTCGCAGGGTGCCGGAGGGATGGCCGAAGCGTACCGCGCTGCGTTCGCCGCCGCCGGCGGCGAGGTTCACCAGGGTGCCGGGAATGGCTGCGGCGGTGCCGATGGCCACCGCCGCGGTACCCATCATCGCGTGGTGCAGCTTGCCCATGGACAGCGCGCGGACCAGCAGGTCGATATCGCCGGCCGCCACCAGCTTGCCGCTGGCGGTGCGGTAGTCGCGGGGCGGGGCGACGAAGGCGATCTTCGGCGTGTGCTGGCGGGTCGCGGCTTCCTCGGGGGTCTTGATCAGGCCCATGCGCAGGGCGCCGGCGACGCGGATCCGTTCGAAGCGCGCCAGTTGCTGCGGGTCGCCGTTGATCTCTTCGCGCAGCTCGGTGCCGCGGTAGCCGATCTCCTCGGCATTGACGAACACCGTGGGAATCCCGGCGTTGATCATGGTCGCCTTGAAGGTACCGACCCCCGGCACCTCCAGATCGTCCACCAGGTTGCCGGTGGGGAACATGGCGCCGCCGTCCTCGCCGTCGTCGGACGGGTCGAGGAACTCCAGCACGATCTCGGCCGCCGGGAAGGTCACTCCGTCCAGCTCGAAGTCGCCGGTTTCCTGGACTTGGCCGCCGCTCACCGGCACGTGGGCGATGATGGTCTTGCCGATATTGGCCTGCCAGATGCGCACCTCGCAGATGCCGTCTTCCGGTATCCGCGCCGGATCCACCAGCCCGGCGTGCAGGGCGAAGGCGCCGGCCCCGGTGGAGAGGTTGCCGCAGTTGCCGCTCCAGTCGACGAAGGGCTTGTCGATGGAGACCTGGCCGTAGAGGTAGTCGACGTCATGGCCCGGCTGGCTGCTCTTCGAGAGGATCACGCACTTGCTGGTGCTGGAGGTGGCGCCGCCCATCCCGTCGATGTGCGCGGCATAGGGGTCGGGACTGCCGATCACCCGCATGAACAGCCGGTCGCGCGCCTCGCCGGGGACCCGGCAGGATTCCGGCAGGTCTTCCAGGCGGAAGAACACGCCCTTGCTGGTGCCGCCGCGCAGGTAGGTGGCGGGGATGCGGATCTGGGGTGGGTGGGCCATGCGTCGTCGTCCTCGGCAATCGAATTCAGGGGCAGCGGCTGCGTTCGACAGCCGCTGCCGGTCGTCGGCGGATGACGCTACGCGTCGTCCGTCCTACCAGGGTGTTTCGCCGGCGCCATCAGGCGCCGGCCGCCTCCAGGAAGTCCTGGGCGAAGCGTTGCAGTACGCCGCCGGCTTCGTAGATGGAGACTTCCTCGTCGCTGTCCAGGCGGCAGGTCACCGGCACTTCGAGCCGCTCCCCGTCGCGCCGGTGGATGACCAGGGTCAGGTCGGCGCGCGGCCGGCGAGCGCCGAGCACGTCGAAGGTCTCGCTGCCGTCGATCCCCAGGGTCAGGCGGGTGGTACCCGGCTTGAACTCCAGCGGCAGCACGCCCATGCCGATCAGGTTGGTGCGGTGGATGCGCTCGAAGCCCTCGGCGACGATCGCCTCCACCCCGGCCAGGCGCACGCCCTTGGCCGCCCAGTCGCGCGAAGAACCCTGCCCGTAGTCGGCGCCGGCGACGATGATCAGCGGCTGCTTGCGCTCCATGTAGGTCTCGATGGCTTCCCACATGCGCATCACCTTGCCTTCCGGCTCGACCCGCGCCAGCGAACCCTGCTTCACGCTGCCGTCGGCGTTGCGCACCATCTCGTTGAACAGCTTCGGGTTGGCGAAGGTCGCGCGTTGCGCGGTGAGGTGGTCGCCGCGGTGGGTGGCGTAGGAGTTGAAGTCCTCCTCGGGCAGGCCCATTTTCGCCAGGTATTCGCCTGCCGCGCTGTCGGCGAGGATCGCGTTGGACGGCGACAGGTGGTCGGTGGTGATGTTGTCCGGCAGCACCGCCAGCGGGCGCATGCCGCGCAGGGTGCGTTCGCCGGCGAGGGCGCCTTCCCAGTACGGCGGGCGGCGGATGTAGGTGCTCGTCGGGCGCCAGGCGTAGAGCGGGTCGACCTTCTCGCGCTCGCCGTGGGTGATGTCGAACATCGGGATGTAGACCTGGCGGAACTGCTCGGGCTTCACCGCCGCCCTGACCACCGCGTCGATCTCCTCGTCGCTCGGCCAGAGGTCCTTCAGGCGGATCTCCTTGCCGTCCACCACGCCGAGCACGTCGCGCTCGATGTCGAAGCGGATGGTCCCGGCGATGGCGTAGGCCACCACCAGCGGCGGCGAGGCGAGGAAGGCCTGCTTGGCGTAGGGGTGGATGCGCCCGTCGAAGTTGCGGTTGCCGGAGAGCACCGCGGTGGCGTACAGGTCGCGCTCGACGATCTCCTGCTGGATCGCCGGGTCGAGGGCGCCGGACATGCCGTTGCAAGACGTGCAGGCGTAGGCCACCACGCCGAAGCCGAGGGCTTCCAGGTGCGGCAGCAGGCCGGCTTCGCGCAGGTATTCGGTGACCACCTTGGAGCCGGGTGCCAGCGAGGTCTTCACCCATGGCTTGCGGACCAGGCCGAGGCGGTCGGCGTTGCGCGCCAGCAGGCCGGCGGCGATCACGTTGCGCGGGTTGCTGGTGTTGGTGCAACTGGTGATCGCGGCGATGATCACCGCGCCGTCCGGCATCAGGCCCTCGGCTTCCTCGGCGCGGGCCCGCTCGAGGTTGCCGGCGATGCCTTTCGCCGCCAGTTCGCTGGTGGCGACCCTGGCGTGCGGATTGGACGGGCCGGCCATGTTGCGCACCACGCTGGACAGGTCGAACTTCAGTACCCGCTCGTACTCGGCGTCGACCAGGCTGTCGGCCCAGAGTCCGGCGGTGCGCGCATAGGCCTCCACCAGGGCGACCTGCTCGTCGTCGCGGCCGGTGAGGCGCAGGTAGTCGATGGTCTGCTGGTCGATGGCGAACATCGCCGCAGTGGCGCCGTATTCCGGAGCCATGTTGGAGATGGTCGCGCGGTCGCCGAGGGTCAGGCTGGAGGCGCCTTCGCCGTAGAACTCCAGGTAGGCGCCGACCACCTTCTGCTTGCGCAGGAACTCGGTCAGGGCCAGCACCACGTCGGTGGCGGTGATGCCCGGCTGGCGACGGCCGCTCAGCTCGACGCCGACGATGTCCGGCAGGCGCATCCAGGAGGCGCGGCCGAGCATCACGTTCTCCGCTTCCAGGCCGCCGACGCCGATGGCGATCACGCCCAGGGCGTCGACGTGCGGGGTATGGCTGTCGGTGCCCACGCAGGTATCGGGGAAGGCCACGCCGTCGCGCGCCTGGATCACCGGCGACATTTTCTCCAGGTTGATCTGGTGCATGATGCCGTTGCCCGGCGGGATCACGTCGACGTTGCGGAAGGCCTGCTTGGTCCAGTCGATGAAGTGGAAGCGGTCCTCGTTGCGGCGGTCCTCGATGGCGCGGTTCTTGGCGAAGGCCTCGGGGTCGTAGCCGCCGCATTCCACCGCCAGCGAGTGGTCGACGATCAGTTGCACCGGCACCACCGGGTTGACCTGGGCCGGGTCGCCGCCCTTGTCGGCGATGGCGTCGCGCAGGCCGGCGAGGTCGACCAGAGCGGTCTGCCCGAGGATGTCATGGCAGACCACCCGCGCCGGGTACCAGGGGAAGTCGAGGTCGCGCTTGCGCTCGACCAGTTGGCGCAGCGAAGCCTCCAGGGTCGCCGGGTCGCAGCGGCGCACCAGGTTCTCGGCGAGCACGCGGGAGGTATAGGGCAGCTTGGCGTAGGCGCCGGGCTGGATCGCCTCGACCGCCTCGCGGGCGTCGAAGTAGTCCAGGCGGGTGCCGGGGAGCGGTTTGCGGTGTGCGCTGTTCATGGCTCGGACTCAATCACGGGGTGTTCGGAAGCGTGTCGCTCGCGCCGCGGCGCAGCCCACGCCGGCCTTTCGAATTCTGGGTGCGGCAACCGTCCGGCGCGCTCGCGTTCGGCGCGCCGGACGGCATGGATCAGCGTTGCTCCAGCGGCACGAACGCACGCTGCTCGACGCCGGTGTACTCGGCGCTCGGGCGGATGATGCGGTTGTTGGCGCGCTGTTCGAAGACGTGGGCGGTCCAGCCGCTGGTCCGCGAGCAGACGAAGATCGGCGTGAACAGCTTGGTCGGGATGCCCATGAAGTGATACGCCGAGGCGTGGTAGAAGTCGGCGTTGGGGAACAGCTTCTTCTGCTCCCACATGGTCTTGTCGATGGCCTCGGAAACCGCGAACAGAACCTTGTCGCCGACCTCGTCGGCGAGCTGCTTCGACCAACCCTTGATCACTTCGTTGCGTGGGTCGGAATCCTTGTAGATGGCATGCCCGAAGCCCATGATCTTGTCCTTGCGCTCGAGCATCTTCAGCAGCTCGGCGGTGGCTTCCTGCGGCGAAGAGAAGCGTTCGATCAGTTCCATCGCCGCCTCGTTGGCGCCGCCGTGCAGCGGGCCGCGCAGCGAGCCGATGGCGCCGGTGACGCAGGAGTACAGGTCGGACAGGGTCGAGGCGCAAACCCGCGCGGTGAAGGTGGATGCGTTGAACTCATGCTCGGCGTAGAGGATCAGCGAGACGTTCATCACCTTCACGTGCAGCTCGCTGGGCTTCTTGCCGTGGAGCAGGGCGAGGAAGTGCCCGCCGATGGTCGGCTCGTCGCTGTTGCAGTCGATGCGCTGGCCTTCGTGGGTGAAGCGGTACCAGTAGGTCATGATCGCCGGGAAGGCGGCGAGCAGGCGGTCGGCGACGTCGCGCTGCTGGTCGAAGCTCAGCTCCGGTTCCAGGGTGCCGAGGACCGAGGCGCCAGTGCGCATCACGTCCATCGGGTGGGCGTCCTTGGGAATCCGTTCGAGAACTTCCTTCAGCGCCTGCGGCAGGTCGCGCTGGCCCTGGAGCTTCTTCAGGTAGGCGTCGAGCTGTTGCTTGTTCGGCAGTTCGCCGTAGAGCAGCAGGTAGGCGACTTCCTCGAAGATCGCCGCCGCCGCCAGGTCGCGGACGTCGTAGCCACGGTAGGTCAGGCCGGCGCCTTCCTGGCCGACGGTGGACAGGGCTGTCTGACCGGCCACCTGGCCACGCAGGCCGGCGCCACTCAGTACTTTTGCTTCAGCCATTGCTCTCTCCTTTCTTGAACTTTTTCTGGATGCTGCAACTCGGTTTCACGGGGTTTGCGGACCGGCGCTCAGGCGCACGCCGGGCTTGATGTTCAGGCGTTCTTCTTCTGCGCGAAGAGCGCGTCGAGCTTCTGCTCGAAGCTGTGGTAATCGATGCGATCGTACAGCTCCATGCGGGTCTGCATGGTATCGATCACATTCTTCTGGGTGCCGTCGCGACGGATCGCGGTGTAGACGTTCTCCGCCGCCTTGTTCATGGCGCGGAAGGCCGACAGCGGGTAGAGCACCAGGGACACGTCGGCGGAGGCCAGTTCGTCGGTGGTGAACAGCGGGGTGGCGCCGAACTCGGTGATGTTGGCCAGCACCGGCACCTTCACCGCGGCGGCGAATTCCTTGTACATGGCCAGTTCGGTCATGGCTTCCGGGAAGATCATGTCGGCACCGGCCTCGACACAGGCGCAGGCGCGGTCGATGGCGGCCTGCAGGCCTTCCACGGCCAGCGCGTCGGTGCGCGCCATGATCACGAAGGAGTCGTCGCTGCGGGCATCGACGGCGGCCTTGATGCGGTCGACCATCTCCTGCTGCGAGACGATCTCCTTGTTCGGCCTATGGCCGCAGCGCTTGGCGCCGACCTGGTCCTCGATATGCATCGCGGCGGCGCCGAACTTGATCATCGACTTCACCGTGCGGGCGACGTTGAACGCCGAGGAGCCGAAGCCGGTGTCGACGTCCACCAGCAGCGGCAGGTCGCAGACGTCGGTGATCCGGCGCACGTCGGTGAGCACGTCGTCGAGGCCGCTGATACCCAGGTCCGGCAGGCCCAGGGAACCGGCGGCGACGCCGCCGCCGGACAGGTAGATGGCCTTGAAGCCGGCGCGCTTGGCCAGCAGGGCGTGGTTGGCGTTGATGGTGCCGACCACCTGCAGCGGGTGTTCGGTGGCCACGGCTTCGCGGAAGCGCTGGCCGGGGGTAAGGGACGTCTGGCTCATCACGGACCTCTTAGACGGTGGAGGAAGCGGAGGCGAGCTTCGCCGGCTGGGGTTCCAGCTGGCGCTCGATATTGCGGCGCGACGCACTGATGTGGCGGCGCATCAGCAGCTCGGCCAGTTCGCCGTCACGGTCGGCGATGGCGTCGAGAATGCGGTGGTGTTCGGCGAAGGCCTGGCGCGGCCGGTTCGGCGTGGTCGAGTACTGGATGCGGTACATCCGCACCAGTTGGTAGAGCTCGCCGCAGAGCATGCGGGTGAGAGTGGCGTTGCCGCTGCCCTGGATGATCCGGTAGTGGAAGTCGTAGTCGCCTTCCTGCTGGTAATAGCCGCGCCCGGCCTGGAACGCCTCGTCGCGCTCGTGGGTGTCGAGCACCCGGCGCAACTCGTCGATCTCGGCCTGGCTCATGCGCTCGGCGGCCAGTCGGCAGGCCATGCCTTCCAGGGACTCGCGGATCTCGTAGAGCTCGATCAGCTCGGCGTGGCTCAGCGACACCACCCGCGCCCCGACATGCGGCACCCGCACCAGCAGGCGCAGGCCTTCCAGGCGGTGGATCGCCTCGCGCAGCGGGCCGCGGCTGATGCCGTAGGTGCGCGCCAGCTCCGGCTCGGAGATCTTGCTGCCCGGCGCGATCTCGCCGCTGACGATGGCGCTCTGGATCTTGCGGAAGACGTGTTCCGACAAGGTCTCTCCGTCGTCATGGGCAATCTCGAGAGGGGGCGGGTTCTGGGTCATGGTACTGGCTGTTCGGGTCGATGTGTCGACAATATTTGCGAAAGCTACCGCCTGGATTGCGTGGGGTCAATCATTCGTCGCTTGATTGTCGACAATCGTCTAATGCATCGCTGGTCTATGCTTTCCCCTCCAGCCGCTGTGCCAGGAGAGAGTTTCGTGGGCATCTATGACCGTTACGTGTTGCCGCGCCTGATCGACTTCGCCTGCGGCATGGGCGACGTGATGAAGCAGCGTTCGCTGCTGGTGCCGCGCGCCCATGGGCGGGTGCTGGAGATCGGTCTGGGCACCGGGCTCAACCTGGGCTTCTACGACGCGGCGAAGGTGTCGGCGATCGTCGGCGTCGACCCGGCCGCGCAAATGCAGGCGCTGGCCCGCGAGCGCGCGGCGCAAATCGGCATCCCGGTGGAAATGGTCGCCCTCGAGCTTGGCGAGATCCGCGCCGAGGCGGAAAGCTTCGACACCATCGTCTGCACTTTCACCCTTTGCTCCATCGCCGCGCCGCTGCCGGCGCTGGGCGAGATGCGTCGGGTGCTGAAGCGTGGCGGCGAATTGCTGTTCTGCGAGCATGGGCGCGCGCCGGACGCCTCGGTGCTGGCCTGGCAACGGCGCCTGACGCCCTGGTGGAAACCGCTGGCCGGCGGTTGCCACCTGGACCGCGACATGCCGGCCTTGCTGCGCGAGGCCGGCTTTCGCATCGACGAGCTGGAACAGGGCTACCTGCCCGGGCCGCGGCCGATGACCTACGTCTACCGCGGCGTCGCGCGCTGAATCCGGGCGGCCCTCAGAGCGCCTTGGGCAAGGGCGCGAACAGCGCGTCGATATCGGCCTCGTCGAGCTTCCAGCCGTCGCCGTTGCCTTCGCTGAACAGGCCGTCGGCGAGGGCGGCCTTTTCCTGCTGCAGGTGCTGGATCTTCTCTTCCACCGTGCCGCGGGCGATCAGCCGGTAGACGAACACCGGCTTGTCCTGGCCGATGCGGTAGGCGCGGTCGCTGGCCTGGTTCTCCACCGCCGGGTTCCACCAGGGATCGTAGTGGATCACGGTGTCCGCCGCGGTCAGGTTGAGGCCGACCCCGCCTGCCTTCAAGCTGATCAGGAACACCGGCACCTTGCCGCTCTGGAAGCGCTGTACCGGGGCGCGGCGGTCGCGGGTCTCGCCGGTCAGCAGGACGTAGTCGACGCCGCGCTGGCGCAGGGCGTCCTCGATCAGCGCGAGCATCGAGGTGAACTGCGAGAACAGCAGGACCCGGCGACCCTCGGCGATCAGTTCGTCGAGCATGTCGAGCAGGTAGGCCAGCTTGCCCGAGCTGAGCGCCCGGCCGCTGCGCGCGCCGTCTTCCTGGCGTTGCAGCAGGCGCGTGTCGCAGCAGACCTGGCGCAGCTTGAGCAGCGCCTCGAGGATCACGATGCGGCTGCGCGCCAGGCCGCGCCGGGCGATCTCCTCGCGGACCTTGCGGTCCAGCGCCAGGCGCACGGTCTCGTAGAGTTCGCGTTGCGCCTCGCTGAGTTCGACGAACTGGGTGAACTCGCTCTTCGGCGGCAGTTCCGAGGCCACCTGTTCCTTGGTCCGTCGCAGCAGGAACGGCCGCAGGCGCGCGGCCAGGTGACTGAGGCGTGCCTCGTCGCCGTGCTTCTCGATCGGCGTGCGGTAGTCCTGGGCGAACTGGCGGGCGTCGCCGAGCCAGCCGGGCATCAGGAAATGGAACAGCGACCAGAGTTCGCCGAGGTGGTTCTCCAGCGGCGTGCCGGTCAGGCACAGGCGATGCCGTGCCGCCAGCTCGCGGGCGGCGACGGCGGCCTTGGTGGTGGCGTTCTTGATGTTCTGCGCCTCGTCGAGGATCAGCAGGTGGAACCGCCGCTTGCCCAGCTCGGCGGCGTCGCGTGGCAGCAGGGCATAGGTGGTCAGCACCAGGTCGTGCTCGTCGATGCGGGCGAAGTCGCGGCGCCGGCCGGCGCCGTGCAGGGCCAGCACGCGCAGATCGGGGGCGAAGCGCTCGGCCTCGTCCAGCCAGTTGGGGATCAGGCTGGTGGGCATCACCACCAGCGCCGGCGTGTCGAGCCGCCCGGCCTGCTTTTCCAGGAGCACGTGGGCCAGCGACTGCAAGGTCTTGCCCAGCCCCATGTCGTCGGCCAGCACGCCGCCGCTGTCGAGTTCGCGCAGGGTCTGCATCCAGCTCAGGCCTTCGAGCTGGTAGGGCCGCAGTTCGGCGCGCAGGCCTTGCGGCGGGGTCGCCGGACGAGCCTGGAAACTGCGTAGGCGGCGGGCGAAGTCGCGCAGGTTGTCGCCGCCTTCCCAGGCCAGCGGCAACTCGTCGAGATCGGCCAGGCGCGCCGCGTCCGGTGCGCCCAGGCGCAGCTTGCGCTGCGGTTCGGGGTCGCCCAGGTAGAAGTCGGAAAGCGCCGCCAGCACCGGCTTCAGGCGGCCGAAGGGCAGCGCCACGCGCAGCGGCGGGTTGAGTTCCAGGCGCAGCACCAGTTGCTCTTCGTCGGCGTGCCGGGCGAGGGCGCGCGGATCGAGCAGGGCCGGGCTGCGGCGGATCAGCTCGGTCAGCGCCGGCAGCAGGCTGACCCGCTGGCCGGCGACCTGGATGCCCAGTTCCAGCTCGAACCACTGGCGGTCGTCGGCTTCCTCGACCTCGGCGTACCAGGCGTCGATGGGCGTCAGGTCGTAGGCGAAGTCGGCGCGGATGTCGATGAACCAGCCCTGCTGGCGCAGGCGCGGCAGGTCGTCCTGCATGAAGTGCAGCCAGGCGTTGTCGCCGGGCAGTTCGAACATCTCGCCGGCGCTTTCCTCGAGCGCGTCGCTGCGCCGGGTCGCCGGCTTGAAGCCGAGGCGGCGCAGGGTCTCGCGGTATTCCTGCTCGTGCGCCGGACGCCGTTCGATACGCCGCTGGGCCTCCCGTGGCTCGCTGCCGGGACGCCCGGAAACCGCCTCGCCGGCATAGATGAAGGCCAGCGCCGCACGGTGCCGGGAAATGCTCTGCATGCGTCCGCTGCGCAGGTCGTAGCCGCTGTGCACGTGGCTGCCGAGGGTCAGCCGCGCATACGGCCGGGCCGGGTCGATGGCCAGGCTGAGCTGGGTGTCTGGGGCGGAGGGTGAAGTCATCCGGTATGTCCTTCGGCGAGACCAGCCGAAACCGCAAACAGCCGATATTACCAAGCTCGGCGCGCTTGCGCAGAGCGGAGATGGACGTATGGCGCGGCGGACGAATGCGACGGGATACGACCCGCACTCGTCGGACCCCGGCAATCCCTGGCGCGACGCGACCTGGCGGTCGTCCGGAGCAAGTACAAATGCGAACGTAATTGAGATACAGTCGCAAACCTTCCGAATCGACGACCGCCTCGCCACCCGCGAGCGCGGCGTCGCCGTGCCAGCCAGACGAGGTAGCGACGATGCAAGGCCCTGTTTCCACCCGGGACGCCGCCCCATGACCAGCCAGGCCCTGGCCGGCGGACTGTCCGTCACCGGCCGCATCCTCGTCGCGGTCCTGCTTGGCTACGCGCTGGCCTATGCGGTCACCGCCTGCCTGAGCATCTACCTGCCGCTGCCGCGTCCCGACCGGGTCTCGTTCGGCAGCCTCGGCTGCTTCGCCGTGTGGGTCGCGGCCATCGTCTACGCCTTCGCCGCGCGCAGCGCCTGGCGCGCCTGCTGGGTGCTGGCGCTGGCCAGCCTGGCGCTGGGCGGCCTGGCCTGGCTCGGCCTCGACTACGGAGCGCGTCCATGAACCTGCGTCAATCGATGTCCGGCCTGCATACCTGGTCGGGGCTGCTGGTCAGCTGGCTGCTGTTCGTCATCGTCTTCGCCGGCAGCCTGGCCAGCTTCGACAAGGAGCTGACCCGCTGGATGCAGCCGGACCTGCACCTGCCCGGCGCGCAGTCGCTGGGCGCCGACCAGGTGCGCGACTGGTTGCGCCAGCGCGCCCCCGATGCCCATGCCTGGTGGATGCTGCCGCCGAGCGAGCGGGCGCCCTACTGGAACGCCGGCTGGGAGCCACGCGACGGCAGCGAGTTCAAGGTCTTTCAGCTGGACGCGGTGAGCGGCCAGCCGCTGCCGAAGACAGTCGGCGGCGAGTTCTTCTTCACCCTGCACTACGACCTGCACGCCGGCATGGTCGGCCTGTACATCGTCGGCATCGCCGGGATGCTGATGCTGGTGGCGCTGGTCAGCGGGACCATCGTGCACCGGCGGATCTTCAAGGACTTCTTCACCCTGCGCCCGCAGGCGGCGCGGCAGCGCGCCTGGCTCGACGCGCACAACGTGCTGGGGGTGATCGGCCTGCCGTTCCACCTGATGATCGCCTACACCGGCCTGGTGATCTTCATCGTCTACTACATGCAGGCGGGCCTGCAGGTGGTCTACCAGAACGATGGCGAGCGCTTCTTCCATGAAGTGCAGGGCTCCTACGAACGCGAGGAAGTCGGCCGCCCGGCGGGGCCGCCGGCGTCCATCGACGGCCTGATCGTCGAGGCCGGCAAGGTCTGGGGCGACGGCGGCGCGCCGGGCTGGATCAGCGTCCACCATCCCTATGACGAGGCGGCCACCGTGGACATCCGCCGGCGCGACGCCTCGCGCATCCTCGACGACCAGCGCACGGTCAACTTCGATGCCTCCAGCGGCGAACTGCTGCATGCCCAGCCGTCCTATGCGCCCGGCTACGCCACCTACGGCTGGCTGACCGGCCTGCACATGATCCAGTGGGGCGGCCAGTTGGTGCGCTGGATGTACCTGTTGCTCGGGCTGTCCGGGGCGATGATGATCTTCGGCGGGTTGCAGGTCTGGCTGGCCAAGCGCGAGGTCCGCGGCAGTCGTGGCGTTGGTCTGGTGCGGGCGCTGAACCTGGCGGTCTGCGGCGGCCTGCCGCTGGCCAGCCTGGCGCTGCTGTGGGGCAACCGCCTGCTGCCGACGCAACTGGCCGGCCGCGACACCTGGGAGATCCGCGTGTTTTGCGCCAGTTGGGCGCTGGTCGCGCTGTGGGCCATCGTCCGCCGCAACAGCGGGGCCCTCGGTCGCACGCAACTGCGCCTCGCCGCCGTGCTGGCGCTGGGCCTGCCGCTGCTCGGCCTGCTGCGTAGCCCGGAAGGCAACCTGTTGGCCAGCCTGCAGCGCGGCGACTGGGTGCTGGCCGGCGTCGACCTCAGCCTGCTGGGCCTCGGCCTGCTCTGCGCCTGGCTCGGCTGGCGACGTCGGCAAGCGTCGAGCAAGCCCGCCCGGCGACGCCTGAACGTCCAGGAGGTGGCCTGATGCTGCTGGTCTTCGGCCTCAACCTGCTGGCCTTCACCGCTCTCTGCCTGGCCATGAACCGCCACCACAAGAACCTTCTCGGCCACGAGCCGTCGGCTTCCCGGGTGCTTCTGCTACGCGGCGTGGCGCTGCTCGACCTGGGCCTGGCGCTGGCCTTCTCGATCCACCGGCAGGGCGTGGAGATCGGCATCGTCTTCTGGTCCTGCCTGCTGATGCTGGCGGCCGGCACGCTGGTCCTGCTGCTCGCCTGGCGGCCACGCTGGGCATTGCCTTGCGCCGCCGGAGTGCCGTTGCTCGGCGGGGTGCTGGCGCTGCTGCGCTGAAGGGCGCGCCGCCCATCCGTGCCTCGGGGGCGGTCCGGTCCAGCGTCTATGCTGGTGGTCGTGCTTTCCCCCGGAGGTATGCGCCATGCACACGCCCGCCAGCAACACCGTCGCCAGCGTCATTCCCTGCCTGCGTTACCGCGATGCGCCGGCCGCCATCGACTGGCTGTGCCGGACCTTTGGCTTCCAGCGCAAGCTGGTGGTGCCCGGCGAGGACGGACAGGTGCTCCACGCCGAGTTGACCTACGCCAGCCCGAACGGCGCCAACGGCATGCTGATGCTCGGCTCGAGCGTCCGCGACAACGCCTACGGTCGGCTGATGCGGCACGTCGACGAAGCCGGCGGCAATACCCAGAGCCTCTACCTGGTGGTCGCCGATCCCGACGCCCTGTTCCGCAGCGCCCAGGCCGCCGGCGCCGAGATCGTCATCGACATCAAGGACGAGGACTACGGCGGTCGCGGCTTCACTTGCCGCGATCCGGAGGGCCACGTCTGGAGCTTCGGCAGCTATGATCCCTGGGCATGAGGCCCCGTCCATTCACCACAGGAGACGCTGCATGAAAACGCTCACGCTGATCGATGGCCAGGAGGTCGCCGCCATCGGCCAGGGTACCTGGCATATCGGCGAGCAGCCCGGCGAACGCAAGCGCGAGGTCGCGGCGCTGCGCGAAGGCATCGAGCTGGGGATGACGCTGATCGATACCGCCGAGATGTACGCCGAGGGCGGCGCCGAGGACGTGGTCGGCGCGGCTATCGCGGGACGCCGCGAAGAGGTCTTCCTGGTCAGCAAGGTCTACCCGCACAACGCCAGCCGCAAGGGTCTGCCGGCGGCCTGCGAGCGCAGCCTGCGCCGGCTCGGTTGCGAAACCATCGACCTCTACCTGCTGCACTGGCAGGGCCGGTATCCGCTGGAGGAAACCATCGAAGCCTTCGAGCGGTTGCGCGACCAGGGCAAGATCCTGCGCTGGGGCGTGTCCAACTTCGACCTGGGCGACATGTACGAACTGGACGGCAGCGCCTGTGCCGCCAACCAGGTGATGTACAACCTGGAGGAACGCGGTATCGAATACGACCTGCTGCCCTGGTGCCAGGAGCGCGGCATGCCGGTGATGGCCTACTGTCCGGTGGGGCAGGGCGGCAGGCTGCTACGGCACCCGGCGCTCGGCGAGATCGCCGCGCGCCACGACGCCAGCAGCGCCCAGGTCGCCCTGGCCTGGCTACTGGAGCAGGGGGTGATCGCGATCCCGAAGGCGGTGACGTCCGCTCACATCCGCCAGAATGCAGCGGCGGCCGACCTGGAACTGAGCGCCGATGACCTGCGGGCGCTCGACCAGGCGTTTCCGCCGCCTACCCGCAAGCGAAACCTGGCGATCGTCTGAGTGGAGTACGGGAGAAACGGCCTGCGCTTGTTTCCCCTGGCCGCGGGAATATGACGAAGTTGGCGAGGAAATATTTAAAAAGGAATAAGTAAGTATTTATTTCCTGCGTGGGAACTTTCTTCAACTTAACCTGTACTTTTCGCTGTCCCACAAAAAAGCCCCGTCGGGGACGGGGCTTTTCCTTGCATTCGCGCTGATGCTTGCATGATTCAGGCAGCCAGTGTTTTCTTGCGAACTCGATTGATCACTTCTTCCATTTTGCCGGAGTCGTCGTACTGCTCCGGATACAGGCGCTCGCTGTGGCAGGCCACGCCATGCTGGTCAACGATGGTGAAACTGAAGTTTCCTTTACGAGTTGCCTGGATCAGGCAGTCGAACGGCGCAAATGCGGCGGTTAGGGTGCGAATTGCATCCTGAGTACGATGTTGAATAGACATATTCTTATGTTCCTTTACTTTCACGCTTATGGAGCAGCGTATATTGCAAATGTTCCCGCTCCGTGACAGTGCCAAGAAAGCTTTGTGTCGGGGGAACGTACTGGTTATGCCGGCTTTTTTCGAAAAGAGCAAGCTGGCAGTTCAGGTACTAATCAGAGGATCGATTGGCAGGAAAGTTTCCAGGCCAGGATCCTGATCAATCTGCGGGTGGTATTGCGGGACGCCGGTCTTCCCATCGGCCCTGCTTGGCAGGGGATTGCTTCAGAAGAGTGGCGACCGAAGAACCATCGGAAGGCTGTAACCCTGATGGTAGAGCCCTTTTCATCTGTGGGCCCGGTCTTGGGGTAAAGCCTGATTGACTTTCAGTTTGGTACGCAGTCCCGGATTGTATGTCTTTCGACGAAGAAAGGCCAGGACATTTTTTGAGCAGATGTCGCCCCGGCGGCGGGAATGTTTGAGCATTTGTTTCGGCGGACGCCTGCCAACCGGGCAAAGGTTATGGGCCTGGCGTCGGCGGTGCGTGGCAGGATTGCCGTTCCATCGCCGCGCCGAGGTTATCCATGCCGTCGCCCGCTCGCACGCTGCTCCTGGCCTTCGTGTCCGCCTGGTTCCTGCTGGGTGGGCTGGGCCACTTCGTCTTCACCGATTTCTTCGTCGGCATCGTCCCGCCCTACGTGCCCTGGCCGCTGGCGGCGGTGTGGGTCAGCGGGGTCTTCGAACTGCTCGGCGCCGGCGCCCTGCTGGTGCCGGCATGGCGCCGGCTGGCGGCGTGCGGGCTGTTCATCCTGACCCTCTGCGTGACCCCGGCCAACCTCTACATGTGGCAGCACCCCGACCTGTTCCCATCCTTCCCGCCGACGCTGCTGGCCGCTCGCCTGGCGCTGCAGGCGTTCCTCCTCGGCTGCATCCTGGCGCTGATGCTGGCGCGGGACGAGGCGCCGCTGGCACGACGCTAGGCGCAGGCGAAAAAAAGCCACTGTGCGGGGGTGGACAGTGGCCGGGAATGCCAGGAGATGGAGGAGCAATCGGACCTGGCGTGGATAGAGTAGTAGTCACTCTGTCGAGGGTCTGTATGGCTATTGGTGAACTTTGTGAAGAAGTGCAAAGTAGAGCGGCCAACGGACGAACGGTGTTGCACGCGGCGGGACGCTCGCGGTAGTTTTTTCCCATGATCACGTTTCCCGTGGTCGCCCTCGAAGCCCGGCCCCAGCGCCGGGCTTCGTCGTTTCTGCCCGCCGCGCAACCGGACGCAGCGGGCGGCGACCGGTGCGAAAGGCTCTGGGGTGCGCCCGCACGGCGTCCGGCCAACTTAAAGTTCGGTTGTGCCGGGTGCTGTCATAACGCCATCGTTCAGTGGCCTCGGTGAGCCCCCGCACCCCCAGTTCGCTGGGGCTTGCCTTTGGTGTATCCCTTTTGCCCGGCCGCGTGCCGGGCTTTTTTATGCCCGGTCTTCTTCCTTCCGGTTTAGACGGGGTCCGCGTTTCCTTGGCCGGCCCCTGAACCTCATCGCTGCATCGACGTCCCTAGCTACAGGCGAGCCTGTGGCCGGGGGCTTTCCATCATCCGCAAAAAGGTGAAAACCATGCTGACCATCGACTACAACAGCTATCGCACCACTACCCCCTACGGCAAACGCGTGCGCTTCCTGGTGCTGCACTACACCGCGCTCGACTTCGCCGCCTCGGTCAAGGCGCTGACCACCGGCGCCGCCAGTGCCCACTACCTGATCCCGGCGCCGCATGACCCCAGCTACAAGGCCGCCGGCTTCAAGGGCCAGCGCATCTTCAACCTGGTCGCCGAGGAAGACCGCGCCTGGCACGCCGGCGTCAGCGGCTGGGCGCGCCGCGACAACCTCAACGACACCTCCATCGGCATCGAGATCGTCAACCTCGCCCGCGACGACGACGGCGTGTTCACCTTCCCCGACTACGAGCGCTCGCAGATCAACGCACTCAAGCAACTGGCGAAGAACATCCTGCAGCGCTACCCGGACATGACCCCGAAGAACGTGGTCGGCCACTCCGACATCGCCGTCGGGCGCAAGTCCGACCCGGGGCCGAAGCTGCCCTGGAAGGAACTCTACGAGGCCGGTATCGGCGCCTGGTACGACGACGCCACCCGCGATCGCTATCGCGAAGGCTTCGAGCGCGACGGCCTGCCGCCGCGCGCCGACCTGCTGGAGGCGTTCCGCCTGTACGGCTATGCGCTGCCGGCGACGGTCGACGATGCCTACTTCACCAGCCTGCTGCGCGCCTTCCAGATGCATTTCCGCCCGGAGAACTACGACGGCGCGCTGGATGTGGAGACGGCGGCGATCCTCTACGCTCTGAACGAGAAATACCCGGCCTGAGCCATTAACCGCGAGCGGCCGCCCGATGCGGCGGCCGCTCCCTTGCCCACCCCCATGGAGGACTTGCCATGACTGCCGTCGCACAGGTCGTCGCCAAGGCGGAAATGCTGATCCGCCGCCCCATCGCCGAGGTCTTCGAAGCCTTCGTCGATCCGGCCATCACCGCCAGGTTCTGGTTCAGCCGCGGCGATGCCCGCCTCGAAGCCGGGAAACGGCTGCGCTGGCACTGGGACATGTACGGGGTTTCCCAGGAAATCGAAGTGAAAGACCTGCAAACGAACCGCCGCATCCTCATCGAATGGCCGAATGGCGACAGCAATCCTTCCCAGGTGGAGTGGCTGTTCGAGGAACTGCCCGGCGCCGGGACCTTCGTCAGCATCCGCAACAGCGGTTTCGTCGGCACCCCGGAAGAGGTCATCCCGCGGGTGGTAGACGCCACCGAAGGTTTCACCCTGGTGCTGGCCGGGCTCAAGGCCTGCCTGGAGCACGGCATCGCCTTGAACCTGGTGGCCGACCGTTTTCCCCGCGGTCTCGATGGCTGAGCATTGCCTGAGTGCGCGTCCCGCACCGCGCAGCGTGCCCTCAGGCAATGCTCAGCCGAACGCGAAGTCGGCCAGCAGTTGCAGGTTCAGGCCGACGATCGCCAGCGCTACCGCCCAGGCCAGCCACCGGGTCCCGGCGCCGATCGCCAGCGGGCCCATCAGGCGCCGGTCGGAAACGAACTGTAGTAGCGGGATCACTGCCAGCGGCAACTGCATCGACAGGATCACCTGGCTGAAGATCAGCAGCCGCGCGGTGCCGTCCTCGCCGTAGAGCAGGGTCACCAGCAGCACCGGCAGCACTGCGACGCCCCGGGTCAGCAGGCGCCGCGCCCAGGGCGCCAGGCGCAGGCGGAGGAAGCCCTCCATGACGATCTGCCCGGCCAGGGTGGTGGTGACCGTCGAGTTGAGGCCGGACGCGAGCAGCGCCACGGCGAACAGCAGCGAGGCGAGTTCCAGGCCGAGCAATGGCGAGAGCAGCGCGTGGGCCTGCTCGATATCGACCACCTCGGTGTGCCCGTTGCGGTGGAACACGCTGGCGGCGACGATCAGAATCGCCGCGTTGACCAGCAGCGCCAGGGTCAGCGCCAGGCTGCTGTCGGCCACCGCCCAGCGCAGCGCCTGGCGCTTGCCGGCAAGGCTGCGCGGGTAGGCGCGGCTCTGCACCAGCGAGGAATGCAGGTAGAGGTTGTGCGGCATGACGGTCGCGCCGACGATGCCGATCGCCAGGTACAGGGCAGCCGGGTCGCTGAGCACCCGCGGGCTCGGCAAGAACCCTTGGAGCACCTCGCCGAGTTCGGGACGCGAGAGCAGCAACTGTACCGCGAAGCAGGCGAAGATCAGTGTCAGCAACGCCACCACGAAGGCCTCCAGCGGCCGCTGGCCACGTCCGATCAGGACCAGCACCAGCAGCGCGTCGCCCACGCAGAGCAACGCGCCCCAGGCCAGCGGCAGGCCGAACAGCAGCTTCAGGGCGATGGCGGTGCCGATCACCTCGGCCAGGTCGCAGGCGATGATCGCCGTCTCGCAGGCCAGCCACAGCAGGCGGCAGGTGCTCGGCGAGTAGCGTTCGCGGCAGGCCTGGGCCAGGTCCAGGCCGCTGGCGATGCCCAGGCGCGCGGACAGCGCCTGCAGCAGCATCGCCATCAGGCTGGAGAGCAGGATTACCGAGAGCAGCAGGTAGCCCAGTTGCGCGCCGCCGGCGACGTCGGTGGCCCAGTTGCCCGGGTCCATGTAGCCCACCGCGACCAGGTAGCCGGGGCCGGCGAAGGCCAGCAGGCGGCGCCACCAGTGGCCGCCGCTGGGGACTTCGACCGGCTGGGCGCGACCGGGCTCGGCGGCCTGGGGGGCCGGGGTATCCTTCGCGGACATGACGAAGCTCCTGCCGGACGCGTGCCGGCGCTGCGCGCGCCTTTCCCGGCGCGCCGTGGCGCGCGGGTTGGGCGAGCGGTTCAGGGGGCAGGAAGGAGGAAGTCGGTCAGGCCGAGGCCGCCAGTTGCCGGTGCAGGTCCGGCAGGTCGCTGGCGATCAGGTCCCAGTCCTGCTCGGCGGCGAGGTCCTGGGTCTGGCCGGGGCCGTATTCCAGCGGCCGGGCGATGAACGCGGTCTTCAGGCCGAGGGCGCGCGCGGCCTTGAGGTCGTAGTTGTGCGCCGCGCAGAGCATCACCTCCTGCGGCGGCAGGTCGAGCAGGCGGCAGGCGCCGAGGTAGACCTGCGGGTCGGGCTTGTAGTGGCCGAACAGGTCGGCGCACAGCAGCATGTCCCAGGGCAGCCCGGCGTGCCGCGCGACGTCGAGCATCAGCGCGGTGTTGCCGTTGCTCAGCGCGGCGAGCCAGTAGTCGGCCTTCAGCGCGTGCATCCCGGCGAGCGTGTCCGGCCACGGCCGCAGGCGGTGCCAGAAGCCAGTGATGCGTTGCAGCAGGGCCTCGTCCAGCGCCAGGCCGAACTCTCCGGCCAGGGCCTCGAGACTCTGCCGGTGCAACTGGTCGAGGTGCTGCCAGGGCGCCTGGCCGTTGCGTACCCGGTCCATCGCCGGCTTGTATTGCTGGCGCCAGCGGTCGGTCAGTTCCACGCAGGGCAGGGTCCCGCCGAGTTCGCGCTCCAACGCCTGGAACTGCTCGATCAGGCTGGAACGCCAGTCCACCAGGGTACCGAACACATCGAACAGGATCGCGCGCATCGTGCCTCCTCGGCCGTGGCCGTCATCGCTTCAGTGCTTCTGTGGCAGCGCGGTGGGCAGGCCGCGGCCGCTCCAGGCGGTGACCACAAGGGCTACCGCCGCCATCAGGCAGAGCGCCAGCCAGCCGGGGACGAAGCTGTGGCTGAAGTCCTTGAGCAGCCCCAGCGCCGGCGGCGCGAGAACGATCGCCAACTGGTTGATGGCCATCGCCAGGCCGAGGGCGAAGCCGGTCTTGCCGACCGGCGCGGTATCCGCCACATAGGCCACCCAGGGACCGTACCAGCCGAAGCCGAAGAAGCCCAGCCAGGCCACTACCAGGCCCATCCCCAACGGCGATTGCAGGGGCAGCAGGACCAGCGCCAGCAGGCCGAGGATCACCGCGCCGAGGCAGACCATCACCGGGAAGTAGCGCCCGGCGCGGCAGCGGTCGCTCCAGGCGGCCAGCAGGATGCGCCCGGCGACGCCGCTGCCCTGGGCGACGAACAGCAGGGTCGCGGCCATGCCGATGCCGATCTCCAGGGTCTCGTGCAGGTAGAGCACGGTGAACACCAGGATGCCGTACTGCACCGAGATCAGCGCCACCCCGGAACAGACGATGTTCTTCATCGCTGGATCGGTGATCATCGCCAGCCGCGACTTCACCACCGCGCCCAGGTCGCGTTCGGCGGGGTTCGCGCCGGGCGCGGGGGCGTCCGGCGGGGTGCGGTAGAAGAGCATGAAGGCCAGCGCGCCGAGGAACGCTACCAGGCCGCCGGCGAGGAATGCGCTGCGCCAGCCGTAGATCCCCGCCAGGTACGGCAGCAGCGCGGCGGACAGCGCGCCGCCCAGCGGCAGCCCGGCCTGGCGGATGCCCATGGCGAAGCCCAGCTGGGTCTTGGCGAACCAGCGTGACACCGACTTGCTGCCGCCCGGCTGCGCCGTGCTGTAGCCGGCGCCGACGACCACCAGGAACAGCAGGATGGTCAGGTAGTCGGTGGCCCACAGCGAGGCGCAGAGGGCCAGCGCGACGATCAGCGTGCCGAGGCCGACCACCAGCCGCTCGGAGTAGCGGTCGAGCAGCTCGCCGGCCACCAGCAGGCCGACGATCGGCACCAGCTGCGCCGCCGACACCAGCAGGCCGATCTGTAGCGACGAGAGTTGCAGGTCGTTCTGGATGAACACGGCGATCGCGCCGATGCCCTGGACGAAGAAGCAGGCGCAGGCCTGGGCGAAGGTGGCGATCAGCAGGATGACCCAGCGGTAGCGCTGGGTGGGGTTCGGGGCGAGGGCGGCGGTCACTGGACGAACTCCCGTGCGAGGGTGAAGTTGGCTTCGCCGAGCGGATGCAGGCGCTGCAGCGACAGGTATTCGCCGAGGGTGCGTTCCATGCCCATGCGCTGGAAGATCCGTTCGCCGTCGAGCTCGGCCTCGGCGCCGTTGGCGCGCAGTTCGTCGAGAGCCTGGCGCAGCAACTGGCAGTTGTCGCTGAGCGTCACCTGGCCGTCATCGTCCACCGCATAGGGCGTGTCCTCCATGCCGACCCGCAGCACGTCGACCTGGCTGTCCGCCTGCGCGGCATAGGCGGCCAGCCGGCGCACCGCGCAGAGCGGGGTGCCGGCGCGAGGGCCGACGTCGAGCGGCCGGAAGTGCTGCGCGGCATGCTGCGGCATCACCGCCGCGCCGACCGTGATGCTGACCTTGCGCTTGCGCACGCCGGGTTCGCCGATATCGTACTCCAGGCTCTTGGCGCTCTCGATCACCGCGCGGAACTGCTGGTAGGTCTCCGGGAACGGCAGGCGTGGCGAGAAGCCGAACAGCAGGATCACGTTCAACTGGCCGGAACCGCCCAGGCGCAGGCGCGGGTGCTCCACGGCGAAACGGGTCATGGCGTAGCTGCGCACGTGCTGCACCCACTCCACCTCGTGGAACAGGCCGAGCTTCTGGCGCGCCTGGATGGCGTTGCGGTAGACCTGGAACTGGGTCATCGGCGAGGTCACCCCGTAGTCGGCGCCCTTGCTGGTGGAGTGGGTCTGCAACTCGGCCTTTTCCAGCGCCGTCGACGGCTGGTAGTCGCGCAGGTCGGCGAGGAAGGCCGGGCTGGAGGCATAGTCGAGGTCGAGCTTGCGCCTTTGCTTCTCCAGCTCGCAGATCACCTGCAATTCGATGGCCGCCTGGATCGTCACGAAGTGCGCACCGCCCAGGTGCAGCGGGATGGCGCAGTGGCTGACCCGCTCCCACTCGCCGAAGCGGCGGATGTTCTCCTGCACCTCGCTGCCGTTGCGGCTGGCGCCGAAGCTCAACATCAGGTCGGGGAAGCGGTTCTGCAGGGCGCGGCTGACCGCCTGGTAGATGTCGTTGTCGGTGGTCTGTTCCTGGGTCAGCGGGTTGCGCGCGTGATAGTGGTAGTAGCGGCAACCCATCTCGTAGAGCTGGCGCGCTTCGTCCAGCAGTTCGCCGGGGGCGGTGCGGATGGTGGCGCCGGTGCAGATGCTGTCGAGCAGGCGGTCGCCGGTGGCGGCGTGGTTGCGCGGGGTGAACTTGGCGCCGGTGGAGGCGCATCCGAGAATCAGGGTTTTCCGGGATCCGGTCATGGTCGTCTTTCCTCCATTCATCATTCCATTGAGGGCGGAGCGGTCCGCGGGGGACCGAAAGGCTGCCCAGGGCGTCGAAAGTCGTCGGTGTCTCAGGCAGGTGAAAGATGTCGCTGGCGGGATCGTTATGCGTTGTTCTACGAGAGGGATTTAAACCGCATGGCGGCGGCCGTGCGCGGCGCATTCGGCAACGCTCGTTGCCGCCGGCACAAAGACCTTGCGCAAATCGCCCGGCGTTGCGCCAACCGCCGGCACGGCGGCGCAACGTTGCCATTCGCGCAAGGTCGCTCAACTGGCGGCGCGCTGTCGCAGGCAATCCTCCAGGGCCTCGCCGAGGCGCTCGATCTCGCTGTCGTCGGTCAGGTAGTGCGGAGTCAGGCGCAGTACCCCCGGCAGCGCCTGCTCGCGCAGCGCCCAGCGGGCATACTGCGGGCCGATGTAGGAGGCGTTCACGCCGCGCGCGTGGAGGCGCTTCAGCCATTGCTCGCCGCTCAGTTCGGGGGCCGCGTAGGTCATCAACGCGCTGGCGTGCGGCCCTTGTTCCAGCGGCGTCCAGCCGAGCCGGCGGTAGAGCTGCTGGGCGATGCGTTCGCGCAACTGGCGGTTGCGCCGGGCGATGCGCTGGACGTCGGTCTGCAACAGGTAGTCGCAACTGGCCTTGAGCGCCAGGCGCAGCCCCGGGTTGAACTCCGAGCATTCGAAGCGCCGCGCGTCATCCCGTGCCTGCAAGGCGAAGGCGTCGCTCCATTGCGCGCCGCCGACGTCCAGCCCGTCGGGCAGGGCCAGGCGCTCCAGGGCGCGTTCGCCGAGATAGAGCACGCCGAGTCCCTTTGGCCCGCGCAGCCACTTGCGTGGCGGGAACACCAGCACGTCGCAGCCGATCGCCTCCACCGCCAGCGGCAACTGGCCGACCGCATGGCTGGCATCGAGGAAGAACAGCCCGTCATGGGCGCGGATGCGCTCGGCCACGCCCTCCAGCGCGGTAGCCGCGCCATGCCCGGTGGGCACCGCGCTGAGCGACAGCAGCGGCGTCTGGCCGGGGGCGAGGTCGTGCAACTGCTCGTCGAGCCGTTGCAACAGCTGTGCGGCGTCGCCGCGTGCGTCGATCAGGCGCAGCTCCACCCCGCGCTGCTGGCGCGCGGCGAGCAGGCACAGGCTGTTGGAACCGTATTCGTCGAAGCTGCTGATCGCCCGTATCCGTGGATGGGCGGCCAGGGCCGCGGCAAAGGCCACCGACCAGGCGCGGCTGGCGCAGTCGAGCAGGGCGATGTGCCGTGGCTGGGTGCCGAGCACTCGCGCGACGCTGTCGCGGACCGCCAGCAAGGGCTCGGCGAAATGCTCGGCGGCGCGCTGCACGCCCCAGCGCCGCTCGGCTTCCAGCCAGCTGTCGAGGGCCTCGTAGAGCACCTGCGGCGGCAGGCTGGCGGAGCCATGGGCGAAGTGCGCGTAGCTGCCCCAGGCCGGGGTCTCGCGGCGCAGGCGCAGCAGTTCGTCGGCACCGAAGGCGTCGGGGGCGGCGGGGAAGAGCGCGCTCATGGCCGCACCGCCGCGATCAGTTCCACCTCCACCGCGGCGCCGCGCGGCAGCTCGGCCACGCCGACGGCGGCGCGGGCGTGGCCGCCGCGCGCGCCGAGCACCTCGTCGAAATATTCGCTGGCGGCATCGATCACCGCCGGCTGCTGGACGAAACCCGCCGCGCTGGCGACGTAGCCGGTCACCTTGAGCAGCCGCTCGACCCGTTGCAGGCCGCCCAGCGCCTCCTCCAGCGCCTGCAGGCAGCGCGCCGCGCAGAGCCGGGCGGCCTGGCGGGCCTGTTCCAGGTCGAGTTCGCTGCCGACCTTGCCGGTCCAGCGCAGCTCGCCGTGCTGGCGTGGCAACTGGCCGCTGACGTAGGCGATGCCGGCGTGGAGCACCACCGGCTGGTAGGCGCCGCCGGCGACGATGGCCGGAGCGGGGGATGTCTGCATGGTCCTGTCCTCGTGGCGGACCCGCCCGGCCACGATGCTCGGGCGGGTCGATGGCTGGAAAAGCGCGACCTCACTACTGTGGGCCGCTTTTCCCGGTCTGTTTTGCGGGAGTCGACGAGCTGCTTGCCAAATCGGCAAAACAAACCGAACTTTAGCCTTGCAACAGGCACCGCCGCGCGAAGTAGACTGAAAACGCCCGACCGTTGAGGAACGCGCAACGATGATCGACCTGGTGATGCTCAAGGACTTCCTCGTCCTCTGTCGGATCAAGAGCTTCAGCCGTGCGGCGCAGGAGTGCCATGTCTCCGTGTCCGGGCTCAGCCGGCGTATCCAGACCCTGGAACAGTGGCTCGGCGCGCCGGTGTTCGAGCGCCACAAGCACGCCCTCGAACTGACCGAGGCCGGCCGCCAGTTGCAAGGCGTGGCGCAGGACGCGGTGCGCGCCCTGGACAACCTGCGCCAGTCGATCCGCGAGCGCGACGAAGACGCCCAGCGGCGCATTCGTTTCTGCGCCCCGCACATCCTCTCCTCGGTGTTCTTCCCGCACTGGATTCCGCGCCTGCAGGCGGACTTCCGCAGCGCCAAGTTCAGCGTCGACTGCGATTACCTGCCGCAATGCCTGTCGCGCCTGCGCGACGGCTCGGTGGATTACGTGGTGGCGTTGCTCGACGAAGGCGAGGCGGTGTCGCGCCGCCTGGGCATCGACAGCGAAGCCGAGTTCCAGCGCCTGGAGCTTGGCCACGAACAACTGGTGGCGGTCTGCGCGCCGGACGCCGCCGGCCAGCCGCTGTTCAACCTCGACCGCCTGCAGACCGAAGCGCTATCGTTCCTCGGCTACTCCGAGGAATGCCACCTGGGCTGGGCCCTGGAACCGCTGCTGCGCGACAGCGGCCTGTTCCTCCAGCGCCATCACAGTTCCAGCCAGACCGAGGGGCTGCGCTTCTTCGCCCAGTCGCGCCTGGGCGTCGCCTGGCTGCCGCATACCCTGGTCCGCGAGGACCTCGCCAGCCGTCGCCTGGTGCGCGCCGGCGGCCAGCGCTTCGACGTGCCGTTGCGCTACACCCTGATCCGTCGCCGCCTGCCGCTACCCGGCGAGGCCGAACGCCTGTGGACCTTCCTCGGCGAGCTGGCGCGCCCGGCGCCGCGCTACGCGGTGGTCGGCGCGGCCTCCTGAGCCGCCGTCTCGGCCAGCAGGGCGCGGCGGAATTCACCGACCAGGTCGTCCTGCGCCGAACCGCTGCGGCTGACCATCACCAGCTCGCGCTGGAATTCCAGCGCGCCCAGTTCGATCACCCGTACCCGCGCCGGCTCGCGTAGCCACAGCCCGGCCCGGGGCAGCAGCGCCACGCCGAGGCCGTTCTCCACCATCCGCGCGATCGCGTCGATCTCATCCAGCTCCATTACCTGGCGTGGCCTGAGCTGTTGCGCCTCGAGGAAATCGCCCACCAGGCGACCGCCGAAGGACACATGGTCGTAGCGGATGAACGGTTGCGTGCGCAGCAATTCCAGCGCATCCGTCGCAGTGCATTGCGGCGGCGCGATCAGCACGAACGGCTGGCGCTCGACCCGTTGCGCGGAGAGCCCGCGCGGCAGGTTGAACGGCGGGCGGATGAGGATCGCCAGGTCCAGTTCGGCGGCGTCCACCTGGTCCAGCAGGTGCAGCGAGACGCCCGGCACCACCTGCGGCTCGATGTGTGGCGCCTGTTCGGCGAGGCGCTTGAGCACCTCCGGCAGCAGCCCGGTCTGCGCCGTGTTCACCGCACCGATGCGCAGGCGTCCGCGCGGGCTGTCGCCCTGGCCGATGCCGTCGAACAGCGCGAGGATCTGCTCGGCCGTACGCACCGCCTGCCTCCCGACCTCGTTCAGGTGTGCCGCGCGCGGCGTGCGCTTGAACAACTCGACGCCGACGCTGCGTTCCAGCGCGCGGATCTGCGCGCTCACCGCCGACTGCGTCAGCCCCACCTGTTCCCCCGCCGCGGCGAAGGAGCCCCGGCGCGCCACGGCGACCAGGGTGCGGAGTTCGCGGATCATCCAAGCCTCGAAAAAAGTGTTGCTCAGGCGAAATATTATGCGCTTTCCATCGAAATCGGCAGGGCAAATAATCCCGGCACACCCACAGAGGAACCGCGCCATGAGCCTGATGCCCTTCCACCTCGCCATCCCCGTCCACGACCTGCCCGCCGCCCGGCGCTTTTACGGCGAGGTCTTCGGCCTGAGCGAAGGCCGCTCCGCCGAGCACTGGGTCGACTTCGACTTCTTCGGCCACCAGTTGGTCATCCACCAGCATCCGCAGACCGATTCCCAGCGCCACGTCGGCAGCAACCCGGTGGACGGCCACGACGTGCCGGTGCCGCACTTCGGCGTGGTCCTCGCATGGGACGACTGGCACGCCCTGGCCGAACGCCTGCAGCAGCGCGGCACCCGCTTCGTGATCGAGCCCTACATCCGCTTCAAGGGCCAGGTCGGCGAGCAGGCCACGCTGTTTCTCTTCGACCCCTGCGGCAACGCGCTGGAGTTCAAGAGCTTCCGCGACATGGGCCAGTTGTTCGCCAAGTGAGATTGCCGGCGCTCCACCTTACTGTGCGCAGTCCGTGCAGAACTCCAGCGCCGCGCAGCTGGACTGCTCGTCCGGTAGGCTCGATGTCGCGCACTCTTTCTTGCGCACCACGCTGCCCAGCGGCGCCAGCTTGAACCGCTCCGGCGGCGGGCTGGCCGGCTTTGCGCTTGTCGTCCCGTCGAGGTCGGGCTTGAAGGCGTGTTCAAGGTCGCCCAGGCGTTCGTCCAGGGTGGCGGAGGAGGCGAGGGCGGGCGTCAGGGCCAGGATGAGCAGGAGAACGCGGTAGGGCATAGGGTTTCCGGTGTGGGTGGCGATGCGCTGGAGCCGGGCACGGCATCCCCGCATGACGAGGAATCGAAGCGGCCATTCAAGGCGATTGCGTGTTGGCGATGGGATGCGCTCGCCCTCTGTTTGGCATTTTGTGAAGCGCTTCGCACCTTGCCGGAGCGGCACCTTGTCCGGGCAAAACCGTCACCGCACAGTCCCCTTCCACCTTCATCCCCCTGCGACGCACCTCGCAATGCAACCAGCATCCCGGCTGCGCCACCCTCTACCTGGACAGCAGCGCAGCCAGCGAAGACCTGTTCGACACCGCCCGCCGCCGGCTGGAGTCGGCGATCGGAACGCTGAGCGTCCTCGACCTGCTCGACGAAACCGAAGACCGGCGAAAGCACCGCCGCATCACCGGCTCCTTGCTGTCGCTGTTCGAGGCGGAATACGCACGCAGACACCGATAACCGACGGAGGCGGTAAATGGCCAAGGCTGGGCAGGACTGGGGCTGGAGAGGAGGGGACGGGCCAAGCTCTGTGCTATGCCGGCCTGTATGGGCGAGTAATTTCGACACTTTTTCGACACACGGAATGAGGCTGCCTCGCGGGTCCTGGTGCGTCCATCTGGGACCGGATCGTCTTCAGGACTCCGTGCGCTCGGTCCGTTGTCGGGAAGCGCTCTCTTTGAGTAGGATTCCTTTGATGGAATATTCCCTGGGGGTTATATTTTGTGGCGTGGGATATCGAGTACACCGACGAGTTCGGTGATTGGTGGGGTTCTCTGTCCGAGGATGAGCAGGAGTCGCTAGCTGTGACGGTTCGCTTGCTTGAGGAGCGGGGGCCATCCTTGGGGCACCCCCACAGCAGCGGCATCAATGGCTCCCGCCCTGGCCATATGAGAGAGCTACGGACTCAACACGGCGGGCGACCTTTCCGAACGCTTTACGCGTTTGACCCCAGACGCTCCGCGATACTGCCGATCGGTGGCGACAAGACTGGCGATGATCGTTGGTACGAATTGAACGTGCCCATTGCCGACCGCCTCCATGACGAACACTTGCACCAGCTCCGTGAGGAGGGACTGATCGATGGCTAAGAAATTCTCCGACCTTCGGGCGCAAATGTCGCCTGAGGCACAGGCCCGCGTCGAGGCCAAGGCCCAGGAACTGTTGGCTGAAATGCCCCTGAATGAGTTGCGCCAGGCTAGAGGCTTGTCGCAGAAGATGCTGTCTGAAGTGCTGCAGGTGCAGCAGCCGGCAATTGCCAAGATGGAGCGGCGTACGGATATGTACATCTCCACCTTGCGCAGCCACATCGAAGCCATGGGCGGCCATCTGGAAGTGATTGCACGCTTCCCGGATGGCGCGGTGAAAATCAGTAACTTCGCTGATATCGAAGAGACGGGCGCCTAAGGCTATTCGTTACGACAGTTCTTCGACTTCAAAGCCTTAGAGCTGTTTCCAATTTAAAGGTGTTTTAGATATCGCCGATAAGAAGTAAATGACGCCAATGGAGATGGTCTTATGGGTTTGAAGAAGTTTTAGTAAGGTGTAAAGAAGACAGATTTTAAGTTTGAGTTTGGGTTTCGAGTCGCGAATCTATTAAAGAGGGATGGTTGTTGAATAATAAGTAATAGATGCTGTTTGGGTGATATTGAAGGCACGATTAGATAGGTTGAATTCTTGCTTATAAGCACTCTTGTGAGGGGCAGATATTTTTTCTGTCAGGCTCGCCTCATAGGGAGTGTAGCCTTGGCGAGCACTTTTGATCCCAGAAAACGTAAGCCCCTACGGGCGCTCCGGCAGTGAGTTCGTCGCGTCCAAGCATGGCTCAGTGTTGAGCAATTTGTCGCGCCAGCGGGGGAGTTCGCTGTCTTCCACATCCAGCCGTTTCAGCCATTGATCGGCCGCCCAGCCCACCAGCCGCAATTCGCCGTCATGTGAGCCGCCGTGTAGCGAGCCGATGGTTTCATAGCGAATGCCTTTGAGCGCGTGGTTCAGCAGCACATACGGAGCGGGCCTGGAGTCTTCCGCATCACCCGCGATATAGGGATAGGCACCGGCCTGGATTACCACGCCATCGCCGTAGCGGTAGAAGGCAAAGTGGCTGGAGGGCAGTTGCGCACGCAGGGCATCGAGCCCGCCGGCCAGCGCCAGGCGCTCGTTGTTCAGGAGGGTTAGCCAACTGACAGTTTTGATTCTTGTAGGTTTGAACTCGGGAGTATTGGCCAACAGACAAGCCGTCCCTACATCCAAACCCGGCATACGCGCCGCCATAAAGGCTTCGGAGGGCTCGTCATTGTCCCAACTGGTCGGCGAGAGATTGTAGGCATGCCCCGCATACCCCTGCTCAGGCTCTAGTCGACGTGCGAAGTCGATAAATAGCTGTAGGAAATCCAATGGCTGCTGCTCTTGATATAGCAGAGGTACGGAGAACTCCAGAACACTAAGATCATGCCCCATTTTGGCTTGCCAGCTCCGCTTGCCGTAAATATCAAACAGCCAGGCGCCTGCATCGCGGGATTTCTTGCCGCTGGTGTAGCAGAAGCTGAGATGATCGTCTTCATCCATTGCCCCCATCATCTCGCGCAGTGGTTGGGTGTCACGGTATGCGGTCAGTGGCTTTCCTTGTGCAGGCTCTTCACGCCAGAGCCGGGTGAGGTGGGGCTCTGCCAGGCGCTTGAACTCATCGAAGCATTGGCATAATGACTCTCGTACCAGAGGGGTATGGGCCTCTTTGAAGTAGAGAGTGCCGCGTAGGCAAAGCACTGCACCGATATAGTCTTCGGGGCCGCCCTTCATCAACAGGTTGCCGGCTATTTCCAGCAGATGGGGTTGCTTGGCTAACTCTGCGGCCAGATCGAATGGCTGTTCCATGGGCTTTTCCTCTTGATCAACAGGCGGGAATCATCGGGCGAGGGGAACGGCCTCGGGTCAAGACGAACATCACCCCACCTGCGATGGCGGCGGCCCACCCTACTTGCTCTACTGGCACCTTGGATCGTTGATTTTCCTGGCCACAGTCGCAGTCGGAGGGCTTCATTTCAACAATCTTGTTCTTGTTGCCGGCAATCGCTGCATAATCCTCAAGTTGTTCCCTATTATGTGGGTCAGGCGGAAACTTCATCTCCACCACCTGTTTGATATTGTCCTGGGTTGGCGGCCTGTTGGGATTCTGAACGATGATCACGTCGGGCCTGCGAATCATTCCTTTCCCTGGCTTGAACGGCGGATGCTCCGGATCTTCATCCCAATACTTGCTGATCCATCCCGGTATCCAGCCATGTGGACTGTTACCGGTCTGGCTATAGAGAATCGGCTGCGGTGGGTTCTTGGTCATGTCGTAGCTGACCTCGGGCTTGTAGGGGCTGCGTCCCTGGAGAACTTCGTCCAACTCTCCCAGCCGCTGTGCCACGCACGCCTGCTTGAGGCTTTTGCCATCCTGGCTGAGGTTGGGCGTGCTGCTGCAATGGCAGACCGCCGAGCACAGCACCTTCTTGTCCTGCGGATCGAGCCTGGATTCCAGAGTGCCGACGGGGTTGGTCCTGCCTTCGGGGCTCATGCCTCCCCGGGACAGGCTGGGCTGGTCGCTCATGCGTCGCCCCTCTGCACCAGGTCGATGTAGAGGGTCTCCGCGGTGGGGCGCTCGATCCAGGAGGTCATGCCGTCGGCATCCGTGGTGTCGAACGCATTCCAGCCGCCACTCGACCAGACCCTGACCCGGCGTCCGGCGACGGGCTTGCCCGTTTCGTGGTCGATGAGCTGGAAGCGCCCGGAACAGGGCACGCTGTTGCGGTTAAGGGGAAGGGCGGGAGCGCGCGGGGCGGGCGTGAAGACGTCGCCGATGAGTACCGTCCCCGAGCCGCCGATCACCACGTTGCCGTGCGCCCCGATACTACCCAGCGTCACCGCCGGCAGGCCGTTGATGAGTACCGTCGACGAAACGGCTGAGATCATCGGGCTTCCGCAGGCTGAGGCGTCGCCTTGCCGTGCTGCCGGCAGGCCGTCGAAAACGACGTCGGGAGAGCCCTGGACGATGGGGTTGCTGCCATGCCCTGGCACTGGGCAGGTCGTTGGATCGGTGACGCGGGCGGCGGGTTTTCCACTCATGTGCGGGTCCTTGCATCAGTGAGATGTGCTGGCCGCTCTGGCGGCCAATTCGGGATTGAACGAGTCGGCACCTATCGCCAGCGGAAGAAACGCAGAAGGGGACTTCTCCTTGTCCCACCTCCCGGCATTGGTTTCTTCTCCGGCCCGCCGAGGACCGTAGCGAGGTGCGCCGGTCAGTCTTGAGGGTGCGACGCGGAAGCGCCGGCTACCTGCAGCGCTGCAACTTCCAGCCGGGCGTCGCGGCGGGTCTGCTCCGTATGGCCCTGGATGATGCCGGGAATCAGGAAGGCATCGACGATCCACCAGATGCCGGTAATGATCAGGGGGAACAGGGTGAAACAACCGATCAGCGTGATGATCAGTTGGGTAACCGCCGTGCCGGTTTTCCCCAGGTAGAAGCGGTGTGCGCCGAAACCGCCCAGGAAGAACCACAGAAGATAGGCGGTGCCGGTGGATTTCTGGGCGTTGGAAACTTTCTGCTCCACGAGCATTTCAGACTGTAGTGACATGAGTTTTCCCACTGATCCATGCGGAAGATATGGTGGGAATTGAAACGTTGCCAACGGTGTTTTTTCAAGCATCCAGTCTGAGGATATTTTTGATTTGTAGTTTTATTGCGGAACTCTGGAAGAGTCGGCCAGGAGTCGGAACTCCTGGACTTCGTAGAAGTTCTTGAAAGCAACTGGCGAGTGGCTGGGGTTTATTGGCGAAAGGCGTCCGGCCGGGCGCCTTTCGCTTTTGTCCGTTAACTTCATAGTGGCGTGGTTTCGAACTTTATCTTTTGATAGTTCTCGAAAATGAACCTGTCTTCCGGCGACAGGGCCGTTTCGTCGAAGGGCAGGATCGCGCCGTCATGCATGACCTTGTAGTCGCGAGAGGTGATTTTCGTCTCCGCCGTGGTGAATGTACTCATGAAGCGCTTATGGGCATCCCCCTGGAACTCCTTCCTGTGCTGGAGGAAGTAGGCGAAGTCCATGTGCCCGACCATGAAGACGATGCTCCAGTCCTTCCTGGCGGCCATGTCCCATTTCCACATGGCGGAGAGTTTCCGCCGAATGGCCTGGTCGGACTCCCTCAGGGCCTTCTTGAGACAGTCGAAGGCGTAGGTACTGTCTATGTCGAATTCGCAGATGGTCAGGTAGTTCACGAACTTTTCGCCGAAGACACAACTGGAGCCGAGGGTGAAAATCTCGTATCCCGGGTAATACCTGCGAAAGAAATCAAGTTCCGTCAGGAACCAGTCTTCCAGTGCGGGTCGGCTGCTCTTTCCGTAGACGTTCTTGACGATGTCTGGCGTATATTCGAACCCTTCGCTGGTGCAGGTCAGAACGTTCTTCTCATCTTTGGCGATGACTATCCTGTTTTTTGCTCCTTTCGGTTCCTTTTTCATTTTTCTTGTCCTTCGAGCGTCTGTGGAGGCCGGTTTATCGTGTTTTGGAATCTCTGTTTTAGGTTTCGCTTTCCAGGGATATAAGACGCCTGCTTACCCTGGTAGTGAGTGTCTAGCTCAAATTCTTTTTCTTTGCTTGACGAAAAGTATGCGTCGGTTTCTCGGAGGCTCGTTTTCTTGGGCGGGGAGTTTCGAACCTGAATCCATGAATGTTTTCCTGCCAGCGTTCCAGAACCTTGTTGGCGGCGGAATCGAACGGTCTCATTAACAGATTCGGGAAATATCATTCCACGCGTCCGCAGCCAAAAGGGCGGGCTGGCGAAGCTCGCCGGGTGCCGGTCACGGTAGGGGAGGGAGCAGCAAGGCGAGCCGGCAACAGGAAAGGCCCGGCGCTGGAGGAGCAGGCAAGGAACTGGGCAAAGAAAAAGCCCCTGAAATTCACTAGGAAAATCAGGGGCTTATCGTTTGCGTTTGGTGGAGCCGGGGGGATTTGAACCCCCGTCCGCCAGCTCTCCGCTATCGGTTCTACATGCTTAGCCAGCTCTACTGAGTTAACTCCGCGCCGCCCGAGTGGCAGGGTGCTTGGAGCGAGCTGTATGAGTTTTAGCCGTTACGTCTACAGCGAACTTGGCGGCGATCCTGTTCTATCTGACAGTCGTTTCGGGTTTACAGGCATCCCCTAGCGACTGCTAGCCGCATTAAGCAGCTAGAGCGTAGTTGTCGTCGTTGGCAACTATAAGTTTGCAGCAGCGAATTTACGAGTTCTGCTACCAGCTCGGCATGCCCCTCAAGTTTTGTTACCGGCGTCGAATCCTAATCGGCCCCAAAACCTTGACAGGTCGACGACCAGTTTACGGCAAAGGGCTGCGAGAGTCCAATCCGCCGCTCATAAACCTTTGACGCCGCTGGGTTTCCCCTCCGGAGGCGGGCTCAGGTCCAGGGCTTTGTCCGGTGCCTTGGCGTTCCGCCCGGGCGCCAGCTGTTTTTCCACGTCGGCCTGGATCGCCTGCAACACCGGTTGCAGGTCGCGCATGTTGTCGCGGACCTCGGGGTAAGGGTGGTCCTTGGCGAAAGCGGCGATGCGTTCCAGCAACTGGGCGCGCACCGGGGAGGGCAGGTGGATGAACAGCTCGGGCATTTCCTTGGCCAGTTCGGCGGAGTAGAGCACCAGGTCCTGGCGCTCGAACTGGGCGGTGAGGCCGAGGTAGTCGAGGGCGCTGCCGGTGAGCATCGCCGCGGCCGCCTTGGTTTCCTGCATGCCCTGCAGGCGCGCGAGGTTGCGCTGCTCGGCCTGGGACAGGGTCATCCAGAATTCGACGGTGAGGGTGAACAGGATCGACTGCTCGCGCAGCGAGTAGCTCATCAGGCCCAGCGCCTCGGCGCCGTAGGGCTGCTTGGCGGCGCGGAAATCGAAGTACAGGCGCATCAGCTCCTTGAGCTTGAACAGTACTTCGCGGGCCTCGTTCTGGCGGATCTCCAGGGGGCTGTAGATGTTCAGCTGCGGGCGGAAGTTTTCCTCGCTGACCATGCGCAGGTAGAGCGGCCCGGTGAATTCGCCGCTGCGTCGCGGCAGGGCGTTCTTCTGGGTTTCCTCGATCTTCTTCAGGGCGTCGATCAGCACCTGGTAGTCGTGGCTGTCCCAGGGCTTCTGGATGTCCGGGATGCGCTGGCCGAGGTAGTAGAGGTCGGCGGCCGCGAGCGGGCGGCCGAGAACCAGTAAAAGGATGGCCAGCGGCCAGAGCAGGCGGCGTGATAGGGTCGGCACGGACTTTCCTTGCGGGGCGCGTGGATCGGCCTAGGTTAGCGATGGCCGGGGCCGCCGTCACCCCGCGCTTCGATTGGGGCGGACGGGATGGCAACGGCGCAGTGGGACGGCTTGCAGGCGGTATTCGAGGACCTCGGCGGCTACGGCGCGCTGGCGCGCCAGGCGGCGCAGGGCGAGGGGCCGCTGGTGGGGCATCTGCAACGAACCAACATCCAGCTCGCGGCGATCCCGGTGTTCACCCGCAAGGGGATCGCCGAGACCACGGTCAACGACTTGCTGGAGGCGGCGCGGGTCTCGCGGCGGACTTTCTACAAGTATTTCGCCGGCAAGCTGGAGGTGCTGGAAAGCATCTACCACAGCGCCGTGCAATTGCTGCTGGCGCGCTTCGGCGGGCTGCGCAGCGAGGCCGGCAGCGACGAGGACTGGTTGCGGGCGATGGTCTCGCTGTTCTTCGACTACCACCTGGCGGTCGGTCCGATCATTCGCATGATGCAGGAGGAGGCCCTGCATGCCGGCTCGCCGCTGGCGGCGCACCGGCAGCGCGCGCACCTGAAGATTATCGAGCTGTGGGCCGAGCGCCTGGGCGCCCAGGGCGCGGCCCACGATGCGCTGACCTACCGGGTGCTGATCTGGGCGATGGAGGCGGCTTCGCTGGAGCTGCTCAATGCCAGCGACCCGCTGGAGCTGCCGCGGGTCAAGCGGGTGCTCGGCGACCTGCTGGTGGGTACGCTCTGTCCCCGCACCCAGGCTCCGACGAGATTGCAAGGGTAACAGCCGGGCAGTCGCCGCTCGCGCCTACAGAACCTAGGTTGGGCTCGCAGTCCGTCGTGGCCATGCTCTGATGCCCTGTCATAACAACAAGACGGGAGACGTGCGTCCATGTCCGCGACACCCTATCTGCTGCAACCGCCGCTGGCGGTCGGATTCGCCCGCCTGGGCTTCGGCTCTCTCTCGCTGGAGTCGTTGCGCGAACGCTACGCCGCACCGTCCAGCGGCTCGCGCTTCATCGAGCTGGACGGTTTCCCGCTGCACTACCGCGACGAAGGCAGCCGCGACAAGCCGGTACTGGTGATGATCCACGGCGTAGTGGCCTCGCTGCACACCTGGGACGACTGGGTGAAGGCGATGTCGCCGTACTTCCGCATCGTGCGCTTCGACGTACCGGGCTTCGGCCTGACCGGGCCGGGGCGTGACAGCCGTTACTCTGGCGAGCGCATGGTGGCGATCCTCGGCCAGTTGCTCGATTTCCTGAAGATCGACAAGGCCTCGATCGCCGGCAACTCCCTGGGCGGCTATATCGCCTGGAACTTCGCCCTGGCGCAGCCGCAGCGGGTGGAGCGGCTGGTGCTGATCGACCCGGCCGGTTACCAGATGCGCAAGGTGCCGTGGATGATCGCCTCGGCGGCGCTGCCCGGCTCGACCCTGGCGATGCCGCTGTGGATGCCGCGAGCGCTGATCGCCCAGGGCATCAAGGAAGTCTATGGCGAGCCGGGGCGGATCAAGCCGGGGGTGGTCGACCGCTACTACGATCTGAGCCGCCGCCCGGGCAACCGCAAGGGCATGATGGAGATCTTCCGCGTGTTGCTGAAGGTCAACCGCGAGGAACTCGGCACCTCTGGCGAACGCATCGCCCGGATCGTCGCGCCGACCCTGCTGATGTGGGGCGAACGCGACCGCTGGATCTCGCCGAAGCACGTACCGCTGTGGCAACGCGACCTGCCGGGGATCCAGGTGAAGACCTATCCGGGCGTCGGGCATATCCCCATGGAGGAGATTCCCGAGCAGACCGCGGCGGATGCACTGCGCTTCCTGATGGCCTGATCCCAGGCCGTCATGAAGAAGCCCGCGCTGGTCAGTCGCGGGCTTTTTCAATGCGTGGACGAAGGGCCGAAATACCAGGCAGGGCAGGGAAACGATGCATGCCCCTCTCGCGGCGCGGAGGGGCGGCGAGGAGGGTCAGGCGGCCTTCGGTTCCGGTTCGAACTGGTCGCGGTACTGCTCGATGAGGTGCAGGTTATTGTGCTGCCAGGGGTGGAAGTCCTTCTTGTAGAAGTCCAGGTACACGCCCACCAGCGAGCGGAACACGCCGTCCTTGCCCCACAGCCACTTGATGCCGTCGCGCCAGACCTTGAAGTTCCACAGCAGGCCGTCGCGCTTGAGCATGTGGACCAGGCCCTTGGTGGTGTCGAGGGCGAAGAAGAAGGTGCCCTGGACCATCGCCCGGCGGCGCAGCCTGGCCTTGCCGTTGACCAGCATGAACACGTCGTAGGCCACCGCCTTGTGCTCGGTTTCCTCCAGTGCGTGCCAGCGCCACAGGCGGGCCATGGTCGGGTCGGCGCCTTCCAGCCACCTGGGGTTGCTCAGCAGGCCGTCGGCCATGATCGCGGTGAGGTGCTCCAGGGCCGCGGTGGCCGCCAGTTGCCGCGACGGGTGCAGTTTCTGCTGGGCGAAGCGGATGCGCCGTTTGGCGCCGCCTTCCAGGCGGTCGATGTCGTAGCCGAGGGCGCGCAGGCGGTCGCTGTAGACCAGGTGCTCGCGGCTGTGGTGGCCTTCCTGGCCGATGAAGCCACGGATCTGTTGCTTCAGCGCCGGGTCCTCGACCCGTTCGCGGTAGTGGCGCACGGAGTCGATGAAGAAGCGCTCGCCATCGGGGAACAGCACCGACATGGCGTTGAACATGTGGGTCTTGAAAGCGTCGCCGCTGTGCCAATGGCGCGGCATCGGATCGGGCAGGTCGAAGTCCAGATGACGCGGGCGGATCTCCAGACCTTCGGGGGTGGTGCTGGCCATAGCGGCTCCCTGTGATGGTGAAGGACCATGGGATCGACTATCGCTTGCGGGGGATAGCCTCACAAGGTTATCTTCTGCCAACTTTCCGGTCATATCCGGCCAGCGGTCAGAACAATAAACAGCCATGAAACAACCGCTCAATTTCACCGCCGAACTGGTGCCGGTGGCCTATGCCGAGGCACTCCTCGATCTTGTCGCGGAGTACGGCGTATCCCGCCAGGCGCTGTTCGACGCTGCGCGGGTGCGTCCCGAGGTGCTGGACAGCCCGAACGGCCGCCTGTCCTTCCTCGACTTCAACCAGCTCACCTACAGCGCCCAGGCCCTGTGCGGCGAGCCGGCGCTGGGGCTGGTGCTCGGCCAGCGCCTGAACGTCTCCGCCCACGGCATCCTCGGCTACGCGGTGCTGTCCAGCGCCAACCTGGGCAAGGCCATCCAGTTCGCCCTCAAGTACTACCGGGTGCTCGGCCTGGCCTACGAACTGGAACTGGTGCTCGATGACGGCCGCGCCGAGTTGCGCGCGGTGGAGTCGATGCCGCTGGGCGCCGCCTCGGTGTTCGCCGCCGAGGGCCTGATGGCGACGCTGTATTCCATCGCCTGCTTCCTGGTCGGCGAGCCGTTGCAGGACGTGCGGGTCGGCTTCGCCTATCCGCCGCCGGCCCATGCCCGGCGCTACGCCGAGGTGTTCGGGGTGGCCGCGGAGTTCGAGCAGCCCTGGCACTGGCTGAGCATGCCCAGCGAGTACCTGGAACGACCGATGGCGCTGGCCAACCCGGCCACGGTGCAGATGTGCGAGCAGCAGTGCGAGGCGCTGCTGGCCACCCTGGACGTCCAGGAAGGCCTGCTGACCCGTGTGCGCCGCCTGCTGCTGGCGCGTCCCGGCGACTTCCCCGATCTCGAACAGGCCGCCCGCGAACTGCACACCAGCGGGCGCAGCCTGCGCCGGCACCTGTCGTCGTTGGGCACCACCTACCAGCAGGTCCTCGACGATGTGCGCAAGCGCCTGGCCCTGCAATACCTGACCACCACCCAGCTACCTCTGTACGAGATCGCCCTGCTGCTCGGCTTCAACGATTCGTCGAACTTCCGCCGGGCGTTTCGCAAGTGGACCGGCAAGCTGCCCAGCGACTACCGCGAAGCGCCCTGAGCCGACGCCGGCGATCCTCGGCAGCGGATGGATGTGCCATGCTTGGCGTTTCATAGAAATCCATGGCGCGCTTGCCGCGCCGACCGTGATCGGAGTCTTGCATGTCGACATCCCCCGCGCTGATCCGCGAAACCTTTCCCGTCGGGCCTTTGCAGTGCAACTGCACCATCATTGGCGATCCGCTGACCAGGAAGGCCATCGTCGTCGATCCGGGCGGCGACCACGAACTGATCCTGCAGCGCCTCGACCGCCTCGGCCTGCAGGTGGTCAGCATCATCCATACCCACGCGCACCTGGATCACTTCCTCGCCTCCGGCGAGATGAAGAAGCGCACCGGCGCCAGCCTGCACCTGCACAAGGACGACCAGTTCCTCTGGGACAACCTGGAGATGCAGTGCCAACTGTTCGGCGTGCCCTACACGCCGGTGCCGGCCCCGGACCGCTGGCTGGCCGACGACGAGGAACTGGCCTGCGGTTGCGGAGTGGCACTGCACACGCCGGGGCATACGCCGGGCTCGATGAGTTTCTGGTTCCCCCGGGCGAAGCTGCTGATCGCCGGCGACACCCTGTTCCGCCGTGGCATCGGCCGCACCGACCTGTGGGGCGGCGACTCGGCGGCGATCCAGCGTTCGATCAGGCAGCGTCTGTACAGCCTCGACGAGGACGCCACGGTGGTCGCCGGCCATGGCCCGGACACCACGCTGGGCGAAGAGATGCGCGAGAACCCCTTCGTCAGGGGCTGAAAAGGATTTTTCCGAGCATCGGGAATTTTGCCACTTGGCTATGCTCTAAGATATCGGCCGCCCCTCACGCAGGGGCGTTTCAGTACCTCGAGGAGTAGTTTTCCCATGTTCACCTCCCGTTGCCTGCCTCTGGCCGCAGCCGTCACCGCACTGGCGCTGCTCGCCGGTTGTGCCAACAACAACCCCTACGACACGCAAAGCCAAAGCCAGGGTGGCATGAGCAAGACGGCCAAGTACGGCGGACTGGGTGCGCTGGCCGGCGCCGTCGCCGGCGCTGCGATCGACCACAACAACCGTGGCAAGGGCGCGCTGATCGGCGCTGCCGTTGCCGGCGCGGCCGCCGCGGGTTATGGCTACTACGCCGACAAGCAGGAAGCCGAGCTGCGTCGGCAGATGGAAGGCACCGGCGTGGAAGTGCAGCGCCAAGGTGACGACATCAAGCTGATCATGCCGGGCAACATCACCTTCGCCACCGATTCGGCGAACATCGCCCCGAGCTTCTACGCGCCGCTGAACAACCTGGCGAACTCGTTCAAGCAGTACAACCAGAACACCATCGAGATCGTCGGTTACACCGACAGCACCGGCAGCCGCCAGCACAACATGGACCTGTCCCAGCGTCGTGCGCAGAGCGTGGCCGGCTACCTGACCGCCCAGGGCGTCGACGGCACCCGCCTGAGCACCCGCGGCATGGGCCCGGACCAGCCGATCGCGAGCAACTCCACTGCCGACGGTCGCGCGCAGAACCGGCGCGTCGAGGTCAACCTGCGACCGGTTCCGGGCGCCCAGGGCCCGGCGCAGACCCAGCCGCAGTACTGATCGCGGCCTGGACGAAAAAGCCCGCCATTCGGCGGGCTTTTTCATGGGCGCTGGTCGGCGCTCTTCGTCCTACGCCTTGGCGTTACCGGGAAACTCGCGGTGCAGGCTGTCGAGCAACTGGTCCTTGCGCTCCCACAGCTGGTTGACCCATTGCTGGAATTCCGCGCGGTAGCCGGCGTCCTGGTCGTAGCTCTTGCCGACGAACTGGCGCGGAATCTCCAGTTCCTCGAAGCGCACCACGACGTCCTTCAGGCGTCCGGAAAGCAGGCACCAGAAGGTCGGGCTGCCGTCCGGGTAGTGGATGGTCACGTTGACCAGGGTCTTCAATTGCTCGCCCATGGCGTCGAGGACGAAGGCGATACCGCCGGCCTTGGGCTTGAGCAGGTGGCGGAACGGCGACTGCTGCTCGTCGTGCTTGGCGCGGGTGAAACGGGTGCCTTCGAGGAAGTTGAACACCGCTACCGGGATGCGGCTGAACTTGGCGCAGGCCTTGCGCGTGGTCGCCAGGTCCTGGCCTTTCTTCTCCGGGTGCCTGGCCAGGTAGGCCTTGCTGTAGCGCTTCATGAAGGGGAAATCGAGGGCCCACCAGCACAGGCCGATGATCGGGACCCAGATCAGTTCCTGCTTGAGGAAGAAGCGCAGCAGCGGGATGCGTCGGTTCAACTGGTATTGCAGGACGAGGATGTCGACCCAGCTCTGGTGGTTGCTGGTGACCAGGTAGGAGTGTTGGTACTCCAGGCCCTCCAGGCCCTGGACGTTCCAGCGGGTGCGCTGGACCAGGTTCATCCAGCCCTTGTTGCAGGCGATCCAGCCTTCGGCGATCAGGCTCATGATCTTGCTGCACAGGCGCTGGGCGGCGGCGAACGGCAGGAGCAGCTTGACCAGGGTCATGCCGAACAGCAGGCAGGCCCAGCACAGGGTGCTGGACACCAGCAGCAGGCCGGCCAGGGAGCCGCGCAGGAAATGGGGGAGAAACGACAGCATCAAGGAGTCCTTGTACGTAGGCGCCCGGCCAGGGCCGGGCGCGTGGAGCGGGGCGTGGTCCCGCCGTTCACATGGCACATCCTCGTGCCTGGCCGAAGCCAGTGCCGCCCACTGGGCGGCGTTCCTTCAGGCCGGGGCCTGGGCGTCCGCCTGGATGGCGGTGAGGGCGATGGTGTAGACGATGTCTTCCACCAGCGCGCCGCGCGACAGGTCGTTCACCGGTTTGCGCAGGCCTTGCAGCATCGGCCCGACGCTGACGCAATCGGCGCTGCGCTGCACCGCCTTGTAGGTGGTGTTGCCGGTGTTCAGGTCGGGGAAGATGAACACCGTGGCCTGCCCGGCCACCGGGCTGTTCGGCGCCTTCTGGCGGCCGACGCTGGCGATGGCGGCGGCATCATACTGCAAGGGTCCGTCGATCAACAGGTCGGGGCGCTGCTCGCGCGCCAGGCGGGTGGCCTCGCGAACCTTGTCGACATCCACCCCGGAACCGGAGTCGCCGGTGGAGTAGCTGATCATCGCGACCCGTGCCGGGATGCCGAAAGCCTGCGCCGACGCGGCACTCTGCACGGCGATCTCGGCCAGGTCACTGGCCGAAGGATCGGGATTCACCGCGCAATCGCCGTAGACCAGCACCTGGTCCGGTAACAACATGAAAAACACTGACGACACCAGGTTGTAGCCGGGCGCGGTCTTGATCAGTTGCAGCGCCGGGCGGATGGTGCTGGCGGTGGTGTGGATGGCGCCGGAGACCAGGCCGTCGACCTCGTCCAGGGCAAGCATCATGGTCGCCAGGACCACGCTGTCCTCCAGTTGCTGCTCCGCCATCGGCGCGTTCAGCCCCTTGCCCTTGCGCAGCTCGACCATCGGTTCGACGTAGCGCTGCCGCACCAGGTCAGGGTCGATGATCTCCAGGCCTTCCGGTAGCACGATGCCCTGGGCCTGGGCCACTGCCTGGACCTCCTCCGGCTTGGCCAGCAGCACGCAGCGGGCGATGCCGCGCGCCTGGCAGATCGCCGCCGCCTGTACGGTGCGCGGCTCGCTGCCCTCGGGCAGGACGATGCGCTTGCCGGCCTTCTGCGCGCGTTGCACCACCTGGTAGCGGAACGCCGGCGGTGACAGGCGCAGCTCGCGCGGCGTGCCGCAGCGCTGCTTGAGCCATTCGAAATCGATGTGCCCGGCGACGAACTCGGTGACCCGCTCGGCGCGCTCGCGGTCGTCCACCGGGATTTCCTTGTTCATCCGGTTCAGGTTGGTCGCGGTGTCGTAGGAGCCGGTGGCCACCGACAGCACCGGCAGGCCGCCCTGCAGGGCGCCGCGGCAGAGTTCCATGATCCGCGGGTCGGGCGGGAAGTCGCTGCACAGCAGCAGGCCGGCCAAGGGTACGCCGTTCATCGCGGCCAGGCTGGCGGCGAGGATGATGTCGTCGCGGTCGCCGGGGGTCACCACCAGCACGCCGGGCTTGAGCAGTTGCACGGTGTTGGGCACGGCGCGGGCGCATAGCACGATCTTCTGCACCCGGCGCTGCTCGTAGTCGCCGGCGTTGATCACCCGTGCGCTGAGCAGGTCGGCGATGTCGCGGGTGCGCGCGGCGTTGAGTTCGTCCTGCCAGGGAATGCAGCCGATCAGGCGGAAGTCGTCGCGCAGCAGCGGCGAGTGTTCAGTGAGGCGCCGGGCGAAGTCCGCCACGCCGTCCTCGGCGTTGGCCGCGTCGGCCTCGCCGCGGACCTTGTTGAGGATCACCCCGAGTACCTTCGGGTCGCGCGGGCCGCCGAACAGCTGGGCCTGGATCTCGATACGGTCGGTCAGTTCGGTGAGCGTCTCGTTTTCCGGCGCGGAGACCAGGATCACCTCGGCGTCGAGACTCTTCGCCAGGTGGAAGTTGACCCGCGCGGCGTAGCTGGCGTGACGGGTCGGTACCATGCCTTCGACGATCACCACGTCCTTGTCGGCGGCGGCGCGCTGGTAGAGGCTGATGATCTCTTCGAGCAGTTCGTCCAGTTGGCCGTCGCCGAGCATGCGCTCGACCTGGGCCAGCGGCAGCGGCTTCGGCGTATCCAGGCCGTGGGTGCGCGCCACCAGTTCGCTGGAGCGCTCCGGGCCGAGGTCGCCGGGATGCAGTTGGGCGATGGGTTTGAAGAAGCCAACCTTCAGCCCGGCGCGTTCCAGGGCGCGAAGCAGGCCGAGGCTGATCGAGGTGAGGCCGACGCCGAAACCGGTCGGGGCGATGAAGAAGGTATGCATCTGGGCTCCTTAAGCCGTGCGTTTGGCCACGCCGCCTGGTTGGGCGGGGGCGTCGATCCAGTTCAGTCGAGCAGGGCCAGCGTGTCGAGGGCGATCTGCCGCTCTTCGTTGGTCGGGATCACCAGTACCCGCGGATGCCCCGCGGCCTGGATCGGCCCGGCGACGCCGCGCACGCAGCGGGCGTTGGCCTCCTGGTCGAGGCGCAGGTCGAACAGCCGCAGGTGGGCGGCGGTCTTGGCGCGCACCAGCGGCGAGTTCTCGCCGATGCCACCGGTGAAGATCACCCCGTCCAGTTGCGGCAGGGCGCAGCTCATCGCCGCCAGGGACTTGGCCAGGCGGTAGCAGAACACCTCGATCGCCAGGGCCGCGCCGGGGTGGCCCTGCTCGCGCTCCTGCTCCAGGGTGCGCATGTCGTTGGACAGGTCGGAGAGGCCGAGCAGGCCACTTTCGTTGTTCAGCATCGAGTCGATGCGCTCCAGGCTCCAGCCCAGGGTCCGCGCCAGGTGGCTGTGCAGGTTGGGGTCGACGTCGCCGCTGCGGGTGCCCATTACCAGGCCTTCCAGCGGGGTCAGGCCCATGCTGGTGTCGAGGCTCTGGCCGTTGACGATGGCGCAGGTCGAACTGCCGTTGCCGAGGTGGGCGCTGAGCCAACTGCTGTCGCCGACCGCCAACCCGGCCATTTCCGCGGCGCGGTGGCTGACGTAGCGGTGGCTGGTGCCGTGGAAGCCGTAGCGGCGTACGCCATGCTCGCGGTAGAGGGCTTCCGGCAGGGCGTAGCGGTAGGCGTGCTCCGGCAGGCTCTGGTGGAAGGCGGTGTCGAACACGGCGACGTGGGGCAGCTTGGGAAACAGCGTCATCGCTGCCTCGATGCCTTGCAGGTTGGCCGGGTTGTGCAGCGGCGCCAGCGGCGCGGTGGCCCGGATCGCCTCGACCACCCGGTCGTCGATGCGCGTGGCATGGGTGAACAGCTCGCCGCCATGCACCACCCGGTGGCCGATGCCGTGGAGCTTGCCGCCCGCGGCGTTCTGCACCATCGGCAGCAACTGGGCGAGGGCGGCGCGGTGGTCGGCGTTGGGAATCATCAGGCTGTCGCTGTCGCCGCCGCGCTTCCAGCGCAGCACCGCATCGCGGCTGCCCAGGCGCTCGGCGAGGCCGTGCAGGGGAAACAGGGAGTGGGCCTCGTTGACCAGGGCGAACTTGATCGACGAACTGCCGCAGTTGATCACCAGTATGTTGCGTGAGGGCATCACTGCTCCTTGGTCTGCTCTTCTTCTTCCCGGGCACACCAGCCGCAGCGAAATTCGCGGCCGAGCTGTCTGTGCCGCTCGTTTTCGTCAAGGACCCAGGCGCGCGATTGCCAGGGCGGTTGGTGGCGCAGGTGTTGAGTATGGCCACAGGACAAGACTGCCACCCAATGGCCTTCCTCGTCCTGATGAAAATCAATCACCCGCGACGGCGCTCGCGCGCCCCGTTCATCAGGGGCGCGGTCGCTTTCGGGGCTATTGATGCGTACACTTACGCATTCATCTTCTTTATCGAAAAGGTTTCGAACCATGCAGATCGCGGCCAACAAGGCGGTTTCCATCGACTATACCCTGACCAACGACGCCGGGGATGTCATCGACAGTTCCGCTGGTGGCGCGCCGCTGGTCTACCTGCACGGTGCCGGCAACATCATCGTCGGCCTGGAGAAGGCCCTGGAAGGCAAGAACGTCGGTGACGAACTGAGCGTCGCCATCGAGCCGGAAGACGCCTATGGCGAATACAGCGCCGAACTGGTCGCGACCCTGACCCGCGAGATGTTCGAAGGCGTCGACGAACTGGAAGTCGGCATGCAGTTCCACGCCTCGGCTCCGGACGGCGGCATGCAGATCGTCACCATCCGCGACATCGACGGCGACGACGTGACCGTCGACGGCAACCATCCGCTGGCCGGCCAGCGCCTGAACTTCAAGGTCAAGGTAGTCGACGTGCGCGAGGCCAACGCCGAGGAAATCGCCCACGGCCACATCCATGGCGAAGGCGGTCACCACCACTGATCGGCGTTCATTCGCCGATTGATGGCCTGGGCCGTCCGCCGGCGGAACTGCTAAGCTGGTATAGCGAAAGGCGCCTGTGGGCGCCTTTCGCGTCATGCGCCATGCCTGGGCTCTTTACCCCGTCCCTGGGGATGCGCCGCAGCCAGGGTTCTTGCCCGGTGCGGGGCTTGGCACGTTGTGTCGCTGAATGCGCAAGGAGTACGTCATGAGTGCCTTTCACGATCTCACCCTGCAGGGGTTGGATGGACAGGACCTGCCGCTTTCCCCGTTCAAGGGCAAGGTGCTGCTGGTGGTCAATGTCGCCTCCAAATGCGGCCTGACACCCCAGTACGCCGGCCTGGAGAATCTCTACCAGACCTACCGCGAGCGCGGTTTCGCGGTGCTCGGCGTGCCCTGCAACCAGTTCGCCGGGCAGGAACCGGGCAGCGAGGCGGATATCCAGTCCTTCTGCAGCCTGAACTATGGCGTCAGCTTCCCGATGAGCGCCAAGGTCGAGGTCAACGGCAGCGCGCGGCATCCGCTCTATCGCCTGCTGGCGGGCGAGGGCGCGGAGTTTCCCGGCGACATCACCTGGAACTTCGAGAAATTCCTCCTCGGTCCCGACGGTCGCGTGCTGGCGCGTTTCAGCCCGCGCACGGCGCCGGACGACCCGGCCCTGGTGCAAGCCATCGAGAAGGCCCTGGGTTGATCTCCCGCGGGACGCGTTCGCGTCCCGCCGCTTCCTTTCCTGTCTTGCGCCGCTTCATGACGCAACGCGATAAGCCCCTGCCTGTAACGCCTGATCACCGCCGTTGATAATGCTGGGCGGACGAGACGACCGGTCATATTCTCTCGTTCCATGACTAGCAACCGACTCGACAAGCGCGAACTGATCCTGGCCAAGGGCTCCGAGGTCATGACCCGACGTGGCTACCACGGCACCGGGGTGCTGGAGATCGTCCAGGCCGCGCGCATCCCCAAGGGCTCCTTCTATCACTACTTCGATAGCAAGGAAGCTTTCGCCCAGCAGGCCCTGGAGCACGTCTACGCGCCGCGCCTGGCGCGCTACGCCCAGGCCCTCGGCGATAGCCGCTTCAGCCCGCGCGAGCGGGTGCTGCGCTACTACGGCGAGCTGCTGGAGCACTTCGCCCGCCAGGAAAAGCCCGAATACCACTGCTTCATCGGCAGCCTGAGCTTCGAGATGGCCGAGCTGTCGCCGCCGATCGCGGCCAAGGTCGAGTCGATCCTGCAGGCTTCCGCGCGAATCCTCCAGGACTGTCTGGAGCAGGCGCGCGAGGCCGGCGAACTGGCCGCCGACGAGGACTGCGCGAGCCTGGCCGGCTTCATCGGCTTCGCCTGGCAGGGCGCCCTGGCGCGCTTCAAGGTCGGCGCCGGCCTCGCTCCGCTGAATGCTTTCATGTCGCGCCTGGAGCTGCTGCTCCGCGCCTGATACCTGCCCGAACCTCCCATTCCCCCTCAGGAGTCCGTCCATGAGTGCCCCCGTAGAAGCCCTGTTCCAACCGTTCCGCCTCGGCGCCCTGGAACTGCCCACCCGTGTGGTGATGGCACCGATGACCCGCAACTTTTCCCCCGGCGGCGTACCCAACGCCAAGGTCGTCGAGTACTACCGCCGGCGCGCCGCCGCCGGCGTCGGCCTGATCGTCAGCGAAGGCACAACGGTCGGCCACAAGGCCGCCAACGGCTATCCGAACGTGCCGCGCTTCTATGGCGAGGACGCCCTGGCCGGCTGGAAGCAGGTGGTCGAGGCGGTGCATGCCGAGGGCGGGCGCATCGTTCCGCAGCTCTGGCACGTCGGCAGCGTTCGGCGCCTGGGCGTGGAGCCGGACGCCAGCGTGCCCGGCTACGGCCCGATGGAGAAGGCCAAGGACGGCAAGGTGCTGGTCCACGGCATGAGTAAGGCCGACATTCAGGACGTCATCGCCGCCTTCGCCCAGGCCGCCCGCGACGCCCAGGCGATCGGCATGGACGGGGTGGAGATCCACGGCGCCCACGGCTACCTGATCGACCAGTTCTTCTGGGAAGGCAGCAACCAGCGGGACGACGAGTACGGCGGCAGCCTGGCCAATCGCTCGCGCTTCGCCGTCGAGCTGGTGCGGGCGGTGCGCGCGGCGGTCGGCGCGGATTTCCCGATCATCTTCCGCTTCTCTCAATGGAAGCAGCAGGACTATTCCGCGCGCCTGGTGGAAACCCCGGAGGGCCTGCGCGAGTTCCTCGCGCCGCTGGTGGAGGCCGGCGTCGATATCTTCCACTGCTCGACCCGCCGCTTCTGGATTCCCGAGTTCGAAGGCTCGGAACTCAACCTGGCCGGCTGGACCCGCGAGCTGACCGGCAAGCCGACCATTACCGTGGGTAACGTCGGCCTGGACGGCAGCGAGTTCCTGCAATTCTTCGGCAAAACCGACGAGGTGGCGCAGCCGGCGAGCATCGACGGCCTGGTGGAGCGCCTGGACAAGGGCGAGTTCGACCTGGTCGCGGTGGGCCGCGCGCTGCTGGTGGATCCGGAGTGGGCGGTGAAGGTCCGCGAGGGGCGTATCGGCGACATCAAGCCGTTCAGCCGCGAGGCCCTGGCCAGCCTGGTCTGAAGGCGCGTCCGCGACGCACCGGCCCGGCGCCGCGCCGGCAAGCAGATCCCACCCCTCGGGGTGGGATTTTTCATGGCCGTGATTTTTTCCGAAAACCCGCCGTGCGGCCGGCTGACTTCAAAGTCCGAAACGGGCATTGTATGACCGCCAACACAACAATAGGCCGAGAAACGGCCAGAGGAGCGAATCCATGCGTATCGGCCTGGTGGTCGACGCGACCTGCGACCTGCCGCCCGAATTCCTCGCCGCCCACGGCATCCGCGTGATGCCGATCGGGATCCGCCTGGGCGAGCAGCGGCTCATCGATCGACGCGACCCCGACACCACCCTGAGCTTTTACCGCGACCACCTGCCCAAGGTCGGTAGCAAGGACGGCAGCCAGCCGCTCTCCGCCGCCGAGTTGCAACAATGGTTCCTCGACGAACTGGTGACCGACTTCGACTACGTGGTCTGCCTCACCGTCGACAGCCTGCGCAGTCCGATCTTCGAGCACGCCACCCAGGCCTCCTTCGGCCTGCTCCAGCACTACCACGAGCGCCGCCACGCGGCCGGCATCGCCGGTCCCTTCACCCTGCGCGTACTCGACAGCCACTCGGTGTTCGCCGGCATCGCCTGCCTGGCGGCCGAGGGCACGCGCCTGCTGGCGCAGGGCAGCCACCCCAACGCGCTGCGTACGCGCCTCGAACAGCTCAGCCAGCAGACCTGCACCTACCTGGTCGCCGACGACCTGGGCCACTTGCGCCGGCGCGGCTTCCAGAAGGGTGATCGCAGCGGTTTCGTCGACCGGGTCAAGGGCGCGGCGCTGGGGTTGGGCTCGCTGCTCGACGTCAAGCCGGTGTTCAGCCTGGCCGATGGCGAGGACAAACCGGTGGCGCTCTCGCCGAGCTTCGAGAAGTCGGCGGAGAAGCTGTTCGGCTATGCCCTGGCGCGGGTACAGGCGGGTGAGCTGCTGGCACCGCAACTGGGTCTCAGCTATGCCGGCGATCCGACCGCGCTGCGCGACCTGCCGGGCTTCGCCGCGCTGGAGAACGCCTGCCGCGAGCGCGACATCCACTTGCACCTGGGCATGCTCAGTCCCACCGGCGGCATCAATCTGGGCGCCGGGGCCATGAGCCTGGGCTTCATCGCCGCGCCGAAAGCCTTTGCCTGAGACCTACTCGCGGCTGCGTGGCAAGGCCCCGCCATCCTCCGCCGGCGGCCGCTCGGGCTTCGACCGAGCGGGCTGGACCAGCGGACTGGCGCAGGCGTCCTCCAGGTAGTTCTGGAAGTGCTCGACGATGCTGTCCCAACCTTGCCGGCTGGCGTGCTGGCGGGCGTTGAGACGGACCCGGCGCAGGCGTTCCTGGTCGTCCAGCAGCCAACTGGCGACTTCGACGAAGCCGCTCTTGTCGCCCGGCGCGGCGAGCACGCCGTTGTGCCCATGGCGGATGTGCTGGCCGGCGGCGGCCTGGTCGAAGGCGACCACCGCGAGGCCGGCGGCCTGGGCTTCGAGGACCACGTTGCCGAAGGTCTCCGACAGGCTTGGGAAGAGGAACAGGTCGCCCGAGGCGTAGTGGGCGGCCAGGGTTTCGCCGCGCTGGACGCCGCAGAACAGCGCTTCGGGCAGGTCCCGTTCGAGGTGCCTGCGCTCCGGCCCGTCGCCCACCAGTACCAGGCGCAGCTTCAGCTGCGGATGGGCGGCGCAGAGCGCGCGGAAGGTGCCGCCGAGCAGGCCGAGGTTCTTCTCTGCCGCCAGCCGGCCGACGTGCAGCACGGCGATGTCCTGTTCGCCCAGGCCCCAGCGCCGGCGTAGTTCGGGATCGCGCCGGGAGGGATGGAAGAGTTGGCTGTCGACCCCGCGGGAGAGCAGGTTGAGACGTTCGAAACCGCGTCGCTGCAATTCCATGCGCTGGCTGCCGCTGGGCACCAGGGTCATCTGCGTGCGGTTGTGGAACCAGCGCAGGTAGCCGGTGACCAGCCGGGTCAGCGGACCGAAGCCGTAGTGCTCGCTGTACTGCTGGAAGTTGGTGTGGAAGCCGCTGACCGCCGGGATGCCCAGGCGCCGCGCGGCGCGCAGGGCGGAGAAGCCGAGCGGGCCTTCGGTGGCGATGTAGAGCACGTCCGGGCGCTGGCGCTTCCAGCAGCGCAGCAGCTTGTGCAGGCTCGACATGCCCCATTGCAGGCCGGGGTAGCCGGGCAACGGCCAGCCGCGGGTCAGCACCAGCTCGGCGTCGCTGCGCCGGCCGTCGTCGCCGGGCTGGCGCGGGCGCACCACCTGGACCCGATGGCCAAGCTGCTGGAGACCGGCATGCAGGCGCCCCAGGGTATTGGCGACGCCGTTGACTTCCGGTGGGTAGGTTTCGCTGATCAGGGCGATGCTTAGAGGTCTGCTCATGACGTCAGTGTCGACCGACGCCGTGTAGCGGATGTGAAGTTTTGGTGACGCTTGCGTGACGGCGCCCCTATCGGGGCGCCGTGGATTTCAGCGTTGCAGCAGGCGTGGGTTCTCCTCGCCGAAGATCTGCTTGCGCAGGGCCTTGAGGCGTTCGTCGATGGCGGCGTGACGCTGCTCCTCGTCGTCGACGCTGGCGAGCACCTCGGCGATCACCTTGTCCGACTCTTGCGCGTATTCGCGCAGTTGCTCTTCCTCGCCAGGCGTCGCCGCTTGCTGCTGGACGGAGGCGTTGTCCTTGAGCGCCATCCAGATCTCGAAGTCGAGCGCCTCGCGGCGCCTGGCATCGGCCTCCACATAGGGCGTCAGACGCTGGATCTCCTCGAAGGTCTGGCGCGGATCGGCGCCGACCGCCACCTCGCGCTTGAGCTGTTCGATCAGGCCTTCGGCGGCCTGTTTGCGTTCGATCTCGGACATCTGCCCGGCGTTGCGGCCGAACTCGCCGAGTTGCTGTTCCAGGTTGTCGGGAGCGGTGGCTGTATTCATCTCGGGGGCTCGGGAAGGAATGGAAGGTTTTGCCGCCGGTGTGGCCTGCGGGGGAGACGCGAAGGGCGCGACGGGCGCCGGCTCCGATGGGTAAAGCAACAGGACGGCGCCGATGGCCGTGCCGCAGAGCAGCAGGGCCAGCAAGGTCCAGGTCAGGGTAGGTCTCATGCGATGGACTCCTCGCTTCAGGTCGCTGCGATGTCGAGCAATGGATCGCTCCTGCTCGGCTTGCCGGTCTCGACGTGTCCGGCCAGGCGGCGGAGATAGTTGGCTTCCGTATTGCTGGCGGTCACGCTGAGGTCGTACCAGCCCTGGCTGCTGCGTAACAGCCACACTTCACTGATCGCCTGGTTCGGTTCGAGTTCATAGCGACGGCTGCCCTCCCGGGTATAGGCCGGGTTCGGCGTCACCGTCACGCTGCACGGCAGGCGGCCGAGATTGCGGATGTTCAACTGCAGGTTGCCGTTGCGTTGATAGGTGACCGATACCTCGGGCCGCGCCATCTGCGCGGCGAGATGCAGGTTGCCGTGGAACTCGCGGAAGAAGCCGTTGGGGCCGTGCACCTCGAAGGCGTAGCGGCCGTTGGCGTCGAGCAGGTCGTCGAGTTCGTCGTTGAGGGTCCGGCCCAGTTCCTCTCCGCTTTCCTGGACCACCGGATAGCTGGTCACGGTATAGAAGCGCGGATTGCCGACTTCCCGCGGCTGCACCTGGAATACCGCAGCGGAGTGTCCCTGCGGATTGCCCGGCAGGCTCATGCCGTCGTTGCCCAGGGTCAGGCGCAGCTTGCCGGCGGCGATGTCGAGGGCCAGCGTGGCGTGCAACTGGTAGGGCACCGCGAGGGTAGGGCGCTGGCCCTTTTCCTGGCCGGGCAGGCTCTTGGGCTCGTAGGACCAGTATTTGGGACTGGGCCGGTAGAACTGCTGCCAGTAGGCGTCCTCCTTGCGCGCGTCGCTCTGCGGGATGTTGGTCAGGTCGGGGGCGACCTGGGTATCGCCTGCGCCCTGGAAGTCGAACAGCGAAGTCAGGTCGCCGCAGACGGCACGCCGCCAGGGCGAGATGTTTTCCTCGACGACGCCGAAGCGGCGTTCGAGGAAGCGCAGCACCGAGGTATGGTCGAACACTTCGGCGCTGACCTTGCCGCCCTTCGACCAGGGCGAGATGGCGATCAGCGGGACGCGGTGGCCGAGCCCGATGGGCAGCCCGCTGGATGCCTCGATCTCGCCGGCGGTGCTGACCGTGGAAAGGCCGACGCCATCCTTCCACGGCGGCACCGGGGCGCTGGCGTGGTCATAGAAGCCGTCGCCCTCGTCGTAGTTGAGGATGAACACGGTCCTGGCCCAGACCTCGGGGTTGCTGGTCAGCGCGTCGAGCACCCGGGTCACGTAGTACTCGCCGAACGAGGGGCCCCACCAGGGATGCTCGCAGTAGCAGTAGGGCGCGACGATCCAGGACACCTGCGGCAGCGTGTTTTCTTGCACATCCTTGCGCAACTGGTCGACGCCGCGGGCGAGCATGGCGCGCTGCCAGAGGTCCGAATCGCGCGGAGCGTTCTTGAAGTTCCTGAACCAGGCGAGGGCGTTGCAGTCGTAGTTGTTCTGCTCCTGGAGCCGGTATTTCCAGTAGGCGTCGACGTACAGGTACCAGAGTGACGAGGAGCGGTAGCCGCCTTCCTGGTAGACCCGCCAGTCCACGCCAGCGGCGCTTAGCCGCTCGGGATAGGTGGTCCAGTCCACCGTGCCGCTGGCGCCGATGGTGCCGTCGCCCATGTCGTTGCCGATGTGTACGTCCTTGCCGTCGCCGCTGGGGCGGCGCGTCCGCTCATGTGGTAGAGGCGGTTCGGATTGGTCGGGCCCATCATCGACTGGTGGTAGGCCTCGCACAGGGTGAAGGCGTCGGCCAGGGCGTAGTAGTAGGGAATGTCGCCGCGCTTGAAGTAGCCCATGGCTTCGGGGTACTGCACCGCCATCCACTTGTCGTTGCGGCCCTGGTTCCAGATCGCGTGGAAGGCCGACCATTCATGGTTCTGCGAACTCACCCACTGGGCGCTGGTGACTTTGGTATCCCAGTGATAGGGGGAGAACTCGTACTTGTAGTTCTGGTACCAGACCGGCTTGCCGTCCTGGCGCTTGAGCGCGCGAGGATCGTTGAAGCCGCGGACGCCGTTGAGGTGGCCGAAGTAGTGATCGAAGCTGCGGTTCTCCTGCATCAGGATGACCACGTGCTGGACGTCCTGGATGGTTCCGGTGCGGATGTCCGGCTCGATGGCCAGGGCGCGCCGGAGCGTCTCCGGGAACAGCCCGGAAAGGCCGGCCAGGGTAGCGGCCTGGGCGCCGTGCTTGAGAAAGGTTCGACGGCGGAATTTCCAGTTTTCGGTCATCGTTTTATTTCCCGGGTGGTTTTTTGATTTCCATCAATCTGCGTACTTCTTGTTTCGAGATGATTAATCGTCTTCGCTGTTTTTCCGGCAGGGAATACAGCGAGCCGATGGTTTCATGGCGATAATTTATCGGTTGATCCCGAAAGCGACTTCGATATGACCTTGAGCGACAACTTGAGAAGTTTTTCGGGATAAAAACAAAGGGCATGGAAATGGAGTTCCATGCCCTTGTCGGCTGAATGAAAGGTCACTTGTTCATGTGTTTTAAATCACATTTTATTTGACGAATTTCATGCGTCATAAAGTTGGCTGGCGAATCTCGCAACCTTGGCTGGAGCCCGCTAGGGAGTGGTGCCGAGTACCTCGAAGGAGCGGGTCGAACCGCCGATTTCGCTGATCTTCTGGGTCCAGAAGTTCTTCGCGTTGCCGTAGTGCCTGATGTAGTAATGGCCGGGCTCGGTCCCTGGTGGAATGGACCAGTTGATAGTCGCTTTCGAGGCAGATATACCCACTCTCTCCCAGCGGTATTGAGTATCCCAGTCATTATCGGTGGCAACGGTCACGGGCGTTTGTTTGCCATCCTTGCCGATATTCACCACTTCCAGGAAAGTCTTCTCGGTGCGTAAGTCATTCTTCGGATGTCCGGTCACGAAAGCGACGGTCACCTTGTCGCCGATGCGATAACTTTCCCTGGGTTGTTGCAACACGTCGCCGAAGGACTTGCCGATATAGGGATCGTCGGCCACTACTCCGGTCTGGAGGTTCATCTGGCAGCAGGACAGGTCCGGCGCTATCGCCGAGGTTTCCACCGGCAGGCGTTCGCGCAGCGCCACCGCCATGTCGACGAACAACTGCTGGTAGGCGGCCTGGGTCCAGGGGCCGTAGAGGGTCGAGCCGCCTTCGTATTCCTGGGCGGCGTATTCCTCGCGGGTGGTGACGTAGCTGGCATAGGCATTCGCGTAGCCATTGAAGACCACATGGCGGATACCGGCCGCTTCGCTGGCCGCCTGCACCGCGCGGCGGATCCGCACCCCGGCCATCACGGTGAACTCGGCGGGGGCGCCGAGCAGTTCCAACTGGCCGATGCGGAACATCTGGATCGGCAGCACCGTCGGCGTCCAGGGGTAGGGTTTCTTGTTGCCGGTGTCGGCGAGGATGGTCTTTTCCGCCTGGCATTGCACCAGTTCCTGCGGCGGCACGCCGGTGAGCAACCCGCCAAGGGCCGAGAGGAACGGATTGTTGCCTTCCTCCAGCCCCAGCGGGCCTGGACCGTCTTCGGTGCTACCGGCGGCCAGGCTGGTGCCGATGGCCGCGGTGCACAACTGGCGCGGCTGGCCGTCGGTGAACTCCGGGCGGATCGGCAGGCGGGTGAAGTCGACGAAACGGAAGCGCGAATCCAGTTCGCCGAGCACTTCCTCCTGGGCCTGGCCGGCGATCTCGTAGGCCTTGGCGAATTGGCGCAGACCGATCTCACGGGTGTTGTCGAACTCGTTGTCGAAGGGACCGGAGCCGGGCTTCAGGTTCAGGTTGGGCGACAGGTTGCCGGCATTGGTCTGGGCGAAGGCGGCGACGAAACCGCTCTTGCGGCTGACGTCGTGCTCCCAGTGATAGGAGGCGTAGCCCTTGTTGTCCGGGGAGATCAGGTGATTGGCGTTGGTCATCGAGGTGCTGTGCACCGGGAACCAACTGATCGCGCCGGCCAGCTCGCCGTTGGCGTCGACGAAGCTGAGCACGCTCATCTGCGGGTCGATGCCATCCTCGTAGCCGGCGATGTCCGGATTCTTCAGGTGCGACAGCAGCGAGCGGTTGCGGCTGGCGTTGCGCAACTCGCCGCTGCCGTAGAACAGGCGGCCGGGCTGCAACCTGGCCTGGGCCCGCTCGATGGAGCGGACGATGCCGTCGACGATGGCGTTGAAGGTCTTTTCCTGGAAGCCGAGCACCGACAGGTTGTACATCGCGTAGTGGGAGAAGCCGCCCGGACCGGAGTGGGTGTGGGTGGCGGCGAGCATCACGTTGTTCTCGTCGTAGACACCGGGGTACTTCGCCTTGAGCCGGGCCAGGACCTTCAGGTGCACGGCCTGGAAGATCATCCCCAGGTCGGTGTTGACGTAGACCAGGCGACGTCCGCTGGCCGCTTCCTCGATCACGAAGGCACGCGCCCACTGGCGCATGTGGATGCCGGCGGTCTTCTGTTCGAGGGAGGAGTAACCCATCATGCCGACTTCGGCGGCTTCGCCGGTGATGTCCGCCTTGCCCAGGCCGAAGCGGTAGGGCAGGTCGTCGGCCCTGGCAGGCATGGAGAGCGCCAGCAGGACGCAGGACAGCAAGAGCGCGGTGAATGCGGAACGTGACATGGCGACCCTCTTCTTGTTTTCCGCCGCTGGGCGGGCTGGGGACGGTGGTCATCGAAAGCGGGCCGGAGCCTGCTTCGCCTGGTTGCCACTGTAGTGCCAGGGTGGTGGAGTCGAGGGGGGCGTAGCGGACAGGAAGGGGGTGAGCGCCGGCCATCCTGCATGGACGGCAAGGCAGGGGGGTAAAAAAAGGCCGCCTGCGTGGGGAAGCACCGGCGGCCAGTCGGTTCGGCAGCGTCGAGCCGGTCTGCAAGGGCTGGCGCAGGTCTCGGCTGCGGCCTGCGCCGACGCTCCCGAGGGCATTCGTAGTGTGCCCGACGCCGGCTGTCAGGGCGCTGACGCCCGCCTGACAATGCCGACAGCGGACACCGGGCGCATGCTTATTTCACCAGCGCCTTCTCGCCTTCCTCGCGGACCCAGAACAGGGTGGCGCCGGCGACGGCGGCGGGCATCATGACCAGGTTGACCAGCGGGATCAGCAGCGCCAGGTAGGTCACCCCGCCGAAACCCATGCACGCCCAGCGCTTGCTGCGCAGCCAGGCGAGCATCTCGTTCCAGCCGAGCTTGTGGTTGTCCGCCGGATAGTCGATGTACTGCACCGCCATCATCCAGATGCCGAAGAGGATCCACAGCGGCGTGGCGATCAGGTTGACCCCGGGCACGAAGCTCAGCACCAGCAGCACCAGCGCGCGCGGCAGGAAGTAGGCGAGCTTGCGCATCTCGCGACCCATGGTGCGCGGGATCATCGCCAGCAGTTCGGCCCAGCTGAACGGCGGGAAGTCGTCGCGGCCGCGAACCACCACCTCGACCTTTTCCGAGAGGAAGCCGTTGAACGGCGCGGAGATGATGTTGGCGACCATGGTGAAGGTGAAGAACACGATCACCAGCACCAGCAGGACGAACAACGGCCAGACGATGTACTGCAGGAAGCTCAGCCAGTCGGGCAGGCTGGGCATCAGCAGGTCGACCCAGTGGCTGAACTGCTGCATCGCGAAGCCGATCAGCAGGGCGAACACCAGCAGGTTGAGGGTCAGGGGGATCAGCACGAACAGGCGCAGGCCGGGACGCATGATCAGCTTCAGGCCTTCGCCGAGGTATTGCGGGCCGCTCAGGGCTGGCATAGGGAATGGTTCTCCGATGGGATGCGGGCTGAAACCTTAGCAGACTGGCGAAAGCCCGCGACAGAGCCTGTTTGACCGCGCATTTCAGGCTGGCGCCTGGTACAGGCAATAGTGGTTGCGCTGGCGCTTGGCCTCGTACATGGCGCTGTCGGCGGCACGGACCAGTCCTTCGGCATCGCCGGCATGCCGCGGGTAGAGAGCGATGCCGATGCTCGGGGTGACGAAGTCGATGCGTTCGCCATTCAGCGCGATCGGTTGGACCAGCGCCGCCAGCAGGCGTTCTGCGAGGCGCTGCGGATTGTTTTCCTGGCTGTCCTCGAGGAGCACGGCGAATTCGTCGCCGCCCAGGCGGTAGGCCTTGTCCGGCTGCCGCAGGGTGCTGCGTACCCGTTCGGCGACGGTCCTGAGGAGGGCATCGCCGATGTCGTGGCCGAAGCGGTCGTTGACCTCCTTGAAGCGGTCCAGGTCCAGGTACAGCAGCGCCAGTTCGCTTCCGCCGGAGCCGGCGCGAAGCAACGCCTGGCCGAGCTGTTCGTCGAAGGCCTTGCGGTTGCCCAGGCCGGTCAGCGGGTCGCGGTAGGCCATTTCCAGCAATTGCTGCTGGTAGGCGATCTGGTCGCTGACGTCGCGGACGATGCCGCGGTAGCCCCGTAGTTCGCCCTGCAGGTCGTGGATCAGCGAAACCGTGGCCTCGAAGTAGCCGAGGCTGCCGTCGGCGCGCTGCAGGGGGATGGCGAAGGTCTTGCCTGCGCCGCTCTGCATGGCGCGCTGGAAGGGTTGGCGGGCACGCGCCAGGTCGTCTTCGCCGAGCAGTTCGTAGTAGGGATGGCCGATCAGCGTTTCGCGCGTCTGGCCGAGCAGTTGGCAGAGCGCGGGGTTGACGGTGAGGATCACGCCGTCGACGTCCATTTCGAAGTAGCCGTCGCGCATCGACTGGAGGATCGCCCGGTCGCGCGCCTCGCTGTGTTCCAGGCGCTCGAGCATCTGGTTCATCTCGCCCGCCAGTTGTCCCAGCTCGTCGTTGCCGAAGTCGCTCAGGCGTATCGAGTGGGCGTTGCGTCCGACTTCGGCGACCTCCCGGTTGAGCCGTTGGACCCGGCGCAGGACCCACAGCTCCAGGGCCAGGTAGCCGACCAGGAAAGCGCCCAGCGCGACCAGCAGGGAGGCGCCGAGGAAGAAGTTGATGGCCTTCTCGCCCTGGATGTAGAGCAGGCGTTTCTTGGTGATGTCGAAGCGCAGCTGCGGCTCGCCGCTGGAACTCAGGTACTGCACCGAGACCTGCTGGACATGTTCGCCGATGAACCGCCGTGGGCTGAGCAGGGCCTGGTTGTGGGTACTGCCGCTGCGGCTGCGCATCGGCTTCCAGGTGGAGTCGGTGGCGATGTTGGGCATCGGTTGCAGGTCGGCCTGCATCTGTTCGCGGAGGTTGGCCAGGCGTTCCCGGTCGAGGAAGTAGCCGGCGAGGATCGCGCCCTTCGCCGGCGCGCTACCCTGGTTGTTGCTGATAGGCACGCTGACCAGCAGGGTCGGCAGGTTGTCGACCAGCAGCAGCTCGCTCAGGCTGTGGTCGGTGCGTCCGCGAAAGTCCAGCGCGCCGAGGCGGATGGCGCGTTGCTGCAGTGCCTCGAGCAGGGCCTGGTCGCTCGCCGAGGGGGCGCCGAAGAGCACGCGCTGGTCGGGCGCGGGCGGGGACCACTGCTTCAGTTGCAGGTGACCCCGGTCGTCGAGGAACAGGACGAAGTCGAATCCCAGGTCGTCGAGCATCTCGTGGTCGAGGTTTTCCTGTTCGAAGGTCTCGTTGGGGCGCTGGATGAAGTCGTAGCTGGCATCCCACCAGGCGTAGGTGCGAACGATGTCCAGGTGGCGCTTCAACTCGAAGTCCAGCCGGTTGTGCAGGACGGTGGCGCCCTCTTGCAGGCGTTGCTGGTCCTCTCGGTCGAAACGGCTCAGCAGGATGCTTTCCGACAAGAGCCAGATACCGCCGAGACTGGCGGCCAGCAACGGCAGGAATAGCCAGAGCAGGCGTGTGCGTAGGGGCATGCGGTGAGGACGGGTAATGGGCGACAGCATGAGTCTAGCCGCAGGTTGAGAGCATAGGCTGACTCTATCGTGCGAATTGAAATTCGACATTTCAATGCATCGTCGTGGCTGGGTAACCTGCGCTGCATATTCTTCCGGGAGCCTGGCGTCGCCGGGCGCAACCCAACCTTCTAGGAGCCTCGCGATGAGCGTACTGGTCAACAAGCAAGCCCCCGATTTCACTGCCGCCGCGGTCCTCGGCGACGGTTCCATCGTCGATGCCTTCCAGCTTTCCAGCCTGCGCGGCAAGTACGTCGTACTGTTCTTCTGGCCGCTCGACTTCACTTTCGTCTGCCCCTCGGAAATCATCGCCCACAATAACCGCATGGATAAGTTCCGCGAGCTGGGCGTCGAGGTGGTCGGTGTCTCCATCGACTCGCAGTTCACCCATCACGCCTGGCGCAGCACGCCGGTGGAGAAGGGCGGCATCGGTGCGGTCGAGTTCACCATGGTCGCCGACGTCAAGCACGAGATCACCCGCGCCTACGGCATCGAGCACGAGGACGGCGTGGCCTTGCGTGCTTCGTTCCTGATCGACCGCGCCGGGGTGGTCCAGCACCAAGTGGTGAACAACCTGCCGCTGGGGCGCGAGGTGGACGAGATGGTGCGCCTGGTCGAGGCCCTGCAGTTCACCGAGGAACACGGCGAGGTCTGCCCGGCCGGCTGGCGCAAGGGCCAGAAAGGCATGAAGGCGAGCGCCGAGGGCGTGGCCTCGTACCTGGCCGAGAACGCCGAGGCACTGTGATCCCGATGCCGGGCGCGAAGTGTGCCCGGCCGACCTTTTCCCGGGGCGACCGCTCCTTCCAAGCCTTCCCCATGTGCTTTGGTGGCCCCGTTTTTATTCGCGCCGACGCTGATGTCGGCAGGAGTCCGACGAGATGCCCGATACCCTCCGCCACGCCCGAGTGATCATCCTCGGTTCCGGTCCCGCCGGTTACAGCGCGGCTGTCTACGCCGCGCGCGCCAACCTCAAGCCGCTGCTGATCACCGGCATGCAGGCCGGCGGCCAGTTGACCACCACCACCGAGGTCGACAACTGGCCGGGCGATCCCCACGGCCTGACCGGCCCGGCACTGATGCAGCGGATGCAGGAGCACGCCGAGCGCTTCGAGACCGAGATCGTCTTCGACCACATTCATGCCGTGGACCTGGCCGGCAAGCCGTTCACCCTGCGCGGCGACAATGGCACCTACACCTGCGACGCACTGATCGTCGCCACCGGTGCCAGCGCGCGCTACCTGGGGTTGCCGTCGGAGCAGGCGTTCATGGGCAAGGGCGTGTCGGCCTGCGCCACCTGCGACGGTTTCTTCTACCGCAACCGCGAAGTGGCGGTGATCGGCGGCGGCAATACCGCTGTCGAAGAGGCCCTGTACCTGGCCAACATCGCCAGCCGGGTGACCCTGGTGCATCGTCGCGAAACCTTCCGCGCCGAGAAGATTCTCCAGGACAAGCTGCAGGCGCGGGTCGCCGAAGGCAAGATAGTGCTCAAGCTCAACGCCGAGGTCGATGAGGTGCTTGGCGACACGATGGGCGTCACCGGCGTGCGCCTGAAGACCCGCGATGGTGGCAGCGAGGAGATCGCCGTGGATGGCATGTTCGTCGCCATCGGCCATACTCCCAATACCTCGCTGTTCGAAGGGCAACTGGCCCTGAAGGACGGCTACCTGGTGGTCAACGGCGGGCGCGAAGGCAACGCCACCGCGACCAACGTACCGGGTGTGTTCGCCGCCGGCGACGTGGCCGACCACGTCTACCGCCAGGCGATCACCTCGGCCGGCGCCGGCTGCATGGCCGCGCTGGATGTGGAGCGCTATCTCGATTCGCTCTGATGAGAAGACAGCCCTGAGTGCTGCGTGCAAGGAAGGCCCCGCTTCGGCGGGGCTTTTCTTTGTCCGTTCGGAAGGCCGCGGGCAGTGGGTCGTCCGGTTACGCATCCGCCGACGGCGTACATCGGGGCCGAGCGGCGTGCCGGCAGAACACGACTTAAGGACGGCGGACTGCGAATAGAGCAATTGCTCTAGCCGGCCTAGAATCCAGACGCTTCATCCTTCCCACGACAACACAATAGAAGGAGCGTCATCCATGTTTCTCAGCCCTAGCGCGATCTGCCTGCTCGGCCTGATCGCCTGGACCCTGTTGCTGGTCTTCCTGCTGGTCAGCCAGCGCGGCCTGCTGGTACTCGGCGGGCGGATGGCGGTGAACGCCTTCGCCGCCGATGGCAGCAACACGCCTGGCGGTTTCGGCCAGCGGCTGGTGCGAGTCCATGCCAACTGCGTGGAGAACCTGCCGCTGCTGGCCGGCGCGCTGCTCTACGCGATCGCCAGCGGGCAGAGCAGCCTGACCGACCCGTTGGCGCCGCTGGTGCTCGGCGCCCGGCTGTTCCAGTCGCTGATGCACCTGGTCAGCACCTCCGCGCTGTTCGTCTGGCTGCGTTTTGCCGGCTTCTTCGTGCAGTTGCTGGTGCTCGCCTGGTGGCTGCTGCTCCTCGCGGGGCTGGCCTAGCGGCGCCGGCTCAGTCGCCGGCGGCCAGTTGCTCGGCGAATACCTCGCGGTCGACGTTCGCTCCGCTGAGGATCAGGCCTACCTTCAGCCCCTTCAGGCGCTCGCGCTCCTGCCAGGCGGCGGCCAGCGCCGCCACCCCGGCGCCCTCGGCGACGTTGTGGGTGCTGGTGAAGCACAGGCGCATGGCCGCGCCGATCTCCCTGTCGCTGACCCGCACCAGACGATCGGCACCGGCCAGGATCATTTCCAGCGCGCTCGGGTCCGGCGTACTGCACGCCATGCCGTCGGCCAGGCGGGTGTCGACCGGGTGGCTGATCGCCGTGCCGGCCTCGAACGACAGGGCGTAGGCCGGCGCATGGGCGGACACTACGCCGACGATGCGGGTCTTCAGGCCCAGCGCGTCGCGCGCGGCGATCAGGCCGCAGATGCCCGAACCCATACCGATCGGCACGTAGACTTCGTCAAGGTCGGCCAGCGCGGCGAACAACTCCAGGCTGTAGCTGGCGACCCCGGCCACCAGCCAGGGATGGAACGCCGGAATCAGGTGCAGGCCTTCGCGCCGGGCGCGCTCGGCGGCGTATTCGCGGGAGGCCTGGAAGTCCTCGCCGTGCTCGATCAGCTCCGCGCCAAGGCTGCGCATCGCCGCGTTCTTCTCGCGGCTGTTGCCGTGCGGCACGACGATGATCGGCTGGATGCCGTAGCGGCTCGCCGAGAAGGCCACCGACTGGCCGTGGTTGCCGCGGGTCGCGCTGATCACGGCGGCCGGCCGCTCGCCCTGGTGCGCCAGGTGGTGGAAATACACCAGGCCGCCGCGCAGTTTGAAGGCCCCCACCGGCAGGTGGTTCTCGTGCTTCATCCACACTTCGCAACCCAGTGCCTCGCATAGCAGCGGCCAGCGTATCTGCGGCGTCGGCGGCAGGCTCTGGTGGACGATGGCGGCGGCCTGTTGGAGGGCGGCGAGAGAAAAAGGCATGCGTGGTTTCCCCGTGCTGGTGGTCGGACCAGCCTAGGGAGCGCACGGCAGATTGAACAGGCACACGTAGCCAGGGTTTCGCCGGGGGACTGTACCGTTGCGCGGATTCGCCGTCTCGCGGCGGGTGCCTGGCGGCGAAAACGACTGCCGCCCGGAGCGGGCGGCAGTCGAGGGCGTTACAGCAGGGTCCAGGCGTCCTGCCAGGCCATGCCCTTGCCCGGGGCGTAGTAGAGGTCCCAGCCCTTGCACCAGCCGGAGTTCGGGTAGGGCTTGCACTGGTAGCGCTTGCCATCGGCACCGCGCACTACGGTCCCGGCGTCGTATTGCTGCAGGCCTTGCGGATAGTCGAAGTCGACCTTGCCGTCGCCGCCCGGTTGCTCGCCGCCGCCCTCGACCGGCAGTTCGATGTCGATCTGGAAGCGGTAGCCGGCCTGGCGCACGTAGACCTGGTTGTCCTGCGAGCTGGCCACCGGGCTGACCGCCCCGTAGGCATCCAGCACGCCGATGTTGACCAGGGTGGAGTCCTGGTTGACCTTCTGCGCCAGCGCCAGCGGCCATTGCTTGGCACCGTTGGCGCCCTGGGCCAGGGTCAGGCTGTGACGCTGGGCGTCGCGGCCCTGGGCATCGAACAGACGCAGGGTGACGGTAGCACCGGCTGGCAGGTCCTGCTGCGCGCGCAGGTTGCCCAGCGCTTGCCAGGGGTTGGCGACGGCGCCGCTGAAGCTCACGTCGATGCAGGCGTAGAAGGCTTCCGGGCTGTCCGAGCGCTGCCAGACGTTATAGATCACATGCTTGCCGGTCTTGCCCTGGGGCAGCGGGCAGTTCATCCGGTAGGTGCCGTTCTCCAGCTTGACGCTGGTGATCGAGCAGAACGGCGCGGGTTCCAGGTCGCTCCAGGCCAGCGGCTTCTCGGGGTTGTAGCCGTCCTTGGTGATGTAGAAGTCGAAGTAGCGGGTCGCGTGCGGCGCGCTGGCCTTGTAGACGAACTGGAAGTTGCCGCTGGCGTCCGGCGCGATGGCAGTGCTGGGCCAGTCGCTGCGAGCCAGGTTCAGGCCCTTGAACAGTGCCTTGCCGGCGCCGCAGAGCTGGCCGTCGGGGACCACCGCCTGGTGGTTGCCGTTGGCGTTGCCCTGGTTGACGCCATTCCAGTCGTACAGCGCCTGGGTGCCGCCGGCGGCGACGGCGGCCTTGCAGGCGGCCGACTTGGGATTCTCCGGACCTTCGAGGAAGCAGCCGTAGACCCGACTGGGCGGCGTTTCCATCGAGCCGTGGGCATGGGCTGCCTGGGGCAGGAACAGGGCGAGGGTGAGTGGCAGGAGTGCCAGGGTGGCTGAGTAGTGTTTCATGACAAGTCCTTTTTTCCAGAACCGGATTCATTTCGAAGCGGGCTGATCCTAGCCCTCGGTGCCGGTTTGAGGTCCCTACCAAATGTGACGGGCCGGTCAGATTCGCTACCCATTCCTGATGGATGTCGCGGAATGCAAAGCGGTCGGCACCCGCACTGTGAGCCGGTAGAGGCAGGCAAAGGGCCGCCATGGGGGCGGGGAAGGGAAGCCGGCGGGAAGGTGGCGGACCTGTCAGAACGATCAGTGTCCGCGCCCGGCCGCAGCCGGGCGGGAAGGGAACTAGACCTGGCTGCCGAGCTGTTCGGCGCGACGCAGCCAGCCCTGGCGCTGTTCCTCGCTGGAACTGCGCATCGGCGCGAACTCTTCCAGGCGGCGGGTGGCGATGCCACAGGCGCCGAGCACGCTGCGCACCATCTGCCGGTGCGCCGGCGGGCCCTTGAGGAAGCGCAGCCGCGACAGCGGCTGGTCGTGGCAGACCAGCAGGTCGGCGCTGCGCCCGCCCAGCAGTTGCTCCCAGTCCTTGTCCTGGGTGCCGCGGTAGCGGAAGGCGAAGCCCGGCTGCAGGGCGCGGTCGAAGAAGCCCTGCAGCAGCGCCGGCAGGCCGCCCCACCAGACCGGGTAGACGAACACCAGGTGCTCGGCCCAGTGGATCTGCCGCTGCGCTTCCAGCAGGTCGGGTTCGAGCACCTGGCTCTGTTCGTAGCCTTCGTGGAGGATCGGGTCGAAGGCCAGCTCGCCCAGCTTCAGTTCGCGCACCACGTGATCCTTGCTGCGCGCGCCCTGGGCGTAGCATTCGGCGAGCAGGTGGCAGAAGCTCTTGCGCTTGGGCGAGCCGACGATCAGCAGGATGCGCTTGCCGTCGCCTTCCAGCGGGGTGGCGCCGGTCTTGGCGGTTTCAACCATGGTGGCCGGCCTCCAGCATCTGCTCCGGCCGTACCCATTCGTCGAACTGCGCTTCGTCCAGGTAGCCCAGCTGCAGCGCCGCGGCGCGCAGGGTGGTGCCTTCGGCGTAGGCCTTCTTGGCGATTTCGGCGGCCTTGTCGTAGCCGATGTGCGGGTTCAGTGCGGTGACCAGCATCAGGCCGCGCTCCAGCAGGTCGGCCATGCGCTGGGCGTCCGGCTCCAGGCCGGCGACGCAATGCTTGTTGAAGTTGCGGCAGCCGTCGGCGAGCAGGCGGATGGACTCCAGCAGGTTGTAGACGATCACCGGCTTGAACACGTTGAGTTGCAGATGGCCCTGGCTGGCGGCGAAGGAAATCGTGCTGTCGTTGCCCATGACCTGGCAGGCCAGCATCGACAGCGCCTCGCACTGGGTCGGGTTGACCTTGCCGGGCATGATCGAGCTGCCCGGCTCGTTGGCCGGCAGCTTCACCTCGGCGAAGCCGGCGCGTGGGCCTGAGCCGAGCAGGCGCAGGTCGTTGGCGATCTTCATCAGGGCCACCGCCAGGCTCTTCAGGGCGCCGGAGAGGATGACCAGCGGCTCGTGGCCGGCCAGGGCGGCGAACTTGTTCGGCGCGGCGACGAAGGGCAGGCCCGATTCGGCGGCGATTTCCGCGGCGATGGCGTCGGCGAAGCCCTTCGGCGCGTTGAGCCCGGTGCCCACCGCGGTGCCGCCCTGGGCCAACTGGTAGACCGCCGGCAGCGCCGCGCGGATGGCGCGCTCGGCATAGTCGAGCTGGGCGACGAAGGCCGAGAGCTCCTGGCCGAAGGTGATCGGCGTGGCGTCCATCAGGTGGGTGCGCCCGGTCTTGACCAGGCTGGCGTGCCGCGCCGACTGTTCGGCGAGACCGCCGGAAAGCTCGGCGATGGCCGGCAGCAATTGTTCGTGCACGGCCTTGGCGGCGGCGATGTGCATGGCGGTGGGGAAGCTGTCGTTGGAACTCTGCGCGCGGTTGACGTGGTCGTTGGGATGCACCGGCGACTTGCCGCCACGCGGATTGCCGGCCAGTTCGTTGGCGCGGCCAGCGATCACCTCGTTGACGTTCATGTTGGTCTGGGTGCCGCTGCCGGTCTGCCAGACCACCAGCGGGAAGTGTTCGTCGTGGCGGCCTGCGAGGACTTCGTCGGCGGCCTGTTCGATCAGCCGGGCGACGTCCGGCGGCAGTTCGCCGAGGTGGTCGTTGACCCGCGCGGCGGCTTTCTTGATCAGCGCCAGGGCGTGGATCACGGCGAGCGGCATGCGCTGGCCGCCGATGGCGAAGTTCTCCAGCGAACGCTGGGTCTGGGCGCCCCAGTAGGCGTCGTCGGGCACCTCGATGGTGCCCAGGCTATCGGTTTCGGTCCGGCTCATGAGTGTTCTCCAGGGTGCGTATCCGGCAGTTTAGGCCTTCGCTCCCGCCTTGGGTTCCGCTGCCGTCGCTTCCTCGTGGGCATTTTTCGCCGCGCTGCGGGTCGGAAATAGATTGCCCGCCGCCGGCCTCACCAGCGCGCGCGGGTCGAACCGATCCAGCCGAGGGCGCCGTCCACCGGCACGCAGTCGCCGTCGTCGTGGCGCAGGGTGCCGTTGAAACGGCCGAACCACTGGCGGGTATTGGCATAGAACAGGCCGACGCTGGGCCGCGCCTGGTGCAGCTGTTCGGGACGGAAGAGCAGCTCGACGCGACCGCAGGCGCTGTCCAGGCGCCATTCGGCCAGCGGGTCGCGAGGCTCGCGGATGTGCACGTCGTCGAGCACGCGGCTGAGCTTGCCGCCGAACCACAGGGCGTTCTCGCGCAGGTCGCTGGCTTCGGTCCAGCCGGTGCCGAAGTTGCCGGCGATGCCGCCGGGGGCGGCGAAGGCGGCGCGGGTCCAGTAGGTATGCAGCGGCCAGACGCCGCGGCCGAAGTCCAGCGCGGCGAAGCTCTGGCCCGCCTGGCAGTCGTAGCGTCGGCGGCCGAGCTGCAGGCAGCCGCTGATCGGCAGGCCGAGCTGGCGGCTGCAGGCATGGAAGGTGTGTTCGCCCATCGGCACCACCAGGTTCACCGACTCCAGGTGCGACGGTCGTCGCACTTCCAGCGCCAGCTCCAGCGGCAGGCCACCGAGGTCCGGGGCCTGGCCGGTGACGCGCAGGCGCCCGGGCTGTTCGTCGAAGCGCAATTGCAGGCGGGGATGCTCGAAGGCATGGCTGGCCTGCGGCTCGTCGGGCAACTGGCAGCCGAGGCCGAAGAAGCGGATCTGCGTGTGCGCTACCGCCTGGCCGCTGTCCAGGTCGAGGAAATAGGCGGCGCCGTAGGTCAGGTAGTCGAGGTCGGCGATGGTCAGCGAGAGCATCCAGCCGGGGCTGACGATGCACCAGTGGTTCCAGCGCTTGCGCCGGCCGAAGTGGCCGGGGATGTGGCAGAGCACCCGCGGCCGGGCGGACCAGCCGACCGCCCGGGGATCGAGCCGGCCGTGGCTGTCGCAGAGGTTGCGCAGGGGCGGGGGCGATACGGCGAGGGTATCGGCGGCGGTTCCGTTCATCTAACACATCCATGTGACAGGCTGACGCAAGCATGCCGGCTGCGGAAGGAAGGCGGCAAGTACCCACTACAGAACTGATAGTAGACGGCATGGAGCGGGCGGGCGCCGGATAGGATTCTCCCGATATTCGGCGCCGCGCTTGAGCGGATTTCGAACTTAGGCGCAGAATGTCGGGTCCCACGGACACATCTACCCAACCTCAAGGATTTTCCATGACCCGTCTTCGCCTCATCGGCAGCGCCGTGCTGCTCAGCCTCAGCTCCATGGCCATGGCCATGGCCGATTCCGCCAGCCAGGCCGAGCAATTCCTCAAGCTGGTCCATGCTGACAAGCTGACGGTCCCGGTCTATGCCCAGGTGCAGCAGATGCTGGCCCAGCGCTTCGCCCAGGCCAAGGCGCCGGAGAGCAAGAAGGCGGTTCTCGAGCGTTACCAGGCCAAGGCCAATGCCGAGCTGGACCGCGCCATCGGCTGGGACAAGATCAAGCCCGAGCTGATCAAGCTCTACACCACCAACTTCACCGAGTCCGAGCTGAAGGACCTGAATGCCTTCTACCAGTCGCCGCTGGGCAAGAAGGTGCTGGAGAAGATGCCGCGCCTGACCGCCGAATCCGCCCAACTGACCCAGGCCAAGCTGCAAGGCGCCGTCGAGCCGGTGAACAAGCTGATGGCCGACATGGACAAGGAACTCGGCGTCGCCGCGCCGGCCCAGAAGAAAAAGTGAGTCGTGATTCGCGATGAGCATGCGTGACCGTATCCAGACCGCCCTGCAGCCCCTCGATCCGCAACACGTCGAGGTGCTCGACGAGAGCCACATGCACAGCCGCGGGCTGGAGACCCACTTCAAGGTGGTGCTGGTCAGCCCGCAGTTCGCCGGGTTGAACGCGGTGAAGCGGCACCAGAAGGTATATGCCACCCTCGGTGGGTTGATGGGCGAGTTCCACGCCCTGGCGCTGCATACCTTCACCCCTGAGGAGTGGAGCCAGGCTGCGGTGCCGGCCTCGCCGACCTGCCGCGGCGGGAGCAAGCACGACATACCCTGAGACGGCGTCCGTCGCGGCGGGGTGCAGAGCCTGCCCCTGCTGCGCTAGACTACGCACCCAGCGCCGGCCTTCCGCCGGCGTTGTCGTTTCCATGGCGCCAGCGGCTGGCGCTTTTCGTTCCGGTCCGCCCTTTACGCGGGCGACCACCTGGAGGCTATATCCCCATGACATCCATCGTCGTGGCGGCGCTGTACAAGTTCGTGACTCTCGACGATTACGTGGCGCTGCGTGAACCCCTGCTGCAAACCCTGCTCGACAACGGTGTGAAAGGCACCTTGCTGCTGGCCGAGGAAGGCATCAACGGCACCGTCTCCGGTAGCCGCGAAGGCATCGATGCGCTGTTCGCCTGGCTGCGCAGCGATCCCCGGCTGGCCGATATCGAGCACAAGGAATCCTACTGCGACGAACAGCCCTTCTACCGCACCAAGGTCAAGCTGAAGAAGGAAATCGTCACCCTCGGCGTGCCTGGCGTCGATCCGAACAAGCAGGTCGGCCAGTATGTCGAGGCGAAGGACTGGAATGCCCTGATCAGCGATCCGGAAGTCCTGCTGATCGATACCCGCAACGACTACGAGGTGGCGATCGGCACCTTCGAGGGCGCGGTCGATCCGAAGACCAGGTCGTTCCGCGAGTTCCCCGAGTACATCAAGGCCCACTACGACCCGGCGCGGCACAAGAAGGTGGCGATGTTCTGCACCGGCGGCATCCGCTGCGAGAAGGCTTCCAGCTACATGCTCGGCGCCGGTTTCGAGGAGGTCTTCCACCTCAAGGGCGGCATCCTCAAGTACCTCGAAGAGGTGCCGCAGGAACAGAGCCTGTGGCGCGGCGACTGCTTCGTATTCGACAACCGCGTGACCGTGCGCCACGATCTTAGCGAGGGCGAGTACGATCAGTGCCACGCCTGCCGCAACCCGGTTTCGCTGGAGGACCGCCAGTCCGAGCACTACGTGCCCGGCATCAGCTGTCCGCACTGCTGGGACTCGCTGAGCGAGAAGACCCGCGCCGGCGCCCGCGAGCGGCAGAAACAGATCGAACTGGCGCGGCAGCGCAACCAGCCGCACCCGCTCGGTCGCGATCCGCGCCAGTCCACGCTGGAGAACTGAACCTTGGCCAAGGCCCGCCTGCTGTACGTGATGGACCCCATGTGCTCCTGGTGCTGGGGCTTCGCCCCGGTCGCCGAGGCGCTGTCCCGGCAGGCGGCCGCCGACGGCGTCGCTTTCCACCTGGTAGCCGGTGGCCTGCGCGCCGGCCACGGCGCGGCGCTCGACCCGAATACCCGCGGCTACATCCTCGGCCACTGGCAGACCGTGCAGCAGACCACCGGCCAGCCGTTCCGCTTCGACGACGCGTTGCCCGAAGGCTTCGTCTATGACACCGAGCCGGCCTGCCGGGCCCTGGTGGCGGCGCGCAGCCTCGACGAGGAAAGCGCCTGGCCGCTGGTAAGGGCGATCCAGCGGGCGTTCTACGCCGAGGGTCGCGATGTCACCCAGGCGGCGGTGCTCGCCGGCCTGGCGGAAGCGGTGGGAATTCCACGCATCGAGTTCGCCGCGGCCTTCGACAGCGGCGAGGCGCGTGACGCCACCGCCGCCGATTTCGCCTGGGTCCAGGACCTTGGCATCGCCGGGTTCCCGACCCTGCTGGCCGAGCGCAACGGCCAACTGGCGTTGCTCACCAACGGCTACCAGCCGCTTGCCGAACTTTCACCCTTGCTCGGCCGCTGGCTGGAACGGGGCCGGCATGAGTGAGCGCGGAGACCGCCTGAGCTGGGCGGAGATTCGTCGACTCGCACTGCGCCACAAGAAAGCCCTGTTGCTCGCCAACCTGGTGGCGGTGCTGGCCACCCTCTGCACCGTGCCGATCCCCTTGCTGCTGCCGTTGCTGGTGGACGAAGTGCTGCTCGGCAAGGGCGACGGCGCGCTGCGTTTCATGGACCGCCTGTTGCCCGCCGACTGGCAGGTGGCGTTCGGCTACATCGGCCTGATGCTGGCGGCGACCCTCCTGTTGCGGGGGGCGGCGCTGGTGTTCAACGTGCTCCAGGCGAAGCTGTTCGCGCGGCTGTCCAAGGACATCGTCTACCGCATCCGCCTGCGTCTGATCGAGCGCCTCCGGCATATCGCCCTGGGCGAATACGAAACCCTCGGCGGCGGGTCGATCAGCGCCCACCTGGTCACCGACCTGGATACCCTGGACAAGTTCGTCGGGGAAACCCTCAGCCGCTTCCTGGTCGCCTTGCTGACGCTGCTCGGCACCGCCGCGATCTTGGTCTGGATGCACTGGCAGCTGGCCTTGCTGATCCTGCTGTTCAACCCGCTGGTGATCTGGTCCACGGTACAACTGGGCAAGCGCGTCAAGCACCTCAAGAAGCTCGAGAACGACAGCACCGCGCGCTTCACCCAGGCGCTCACCGAGACCCTCGAGGCGATCCAGGAAGTCCGCGCCGGCAATCGCCAGGGCTATTTCCTCGGCCGCCTCGGCCACCGCGCCCAGGAAGTCCGCGACTACGCCGTGGCCTCGCAATGGAAAAGCGACGCCGCCGGGCGCGCCAGCGGCCTGCTGTTCCAGTTCGGCATCGATGTGTTCCGCGCCGCGGCGATGCTTACCGTGCTGCTCTCGGACCTGTCGATCGGCCAGATGCTCGCGGTGTTCAGCTACCTCTGGTTCATGATCGGTCCGGTCGAACAGCTGCTCGGCCTGCAATACGCCTACTACGCCGCTGGCGGCGCGTTGCAGCGGATCAACGAGTTGCTGGCGCGGGCCGACGAGCCGCGCTACCCGCCGCTGCGCGATCCGTTCGCCGGCCGCACGACCGTTGGCATCGAGGTGCGCGGGCTGGATTTCGCCTACGGCGAGGACAAGGTCCTGGAGCAGTTGGACCTGAACATCGGCGCCGGCGAGAAGGTTGCCCTGGTCGGCGCCAGCGGCGGCGGCAAGAGCACGCTGGTGCAACTGCTACTCGGCCTCTACAGTGCGCAGCGCGGCAGCATCCGCTACGGCGGGGTGCCCCTGGAGGAAATCGGCCTGGACTGCGTGCGCGAACATGTCGCGGTGGTCCTCCAGCATCCGGCGCTGTTCAACGACAGCGTGCGGGCCAACCTGACCATGGGCCGCGAACGCAGCGACCAGGCCTGCTGGCGGGCTTTGGAGATCGCCCAGTTGGCCGACGGCGTGCGGCGCCTGCCGCAGGGGCTGGACACCGTGGTCGGGCGTTCCGGGGTGCGCCTGTCGGGCGGTCAGCGGCAGCGCCTGGCGATCGCCCGGATGATCCTCGCCGAGCCCAAGGTGGTGATCCTCGACGAGGCCACCTCGGCCCTCGACGCCGCTACCGAGTACGCCCTGCACCAGGCGCTCGGCGACTTCCTCGAAGGCCGCACCACATTGATCGTGGCTCATCGGCTGTCGGCGGTGAAGCAGGCCGACCGGGTCCTGGTCTTCGATGGCGGGCATATCGCCGAAGACGGCGACCACCAGCAACTGATCGCCGAAGGCGGCCTCTACGCCCGGCTCTACGGACATCTGCAACAGATGTGAGGCGCCAGGCTGTCGCCTGGCGGTTTTTCTCGTATATTCCATATAAGACATCCGGTTTTTATTGGCTGCGGCAATAAAAAACGCTGTCTGTTCCGCCAGGTGCAGGGCAGGTTCGGCAAACAGCCACTAGACTCCTACTGTTTGCCGGGTGTCCGCCTCCTCCAGCGTCGTGGCTGCCGGCAGGCAAGGCCTCGGGAGTTCTGCGACGGGATCTTGAGCGGCCGACAGGTGATGCAGTCAGGGGCGACGGAGACGGCGCCCGATCGCTTAGCGCCAGTTTGAATGGTAGATGGAATGAGGCAGAACCGGACTCTCGACAAGCCCCGCCTGCTCGGCCTGGTATGGCCCTTCATCGTCGTGGTGCTGCTGCAGGCCATGCTGGCGGGCGGCAGTCTCTACGTCCTCTCCGCGGTGCGCAGCTATGTCGGCGGCGAAAGCCTCTGGTCGAAGGGCCAGAAGGATGCCATCTACTACCTCACCCTCTATGCCGACTCACGCGCCGACGAAGACTTCCGCCGCTACGAGGAGGCCATCGCGATCCCCCTCGGCGACCGCGAGATGCGCCTTGCCCTGGACCAGCCCGACCCGGACATCGAGGCGGCCCGCCAGGGCATCCTCAAGGGCGGCAACCATGCCGACGACGTTACCGCGATCATCTGGCTGTACCGCAACTTCCACGACTTCAGTTACTTCGAGCGCGCCATCGAGCTGTGGCTGGTGGGCGACAAGTACGTCATGGAACTGATCGACGTCGCCGGCAAGATGCGCGCGGGCATCGGCACCGGGCAGGCCAGTGCCGAGCAGGTGCAACAGTGGAAGACCGAGATCCACGCGATCAACGAGAAGGTCACGCCGGCGGCCAAGGCCTTCAGCGACGCCCTCGGCGAGGGCTCGCGGGCCTTGCTCAGGCTGCTGCTGGTGGCCAACCTGACCACCGCCAGCGTGCTCATCCTCCTGGCGTTCCTGCGTACCCGGCAACAACTGATGCAGCGCCAGGAAGTGGAGAACGCCCTCGATGCCGAGCGCGAACGGGCCCAGATCACCCTGGCCTCGATCGGCGACGGAGTGATCACCGCCGACACCCAGGGGGGCATTTCCTACCTCAACCCGGCCGCCGAGCAGATGACCAACTGGACGCTGGACAAGGCCCGCGGCCTGCCCCTGGCGTCGCTGTTCCGGATCGTCGACGAAAGCTCGCGGGAGGAGGGCATGCTGCTGATCGAGCAGATCCTCAGCGGCGAGATCGACGGCGGCCGCGAGCATTCCAAGCTGGTCCTGCGCCACGACGGCAGCAGCGTGCCGGTGACCCTGGTGGGCGCGCCGATCCATCGCGGCGGCGAGATCACCGGGGTGGTCCTGGTGCTTCACGACATGACCCGCGAGCGCCAGTATATGGCGCGCCTGTCCTGGCAGGCGACCCACGATGCGTTGACCGGGCTGACCAACCGCCGCGAGTTCGAGTATCGCCTGCAGATAGCGCTGGAACGCCTGGAGCGCAACAGCGGGCGGCACGCCCTGATGTTCCTCGACCTGGACCAGTTCAAACTGGTCAACGACACCTGCGGCCACGCCGCCGGCGACGAACTGCTGCGCCAGGTCTGCACCCTGCTGCAACAAGGCTTGCGCGAGGGCGACACGCTGGCGCGGCTGGGCGGCGACGAGTTCGGCATCCTGCTGGAGAACTGCCCGGCGGAAAAAGCCGTGGAGATCGCCGACCATCTGCGCAAGACGGTCCAGGACCTGCACTTCACCTGGAGCGGGCAGCCGTTCAACTGCACCGTCAGCGTCGGCCTGGTGCACCTGCTGCCGGGTATCTCGACCCTCGAGGAGGCACTGCGCTCCGCCGACATGGCCTGCTACATGGCCAAGGAAAAGGGGCGCAATCGGGTCCAGGTGTTCCATCAGGACGACGTCGAACTGTCGATGCGCTTCGGCGAGATGACCTGGGTCCAGCGCATCCACCTGGCGCTGGAGGAAGACCGCTTCAGCCTCTATGCCCAGCCCATCGTGCCGCTGGGCGAAGGCGCGGAGGAGGGCTTGCACGTCGAACTGCTGCTGCGCCTGCGCGACGAGGGCGGGCGCCTGGTGCCGCCGCTGAGCTTCATACCCGCCGCCGAGCGCTACGGCCTGATGACGCTGATCGATCGCTGGGTGGTGGAGAATGCCTTCCGCACCCTTGTCGAGCGCGCCCAGGACCCTCGCGCCGAGCCGATCGGCACCTGCGCCATCAACCTCTCCGGCGCGACCATCGGCGACGAGTCGTTCCTGCAGTTCCTCACCGAGCTGTTCGCCCGTTACCGCATTCCGCCGCAGACGATCTGCTTCGAGGTCACCGAAACCGTGGCGGTTGCCAACCTGGCCAGCGCCATCCGCTTCATCAACGAGCTCAAGGACACCGGCTGTCGTTTCTCCCTGGACGATTTCTGCGCCGGCATGTCGTCCTTCATCTACCTCAAGCACCTGCCGGTGGATTACCTGAAGATCGATGGCAGCTTCGTCAAGGACATGCTCGAGGATCCCATCGATCGCGCCATGGTCCAGGTGATCAACCATATCGGCCACGTGATGGGCAAACGTACCATCGCGGAGTTCGTCGAGACCGTCGAAGTCATGGAAGCGCTGCGCGAGATCGGCATCGACTATGCCCAGGGCCTGGCCATCGGCGCGCCCCTGCCGTTCAGTCGCCAGCCTCCGGGGGCTGGAGTGGATGCCCAGGGCCTGTGGCCGAGCCTCGGACAGAACCTCCGGTAGGTGACCGCGGGGCGAAGAAAGAGTAGTTTCGCTGCTATGAGGCCGTTGCCGACAAGAAGAGAAGGGAGACGGGTGTGAGCGAGTTCTTTGACCGTACGGGCCCCTTGCAGGAGGCGGGAAGCTATCCGCAGTGGGCGCAGCAACTGATCGTCGACTGCCAGGCGAGCAAGGACCGGGTTTCCGGTCACGAGCTGTACCGGCGCATGCGCGACGCCGAGCTGAGCCCGGCGCTGATGCGCCTGTACCTGATCGGCGGCTGGCCGGTGGTCGAGCAGTTCCCCTTGTACATGTCGCAGAACCTGCTGAAGACCCGTTTCGCCCGCCATCCCGGCGAAGACATGGCGCGCCGCTGGCTGATGCGCAACATTCGGGTCGAACTCAACCACGCCGACTACTGGCTGCACTGGGCCGAGGCCCACGGCGTGAGCCTGGCCGAGATCCAGGCGCAAGACGTGCCGGCCGAACTGCACGCGCTCAGCCACTGGTGCTGGCACACCTGCGCCAGCGACTCACTGGCGGTGGCCATGGCCGCCACCAACTACGCCATCGAAGGCGTCACCGGCGAGTGGTCGGCGCTGGTCTGTTCGAACGGCGTCTACGAAAACGCCTTCCCCAAGGAAGGCCGCAAGCGCGCCATGAAGTGGCTCAAGCTCCACGCCCAGTACGACGATGCCCACCCCTGGGAGGCGCTGGAGATCATCTGCACCCTGGCCGGCACCAATCCCTGCGCCGAGCTGCGCCGGCAACTGCGCGACGCGATCTGCAAGAGCTACGACTATATGTACCTGTTCCTCGAGCGCTGCATGCAGCTGGAGGAGGCGCGCAGCGCCCGCAAGCTCGCGGTCGGCGCGGAGTAGTCTTGCGCGCAGCGGAATCCCGGCGTGTTCCGCCGGGATTCCGCCCGCTCCTCAGGGCACCAGGATGATCTTCTCGCAGGTGCCTTCGTTCACCGCCCGGTACTGCTCAACGCCCTGCTCCAGCGGGACTTCCCGCAGCCCGTCCGGCAGCGGCAGGCGGCCCTGGTCGAACAGCTTGCCGAAGGCGTCGAGGAAGCCTGCGCAGGCTTCCACGCCATAGAGCAGCGAGTTGATCCCCACCACCGAGCCACCGCGACGGTACAGGTTCAACGCCGGCAGGCGCACATGGCCGTCGGCCGGTGCGGCGATGATCGCCAGGCGACCGAAGGCGGCCAGCGCCGGGACCGCCGCCTCGAGCCAGAAACCGGTCGTATCGAAGATCACCTCGGCCCCGCCGGGGAAGATCCCTTCCACCTGTGCCGCCAGTTCGGCCGGCTCGCCCAGCAGCAGCGCGGCGATGCCCTGCGTTTCCAGCGCCTGGCGTTGCTCCTCGCGCCGCACCGCGCCGATCGCTTCGGCCCCCAGGGCCTTGGCCAGCGCCAGCGCGGCCTTGCCGACCGCGCCGTTGGCGCCGATTACCAGGAGCCGGGTGCCGGCCTTGACCTGGCTGCGTTGCAGGGCATCCCAGGCGGTGCTGTAGGGCACCCCGCAACTGGCGGCCTGGGCGAAGCTCAGGCTTTCCGGCTTGAGCGCGACGCCGGCGGCCGGCAGGGTCAGGAACTGCGCGTGGCTACCGTCGCGGAAGAATCCCGGCTCCCGCCCGGTGCCCCAGACCGCCTGGCCGAGCAGAGCCTTCGGTCCCTCCACCACCACCCCGGCGAAGTCGCGGCCCGGTACCCGGGGCAGGGTGGTATAGGGGAAGCGGCCGAGGACGTTCTTCACGTCGCTCGGATTCAGCCCGGCAGCGCGGATTTCCACCCGCACCTCATCGGCGGCGGGAAGCGGGTCGGGCATGTCCACCAGCTCGAGGGCGGCGAGGTCGCCGGTACGGTCGAATTGCAGTGCTTTCATCGGGGGCTCCGTGTCGTCGCGGCGATCAGTGCAGCCACTGCTGCAGCAGGTCGCGGCCAAGGGGGAAAAGCTGTTCGCCGAGCTGCATGCCAAGCAGGCCGACCAAGGCGATGGTGGGGGCGCCGGCGAGCGGAAGTCGAGGACGGCGTAGAGCGCGCCGACCAGCAGGCCGATGCCGAGGGAGATCAGGTAGTTCATGGCGGCTGACAGGGACGGTGAACGATGGTGCCAGTCTAGTTGGCCGAAAAAACATCTATCGGCCAATCGCTATCGAATACCGGTCAAGGCTGGAACGGCTGGTGATGCTCGGCCCTGTACTCGGTGGGAGAGACGCCCAGCTCGCGGCGGAACATGTCGCTGAAGGCGCTCGGCGTATATCCCAGGGCATGGGCGATGCCTGCCACCGGACGGCCATCGATCAGTGCGGCGGCGGCGGTCGCCAGCTGCACCTGCCGCCGCCAGTCGGCGAAGCCCATGCCCAGGCTGCGCTGGAACAGGCGCGAGAGGGTCCGCACGCTGGCCCCGGCGTCTTCGGCCAGGCGCTCCAGGCCGATGTCCAGGGAGGGATTGGCCATCACCGCCTGGCACAGCGCGAGCAGGCGCCTGTCGGAGGCGTCCGGCAGCGGTACGCGTAGGCTGGAACGGCGCGCGCGGCCGAGTTCGAGCACGGCGAGATCGGCCAGCGCCCGATAGTAGTGGGGGTCGCTCTGTCGTTCCTGCTCCACCAGGCTGACGATCAGCTCGCGCAGCAGCGGGCCGACCACCAGCACCAGGGTGCGGTCCTCCAGGCCGCGGGAGAGTTCCGGGCTCAGGTAGATGTTGCGCATCTGCAACTCGGAGGCGACCCGCACCGCATGGCGCAGGCCCGGAGGCAACCAGACCGCCCGTTGCGGCGGGACCGGCAGGGCCTCGTCGGGCGTCTCCAGCCACATCATCCCGGACACCGCATAGAGCACCTGGCCCCAGGCGTGCTCGTGGGCATCGACGCGGTGCCCGGCAGGATAGCTGCGGGCGACGCCGCGCAGGGGCCGGCGGCTGTCGCTCAGGTCGGGTGGTGCGGGTCGTGCCATGGGAATGCCGTCGCGGAGGAAAGACGCAGGTTAACCGCTTGACGCCGATCATGCAGCGCCGGCTTTCAGCGCAGCCGTGACAGCGCTGCTGGCAGCTTTTCGCACCGCCCTGTAAAGATAATTTTACGAAGACCGGGCGTTCGCCATGCATGCCGCCGGCGCGTAAGGAATAGTTGCCAGAAACCCTGCGCCAGGCCCTGTGCCGGGCCCTGCCGACGGCTTGTCCGCCGCGCCGCCACGGGGTGAGATGAAGGCATCTCCCATGTCGTCGGCCGCCTGGACCGGCGGCGGTCCATTCAACAAGAACAACGAGGAGGCCGGATGAACGCCGTGGCCAAGATCGAACAGCACAATCCCATCGGTACCGACGGATTCGAATTCGTCGAGTTCACCGCCCCCGACGCCAAGGGCATCGAGCAGCTGCGCCAGCTGTTCAACATGATGGGCTTCACCGAAACCGCCAAGCATCGTTCCAAGGAAGTCTTCCTGTTCCAGCAGAACGATATCAACATCGTGCTCAACGGCAGCCCGACCGGGCATGTCCATGAATTCGCCCTCAAGCACGGCCCGAGCGCCTGCGCCATGGCCTTCCGGGTGAAGAACGCTTCCCAGGCCGCCGCCTACGCCGAATCCCAGGGCGCCAAGCTGGTGGGCAGCCACGCCAACTTCGGCGAGCTGAACATCCCTTCCCTGGAAGGCATCGGCGGTTCGCTGCTGTATCTTGTCGACCGCTACGGCGACCGCAGCATCTATGACGTCGACTTCGAGTTCATCGAAGGCCGCAGCGCCAACGACAACTCCGTCGGCCTGACCTACATCGACCACCTGACCCACAACGTCAAGCGCGGCCAGATGGACGTCTGGTCCGGTTTCTACGAGCGCATCGCCAACTTCCGCGAGATTCGCTACTTCGACATCGAAGGCAAGCTCACCGGCCTGTTCTCCCGCGCCATGACCGCACCTTGCGGGAAGATCCGCATCCCGATCAACGAGTCGGCCGACGATACCTCGCAGATCGAGGAATTCATCCGCGAATACCATGGCGAAGGCATCCAGCACATCGCCCTGACCACCGACGACATCTATGCCACCGTGCGCAAGCTGCGCGACAACGGCGTGAAGTTCATGTCGACCCCGGACACCTACTACGAGAAGGTCGACACCCGCGTCGCCGGGCATGGCGAGCCGCTCGAGCAACTGCGCGAACTGAACCTGCTGATCGACGGCGCCCCGGGCGACGACGGCATCCTGCTGCAGATCTTCACCGACACGGTGATCGGCCCGATCTTCTTCGAGATCATCCAGCGCAAGGGCAACCAGGGCTTCGGCGAGGGCAATTTCAAGGCCCTGTTCGAGTCCATCGAGGAAGACCAGATTCGCCGCGGCGTGATCTGATCCCGCTGCCGCCAGCCTCTTCCGGGGCTGGCGGTTTTCCTTGCGCTCCGCGTTTCCGTTCCAGCGGCGCCGATCGCGCCAGCCTTGCCCGCACCGCCGAGCCACGAGCCTGGCGGCCCATTCACGTCACGTACAACAACAAACAGGTGACGCATGATCCGTGAGTCCTCCCTCCGCCCAGCCGACCGCCCGCCGCCACGCGCCCCGCATGGCGCCCGCCGTGCGCCTGCCGCCTGAGCCGCACGGCCCCGTTTCGCCTCCGACAACAATAAATTTCCACTTGCGTGAGATAATTCAATGGACGGCCAACATCCGCATTCGGGCGAGCTCAAGCGCGGCCTGAAGAATCGTCACATCCAGTTGATCGCCCTCGGCGGCGCCATCGGCACCGGCCTGTTCCTCGGCTCGGCCGGGGTGCTCAAGTCGGCGGGCCCGTCGATGATCCTCGGCTACGCCATCGCCGGCTTCATCGCTTTCATGATCATGCGCCAGCTCGGCGAGATGATCGTCGAGGAGCCGGTCGCCGGCTCCTTCAGCCACTTCGCGCACAAGTACTGGGGCGGCTTCGCCGGCTTCCTCTCCGGCTGGAACTGCTGGGTGCTGTACATCCTGGTCGGGATGTCGGAACTGACCGCGGTCGGCAAGTACATCCACTACTGGTGGCCGGAGGTGCCGACCTGGGCCACGGCGGCGTTGTTCTTCGTCGTCGTCAACGCGATCAACCTGGCCAACGTCAAGGCCTTCGGCGAAGCCGAGTTCTGGTTCGCGATCATCAAGGTGGTGGCGATCATCGGCATGATCCTGCTCGGCTGCTACCTGCTGTTCAGCGGCAGCGGCGGTCCGCAGGCTTCGGTGAGCAACCTCTGGGCACACGGCGGTTTCTTCCCCAACGGAGCGAGCGGACTGGTGATGGCCATGGCGATCATCATGTTCTCCTTCGGTGGCCTGGAAATGCTCGGCTTCACCGCGGCCGAGGCGGACAAGCCGAGGACGGTGATCCCGAAGGCGATCAACCAGGTGATCTATCGCATCCTGATCTTCTACATCGGCGCCCTGATCGTGCTGCTCTCGCTGACGCCCTGGGACAGCCTGCTGCAGACCCTCAACGCTTCCGGCGATGCCTACAGCGGCAGCCCGTTCGTGCAGATCTTCTCGATGATCGGCAGCGGCACCGCCGCGCACCTGCTGAACTTCGTGGTGCTCACCGCCGCACTGTCGGTGTACAACAGCGGCACCTATTGCAACGGCCGCATGCTTCTCGGCCTGGCCGAGCAGGGCGATGCCCCGCGCGCGCTGGCCAGGGTCGACAAGCGCGGCGTACCGGTACGCGCCCTGGTGGTATCGGCGCTGGTGACCTTCCTCGCGGTGGTGGTGAACTATGTGATCCCGCACCAGGCGCTGGAGCTGCTGATGTCGCTGGTGGTGGCGGCGCTGGTGATCAACTGGGCGATGATCAGCATGGCGCACCTGAAGTTCCGCGCGCAGATGGACCGCCAGGGCACCCGCACGCACTTCCGCGCGTTCTGGTATCCGTACGGCAACTACCTGTGCATGGCCTTCGTGGTGTTCATCCTCGGCGTCATGTTGCTGATCCCCGGCATCCAGGTCTCGGTCTATGCCATCCCGGTCTGGCTGCTGGTGATGTGGGCCTGCTACCGACTCAAGGGAGCCCCGCGGCCGACGCCGGGCCTGCGGTGAAGCCGGTCACCGAGTGATCGATGGGGCGCCGGCGCGCAGAGGAGAGAGGAGCGCTCCTTTGCGTGTCCCGGCGGCCCACAAGACTTTTTCTAGGGGCGCCTGTCGTTGACGCGGCAGGTGCCGAATTCCTACAGTGGCAGCGCCATTTTTTCTCGTTAGAGGGATTTCCATGAAAAAAGCGCTCTGGCTGCTTCTGGCTGCCGTTCCCGTGGTCCTGGTCGCCTGCGGCGGCAGCGACGACGACAAGCAGACCGCCCAGGTCGATTACCTGGCCCTGCCGGGGGATGCCAAGCTGGATACCCGCAGCGTCGACTACAAGTGCGAGAACGGTCGCAAGTTCACCGTGCAGTACCTGAACAAGGGCGACAACAGCCTCGCCGTGGTGCCGGTCAGCGACAACTCGACGCTGGTCTTCAGCAATGTGATTTCCGCCTCCGGCGCCAAGTACGCCGCCGGCCAGTACATCTGGTGGACCAAGGGCGAGGAAGCCACCCTCTACGGCGACTGGAAGGGCGGCGAGCCCACCGACGGGGTCGCCTGCAAGGAGCGTTGAGTTCGACCTGGCGCCTTAGCCGAAATGAAGGAACCCGGCCGCGGCCGGGTTTCTTTTGGCCTGCTTCTCCGCTCGGCAAAGGGGTTATGCTGGCAGCCCGTTGGTCCACCGTGCCGCCCCATGCTGATCATCTCCAATGCCGTCCACCTGCCCGACCATGAGATCGAGCTGAATGCCATTCGCGCCCAGGGCGCCGGCGGGCAGAACGTCAACAAGGTCTCCAGCGCGGTGCACCTGCGCTTCGACATCCAGGCCTCGTCGTTGCCGCCGTTCTACAAGGAGCGTCTGCTGGCACTGAACGACCAGCGCATCAGCGGCGACGGCGTGGTGGTGATCAAGGCCCAGCAGTACCGGACCCAGGAGCAGAACCGCGAGGATGCCCTGGAGCGCCTGGCGGAGTTGATCCGCAGCGTGGCCAAGGTGCAGAAGGCGCGCCGCCCGACCAAGCCTACGCGCGGCTCGCAGAAGCGCCGGCTGGACGGCAAGGCCAAGCGCGGCGCGGTGAAGGCCGGGCGCGGCAAGGTGGATTTCTGAGCCGGCCGGTCTTCGCGACGGATCAGCGTACGGCCTGGGCCACCGGCTGGCCGAGGCCGCGCTCGCGGTCGCGTTGCAGGCGATAGGCCTTGGCCGCGGCCGGGATCGCAGTGACCTGGCCGGTTTCCAGCCAGCGTCGCAGGCGCGTGGCGTCGGCGAAGTGGGTGTACTTGCCGAAGGCGTCCAGCACCACCAGATTGACCGGATTGCGGTTGATCGTGGTACGCATCACCAGGCAGTGGCCTGCTTCGTTGGTGAAGCCGGTCTTGGTCAACTGGATGTTCCAGGTCTTGTTGTTGATCAGGTGGTTGGTGTTGCGGAAGCCCAGGGTGTAGTTGGGGTGGCGGAAGGCCACGGTCTTCTCCGGAGTGGTGCTCCACTGACTGAGCAGCGGATATTGCCGGCTGGCCACCAGCAGGCGGGTGAGGTCGCGAGCGGTGGAGACGTTGTGCAGCGACAGCCCGGTCGGCTCGACGTAGCGGGTGTTCTTCATTCCCAGGGCGTGAGCCTTGGCGTTCATCGCCTTGACGAAGGCGTTCTTGCCGCCCGGATAGTTCTGCGCGAGGCTGGCGGCGGCGCGGTTCTCCGAGGACATCAGGGCGAGCAGGAGCATGTCCCGGCGGCTGATCTGGCTGCCGACCCGCACCCGGGAAAACACCCCGCGCATTTCGCTGGTCTCGCTGATGGCGATCGGCAGTACCTCGTCCAGCGGCAGTTTCGAGTCGAGCACGACCATGGCGGTCATCAGCTTGGTGATCGAGGCGATCGGCACCACCAGGTCGGGGTTGCGCGAGTAGAGCACCTTGCCGGTGTTCTGGTCGGTAACCAGCGCGCTGCCCGACGCCAGCTCCTGTTGCAGCGGCAGCCCGGCCTTGGGCGGCGGGGAGGCGGATACCGCGGTGGCAACGCTGAGGGACAGGAACAGGGTGACCAGTGACAGGAGACGGTTTCTCACGTGCGTTGCTCACTAAGACGAGAAAGTGGGGGCCGTGGGGCGCAGTGTGAACTGGTGCCCATAATTGAGCATTTTATGCTCTTTTGTAGGAAAAGCACGTAGGGCTTTGAAAGTGCTGACTTATGGTTGGCCCGGTTCAGAGAGGTTCGGCGGATAACGCCTGTGGCGTTATTCGCCCTACGCCCACAAGGTCGTGGTGCGGTAGGGCGAATAACCGCAACGCGGTTATCCGCCGCCTCGGCGGGAGTGCGCGGCATTCGCTGGGGCGAAAAAAAGCCGGCCATCACAGCCGGCTCAGGGTAACCGTGAGGGTTCAGTCCGCGCAGACCTGGGCGATGGCTTGCGCCAGGCGGTCGAGGCGGCGCGCGTCGAGACCGGCGACGTTGGCCCGGCCGCTGGAGACCAGGTAAACGGCGTGCTCGTCGCGCAGCCGAGCGACCTGCTGCGGGCTCAGTCCGGTATAGGAAAACATCCCGCGTTGCGCGCCGACATGGGCGAAGCGCTCGGCCAGGCCGTGCGGCGCCAGGGCTTCGACCAGGCCGATGCGCAGGCTGGCGATGCGCGAGCGCATGCCTTCGACCTCTTCCTGCCAGAGTCCCTTCAACTCGCTGTCGCCGAGGATCGCCGCGACCACCTCGGCGCCATGCGCCGGCGGGGTCGACCAGAGGTTTCGGGCGAGGAAGGCCAGTTGGCTACGCAGGTCGGTGAGCTTCTCGGCGTTCTGCGCGCAGACGATCAGCGCACCGACGCGGTCGCGGTACAGGCCGAAGTTCTTCGAGCAGGAACTGGTGATCAGCACCTCCGGCAGTTCGCCGGCGAACAGGCGTACCGCCCAGGCGTCTTCCTCGAGACCGTCGCCGAAGCCCTGGTAGGCGAAGTCGATCAGCGGCAGCAGCTCGCGGCGACGCACCACGTCGAGCACCCTGCGCCAGTCGTCGTGGCTCAGGTCGAAACCGGTCGGGTTGTGGCAGCAGGCATGCAGCAGCACCACGTCTCCCTGGGGAATGCGCTCCAGGCCAGCAAGCATCGCCTCGACATCCAGGCGGTTGTCGGCGCTGACGTAGGGGTAGTGGGAAACCTTCAGGCCGGCGGCGGCGAACAGGGTCTCGTGGATCGGCCAGGTCGGGTCGCTCAGCCAGATGCCGCGGCCGGGCAGGCAATGGGCGATGAAGTCGCCGGCCAGGCGCAAGGCGCCGGTGCCGCCGGGCGTCTGGGTGGCGTCGGCGCGTTGCTCCAGCAACAGCGGCGAGGCGGCGCCGAGCGCCAGTTCCGCCAGGCGCGCGGCGAACAGCGCATCGCCGTGGCCGCCGACGTAGCTCTTGGTGGTTTCCTGCTCGACCAGGCGCTGCTCGGCGAGTTTCACCGAGCGCAGGATCGGGGTCAGGCCCTGGGCATCCTTGTAGACACCGACGCCGAGGTCCAGCTTGTCCGCGCGCGGATCGTTGCGGTAGGCGTCGAGCAGGCCCAGGATCGGGTCGCCCGGTACGCGGGCGACCTTGGCGAAATGACTCATTTGCGCCCCTCGGCGGTTTTCGCTACCTCGTCGGTGCGCGCCGCCATGATGAAGTCGTTGCGGTGCAGGCCCTTGATCGAGTGGCTCCACCAGGTCACGGTGACTTTGCCCCACTCGGTCAGCAGGCCCGGATGGTGGCCTTCGGCCTCGGATATCTCGCCGACGGCATTGGTGAAGGCCAGGGCATGCTTGAAGTTCTTGAACAGGTAGACCTTCTCCAGTTGCATGATGCCGTCGCGGACTTCGATGTTCCAATCCGGGATCTGCCGCAGCAGCACGGGCAGTTCTTCGTCGCTGACGTGCGGGGCGTCTGCGCGGCAGGCTTCGCAATGGGCTTGGGTGAGTGCGGTCATGGTGGGAGTCCTTGGTTGTCGCATGTGGGAGCGGCGGACGGGCCGTGCCCGTCCACCATAGTACAAGGCCGCCGCGGGGTCAGCCGCGGCGGCGGCGTTTCTCGTCAGGCCGCCTGCTTGGGCGGGAACAGCGGCGCGTGCAGGCCCAGGCGCATGGCCTCGTGGACCAGCGCCATGATGTCTTCCTGGGCCAGTTGGAACAGGCGCTTGAGGTCGGGCAGGACGAAATAGAGCGGTTGCAGGATGTCGATGCGGTAGGGCGTGCGCATCGCCTCCAGCGGATTGAAGGCCTGGTGCAGCGGCTCGTCGGAGAGGCTGTAGACGGTCTCCTTCGGCGAGGAGAGGATGCCGCCGCCGTAGATGCGCTTGCCCTGGTCGGTCTCGACCAGGCCGAACTCGATGGTCATCCAGTACAGGCGGGCGAGGAACACGCGTTCCTCCTTGCTCGCCTTGAGGCCGAGCTTGCCGTAGGTATGGGTGAACTCGGCGAACCAGGGGTTGGTCAGCAGTGGGCAGTGGCCGAAGATCTCGTGGAAGATGTCCGGCTCCTGCAGGTAGTCCAGTTCTTCCGGGGTGCGGATGAAGGTGGCGACGGGGAATTGCTGGCTGGCCAGCAGTTCGAAGAAGGTCTGGAACGGAATCAGCGCCGGAACCCGCGCCACGCGCCAGCCGGTGGTGGCCTGGAGAACCCTGTTGATCTCGTCGAGCTGGGGGATCCGGTCGTGGGGCAGGCCGAGCTGTTCGATGCCGTCGAGGTATTCCTGACAGGCGCGGCCTTCGATCACCTTCAGTTGCCGGGTGATCAGGGTATTCCAGACCTGGTGCTCGGTTTCCGGATAGTGGATGAAACCGTTGTCGTCGGGCTGGCGGGCCACGTACTGCGTCGTTTTCATACGGACTCCATGAGCGGCTTGTGGCCGCGGGGTCTTTGTTGTTGTCGTTGCCTTATCGATACCGCGTCGGGACGGTCCGTGCAGCCCCGGATAGGGACCGGGCAACGGGGAGGAATCGGCGTTTTCGTAAAGTTTTCCTTACGAATTGGCCTGGGTCGCCTGTTCATTGGGTCAGGCATTGTTGCTGGTGAGTCTAACTGTCACATATTCTTGACGGAAATTTCCGGCCGGGAGTTAAAAAACCGGCCGCGAGCCCATCAGAACGACAACACCGGGCCACGCCATGCGTATCAAAGTGCACTGCCAGAACCGTGTAGGCATCCTCCGCGACATCCTCAACCTGCTGGTCGACTACGGCATCAACGTCAATCGCGGCGAAGTCGGCGGCGACCAGGGCAACGCCATCTACCTGCTCTGTCCGAACATGATCAACCTCCAGTTGCAGTCGTTGCGGCCCAAGCTGGAGGCGGTGCCGGGGGTCTTCGGGGTCAAGCGCGTCGGCCTGATGCCCAGCGAGCGCCGGCACCTGGAACTCAACGCGCTGCTCGCCGCCCTGGACTTCCCGGTGCTCTCGGTGGACATGGGCGGGCAGATCGTCGCCGCCAACCGTGCCGCCGCGCAGTTGCTCGGCGTGCGCGTCGACGAGGTGCCGGGGATTCCGCTGTCGCGCTATGTGGAGGACCTCGACCTGCCCGAACTGGTGCGCGCCAACAAGGCGCGGATCAACGGGCTGCGGGTGAAGGTGAAGGGCGACGTGTTCCTCGCCGACATCGCGCCGCTGCAATCCGAGCACGACGAGAGCGAGGCGCTGGCTGGAGCGGTGCTGACCCTGCATCGCGCGGATCGCGTCGGCGAGCGCATCTACCATGTGCGCAAGCAGGAGCTGCGTGGCTTCGACAGTATCTTCCAGAGTTCGCGGGTAATGGCCGCGGTGGTCCGCGAGGCGCGGCGCATGGCGCCGCTGGACGCGCCGCTGCTGATCGAGGGCGAGACCGGCACCGGCAAGGAGCTGCTGGCGCGCGCCTGCCACCTGGCCAGCCCGCGCGGGCAGTCGCCGTTCATGGCGTTGAACTGCGCCGGCCTGCCGGAATCCATGGCCGAGACCGAGCTGTTCGGCTATGGTCCGGGAGCCTTCGAGGGCGCCCGCCCGGAGGGCAAGCTCGGCCTGCTGGAGCTTACCGCCGGCGGCACGCTGTTCCTCGACGGCGTCGGCGAGATGAGCCCGCGCCTGCAGGCCAAGCTGTTGCGCTTCCTGCAGGACGGCTGTTTCCGCCGGGTCGGCAGCGACGAGGAGGTGTACCTGGACGTGCGGGTGATCTGCGCCACCCAGGTAGACCTGTCCGAACTCTGCGCCAAGGGCGAATTCCGCCAGGACCTCTATCACCGTCTCAATGTGCTCTCGCTGCACATCCCGCCGCTGCGCGAGTGCCTGGATGGCCTGGCGCCGCTCGCCGAGCATTTCCTCGACCAGGCCAGCCGGCAGATCGGCTGCGGCCTGCCGAAGCTTTCCGCGCAGGCGCTGGAACGTCTCGAACGCTACCACTGGCCGGGCAACGTGCGGCAATTGGAAAACGTGCTGTTCCAGGCGGTTTCGCTGTGCGAAGGGGGAACGGTCAAGGCCGAGCACATCCGCCTGCCGGACTACGGCGCGCCGCAGCCGCTGGGGGATTTTTCCCTGGAAGGAGACCTCGACGCCATCGTCGGGCGCTTCGAGAAGGCGGTGCTGGAGCGCCTGTTCCGCGAACATCCGAGCAGCCGCCAGTTGGGCAAGCGCCTCGGCGTTTCGCATACCACGGCGGCGAACAAGCTGCGCCAGCATGGCGTGGGGCAAGGCGAGGGCTGAGCGGCATGCTTGCCGGTTTGTTGCAGGCTGGGAAAGAAACGGTGGAGGCGTCGGCCCTTGTGAAAGGGCGGCAGCACGATGAGGCGTGGGGAAGACGGCCAGGATGTTCGCCGAGGGGCGGGATTGTCGCCGCCGAGTACACAATGATCGCGCCGGATGGGCGAGCTGCCCCTCGTGGCGCGATCCTTCGGAGGTCGAGCAGAGTTTAGCCGCCAGTGCAGCCGTTGCCCCAGACCTGATATTCGACGGTATGTTTCTGGCCGTTCGAATCTTCGTAGGTCATGCGTGCGGGAACGATGCCGCAGGCATTGGAAGTGTCGGTTGAAGATATAACGCGAGCCACATCCAGTTGCATGCCATAGGCATATTCTTCAACAGCGTTTTCCTGCTGGCTGGCAGGTTGATCCTGGGCGCCAGCCGCCATCACCAGCGGCGAGCAGGCGAACAGGGCCATCAGGGCGAAAGCCTTCATTACTATTTACCTGAGTAGTTTCTGAGTGGGTACGATCTGCCGTCGGAAGACAGGCGGACAGGTCACCGGGGCAACTCGATAAACAAGGCTGGGTAAGTAAGTCTGCAATCAAGTTGCGGAGTCGAAGTTCAACGGGAGTTAACTTCGGCTGTTGGGTTTATTGTAAGTTGGGATAGGCTGCGACATATAGACTCAGTCAAGACAAGAACCTTGTACGGATCGGTAACAATATCCCTGTGGCCTTCTGCGCCGCGGCTTTGCGACCGGCTCACGGGTTTCTTTCCTGGCCCAGGGGCGATTGCGGGTCGAGCAGGGCGCTGCGAATGAAGTGCAGGTAGCTGAGCACCCGTCGCAGCGGCGAGGTATCGAACTGCGGTGCGCGCGGCTCCGGCGCCGCCCGTACCGCCATGATCGCCTGGTTCACCGCGTGCAGGGCGCGCTGGCGGTTGCTCGGCCCGGGTTGCAGGAACAGCCGGATCAGCGCCCGGCCCATCAGGCGGATCGCCCGGCGCCAGGCGGTGCGTTCGGCGTAGCAGGGCTCCTGGGGCAGGCGTTGCTGTTCGAGGCGCAGCTCAATGATCGCCTGGCCGACCTCCAGCACCAGGAACATCCAGCCCAGCAACCGGCGTTGCACGTCCGGGCGGCCGGCGGAGAAGGTGTAGGCCTGGTTCAGCAGGTCGCGGGTGCCGCTTTCGAAACCGGAGACCAGGCCCTTGCTCTTGCCGCTGATGGCGAACACCACCCGCTCGCGCAGGTCGTGCTCCAGGCGCTTCCACATCCACGGCCGGTTCGGCGGCAGGATCACCATGGCGGCGACCGTGGCGAGGACCATCGACAAGAGTAGTGCCAGGTATTCGTTGAAGAAGGCCAGGGCGTCGTAGCGCGCCATGTTGGCCGGCAGCGAGGCGAAGCAGAACCACACCAGTAGGCCGACGCCGTAGCCGTTCCACTGCGGCCGCCAGAGCAGCAGGGCGCCGACCGCGAAGACCGGCAGCAGGCAGCAGAGCAGCATCGGGAAACCGTCCACGTGGGGTAGCAGGTAGAGCAGCACGAACAGCCCGATGCAGGCCCCGGCGAGGGTCCCGAGGGTGAGTTGCAGCGACAACCGGCCGGGATTCGGCGAGGTCGAGGAGAGCGCCGAGATCAGTACCGCGGTGAGGGCGAAGGTGCCGCCGTGGGGCCAGGAGGTCTGGATCCAGAACGTGCCGAGCAGGCCGATCATCAGCGCGCTGCGCGCTCCGGCGACCAGCGCGGCGACCGGGTTGGCGCGGGCGACGAAGCTTTCCTTCCATTGCTCGCGGGCATGGTGGTGTTCGGCCAGGGAAGCGTGGGTCAGGGCGTAGTTGTGCAGGTCGTCGGTGAAACGGAAGGCCAGTTCGGCAGCGGTGTTGAAATCCAGCAGGTCGTTCTCGCCGGGGCGCTGCTCCACCAGGCGCTGGCGGGCCTGGCGGATGTTCTGCATCAGTTCCGGCTTGTAGGCCTCGATGCGTTCGGCCAGGCGCGCGGCGTCGGCGTCGGTGGGCGTCCGTTCGCGAATCGGCGCGAGCAGCCCGGCAAGCTCCGCCAGGCAGGGCGCCAGGACCTCCAGGACATTCTGCGCCCCGCGCCCGCGCAGGCGTTCGAGCAGGCGGTGGAGGCCGTGGAAGCGACTGGTCATGACCATGAATTCGTTGTTCAGGCGAATCAGCCGGCCGCTGCGCAGGCGCATGTGCGGATCTTCGAAAGTAGTGGCGCTGCGCAGGTTTTCCAGGCCCACGGACTGGGCGACGAAGCGCGCGCTGAGCTCGCCGAAGCGCTCGCCGTCGAGGCTGCCCTGCAGGCCTTCGGCGGCGAAACCGGCGAAGTCGCGGAAGCGCCCGTAGAGTGTGTTGCGCAGGGCGGCGCCGCTGGTCTGCGGCAGGAAGATGGCGCTGACGGTACCGGTGCAGAGGATGCCCAGGGATATTTCCAGGACCCGCCACAGCGCCGCCATGAAGGCGCCTTCCGGGTGCGCGGTGGCTGGAATCCCGATCATGGTCGCGGTGTAGCCGGCGAGTACGCAGGCGTAGCCGCGGAAATCGCGGTAGCGCGCGGCGCCGGCGGTGCACAGGCCGACCCAGAGCGCCAGGCAGGCGAGGAACAGCACGCGCTCCTGGGCGAACAGGGCGATCAGAGTGACCATCACGCTGAGGCCGATCAGGGTTCCGACGATGCGGTAGAAGCTCTTGGCTAGGACCTGCCCGCTCTGCGTCTGCATGACGATGAAGACCGTCACCAGCACCGTGCTCGGCTGCGGCAGCTCCAGGCGATAGGCCAGCCACAGGGCGAGGCTGGCGGTGAGCAGGGCCTTGAACACGAAGACCCAGGCGACGCCGTCGCTACGCGCCCATTCGAGCAGGGCGCGGCGCAATTCGTCGGGGCTGGGAAAGAACGCGAGGGGAGCCGGTGGAACCAGGGGGAGACCTTTCCGGGTGGCGCGGGGCACTGCTGCGAATCCTGAACGACGGCGAGGGGAGGCCGAAACGGCTGGGAATTCTAGGAGCGCCCGCGCTTGCGGATAAGAGCTCGGATAGGTGAAAAATTTTTGTCACAAAAGGCAATAATAGGTGGGTTGACTCGTGACAGAATCTGCGCCGCCTTGGGGTGTCCTCCGGGTTGCGTGGAAAAGAGACGCGCCATAAGCGTCAGAGCCTAGAGGGCCGTGATGGATATCCTGTTCAATATGCGCGCGTTCGTCAGCGTCGCGGAGACCGGCAGTTTCACTGCCGCCGCCCAGCGCCTGGACCTGACGACCGCCTATGTCTCCCGTGCGGTGGCCAAGCTGGAGGCCCACCTGCAGACCCGCCTGCTGCATCGCACCACCCGGCGCATCGCGCTGACCGAAGCCGGGCAGCGCTACCTGATGCGCGCCCAGCAGATACTCGCCTACATCGAGGAGGCCGAGGCCGAGGCGGGCGACGCCCATGCGCGGCCGTCGGGCACGCTGAAGGTCCACGCGATGACCGGCATCGGCCAGCACTACCTGATCAAGGCCATCTCGCAATATTGCGAGACCTACCCGGAGGTTGGCTTCGACCTGACCCTGGCCAACCGGATCACCGACATTCTCGACGAGGGCTACGACATTTCCGTGGTGATCGCCCCCGAGCTGCCGGACTCCGGTTTCGTCTCCAAGTGCATCGGCCAGACCTACAGCATCCTATGCGCCTCGCCGGGCTACATTGCCGCGCATGGCTTCCCCAAGCTGCCGGCGGAGCTGTCCGCGCACCGTTGCCTGCGCCTGGTGAACTCGGTGATGTCGCTGGACCGCTGGCTGTTCGACGGGCCCGACGGCCAGGAACTGGCCTGCATCAACCAGACGCATTTCCAGGTCAACACCGCCGACGCCATGACCGAGGCGGTGGTCTCCGGCATGGGTATCGGCGCGCTGCCGGTGTACGCGGCGGTCAACGGCCTGAAGGACGGCAGCCTGGTGCGGGTGTTGCCGCGCTATAGCCTGTTCCATCTCAACGTCTACGCCCTCTACCCCTCGCGGCAGTACCTGGATGCGAAGATCCGCACCTGGGTCGAGTTCCTCCGCGAGCACATGCCGGCGATGCTCGCCGCGGACGAGCGCAGCCTGGCGGAGAGCGGTGGGTTGGCGAACTGAGCGGGAGTGGTGGGCGGCGCCCTTCGCGACGATCGCACCCCGGCTTGTCGGGAGTCGTAGGGCGGATAACCGCCTGGCGGTTGTCCGCCGATTCTCCGGAGCCCCGCGGATAACGCCAGGGGCGTTATCCGCCCTACAGGCTGTCTCCCACCCTCTGCAACTCCTCGATCAACGCCCGCAGGCAACTCGGCAGTGCTTCCAGGTCGCGTACCAGCAGGCTGCGCTCGCGGATCGCCCAGGGCTCGTCGAGTTCGATGGTCGCCAGCTTCATCGTCCGGCTGTGGCGGCGCGCGGCGGACTGCGGGATCACGCCGATGCCGACGCCGCCCTCGATCATCCGGCAGATCGCCTCGAAGCTGGAGACCTGGATGCGCAGCGATAGCTGCTCGCCCATCTGCTCCACCCGTTCGTACAGGAAGGCGTGCAGGGTGGTGCCCTCGGGCAGGCCGATATGCTGGAACTGCAGGGTGTCGCGCAGGCGTACCCTGGCCTGTCCGGCCAGCGGATGGCCCTGGGGCACCGCCATCACCAGGCGGTCGGTGCTGAAATGCAGGACCTGCAGGCCGGTGGCCGCCACCGGCCCGGCGATGATGCCGAGGTCGGTGGAGCCGTCCAGCACGCCGCGGACAATGTCGCGGCTGAGGCGTTCCTGCAGGTCGACGGTGACCCCGGGACGAGCGGCGAGGAAGCCGGCGAGGATTTCCGGAAGGAATTCGGTGACCGCGGTGGTATTGGCGAAGATGCGGATATGCCCGGCGGCGTCGCTGCCGTACTCGGTGAACTCGCTCTTCAGGTATTCCACCTGGCGCATGATCAGCCGCGCGTGCTGTAGCAGGCGCTGGCCCGCCGGGGTCAGTTCGACGCCGCGGCTGTCGCGATACAGCAGGCGGCTGCCAAGCTGGCCTTCGAGCGCCTTGACCCGCGCGCTGGCGGCGGCCGGGGAAAGGAAGGCGCGGCGCGCGCCCTGGGTCAGGCTGGGCGACTCGGCGATATGGATGAACAGGCGCAGGTCGGCGAGATCGAAATGCATGGGCACTCCATGGCGTTCGGCAAATCCGAACGCGCCATTGCGTAATTGCAAATTCTCAAAACGCTAGCATCCTATCATTCTCCTCCCATCACCCCCTAGGTCATGGGAAGCCACGCATGAGTGAGTCCGCTTTCGCCCCCTGGATCGGTCGCCAGGAAGAAACCCACGATCAATTGAGCCGCAACCTGGTCAAGCGCATCGCCGCCACCTTCGGCGAGCCGACCCCGGCCCACGGCGAAGCGCTGCCGCCGCTCTGGCACTGGGCGTTCTTCCAGGACCCGGTGGAGGCCGCCGGCCTCGGCGTCGACGGCCACCCGGCGCGCGGCGGTTTCCTGCCGCCGGCGGACGATCGCAACCGCATGTGGGCCGGCGGGCGCCTGGAGTTCCACCAGCCGCTGCGGGTCGGCGGCGAGGCCAGCCGCACCTCGACCATCCTCCGGGTCGAGGAGAAGCACGGTCGCAGCGGCGCGCTGCTGTTCGTCACCCTGCGCCACGACTACCGCCAGGACGGCCAACTGGCGCTGAGCGAAGAGCACGACATCGTCTACCGCGAACCGACCCCGCCCAAGCTCGGCGGTACCGAGGCCTTGCCCGAGGGCGACTGGCGCGAGGCGCTGGAGCCCGATCCGGTGTTGCTGTTCCGCTACTCGGCGGTGACTTTCAACGGCCACCGCATTCACTACGACTGGCCCTATGTCACCGATGCCGAAGGCTATCCGGGCCTGGTGGTGCACGGTCCGCTGATCGCCACCCTGGCCCTGCGCGCGTTCTGCCGGGCCAATCCGCAGGCGCGCCTGCGTCGCTTCGCCTATCGCGGCCTGCGCCCGCTGATCTGTCCCGAGCCGTTCGAGGTCGGCGGCCGCCTGCTCGCTGCCGGCAAGGCCGAGGTATGGGTCGGCAATGGCGCCGGCCTGGCCCAGCGCGGCGACGTGGAATTCGACTGAAAGGGCCCCAGCGCCCATCCAACGACAAGAATCGAGGAGTCACCGATGAATCCGAACAGCGAAGAGCTGAACGCGATCCGCGAGGGCGTACGTGCCCTCTGCGCCGAATTCGACGCCGCCTACTGGCGCCGCATCGATGAGCAGCGCGGTTTTCCCGAGGCCTTCGTCAAGGCCCTGACCGACGCCGGCTGGCTCTCGGCGATGATCCCGGAGGAGTACGGCGGTTCCGGTCTGGGCCTGGCCGAGGCCTCGGTGATCCTGGAGGAAGTCAACCGCTGCGGCGGCAACTCCGGCACCGTGCACGGGCAGATGTACAACATGTTCACGTTGCTGCGTAACGGCAGCGAGGCGCAGAAGCGCTTCTACCTGCCGAAGCTGGCCAGCGGCGAGCTGCGCCTGCAGTCGATGGGGGTGACCGAGCCGACCACCGGCACCGATACCACCAAGATCAAGACCACCGCCGTGCGCAAGGGCGACCGCTATGTGATCAACGGGCAGAAGGTGTGGATCTCGCGGATCCAGCACTCCGACCTGATGATCCTGCTGGCGCGCACCACGCCGCTGGCCGAGGTGAAGCGCAAGTCCGAAGGCATGTCGATCTTCCTCGTCGACCTGCGCGAGGCCATCGGCAAGGGCCTGACCGTGCAGCCGATCGCCAACATGGTCAACCACGAGACCAACGAGCTGTTCTTCGACAACCTGGAGATCCCCGCCGATAGCCTGATCGGCGAGGAAGGCAAGGGCTTCCGCTACATCCTCGACGGCCTCAATGCCGAGCGCACCCTGATCGCCGCCGAATGCATCGGCGACGGCCGCTGGTTCATCGACAAGGCCAGCCACTATGCCCGCGACCGCGTGGTCTTCGGCCGGCCGATAGGGCAGAACCAGGGCGTGCAGTTCCCCATCGCCGAGGCGCACATCGAAGTGGAGGCCGCCGACCTGATGCGCTGGCGCGCCTGCCAGGAGTACGACGCCGGGCTCAACGCCGGGGCCAGCGCGAACATGGCCAAGTACCTGGCGGCGAAAGCTTCCTGGGAGGCGGCCAACGCCTGCCTGCAGACCCACGGCGGCTTCGGCTTCGCCTGCGAGTACGACGTCGAGCGCAAGTTCCGCGAGACCCGCCTGTACCAGGTGGCGCCGATCTCCACCAACCTGATCCTGTCCTACGTGGCCGAGCACCTGCTCGAACTGCCGCGCTCGTTCTGAAGCGGGAGCCGCCCATGCAGATCGACCGTCTCGACCACCTGGTGCTCACCGTCCGCGACATCGACGCCAGCATCGATTTCTACACACGCGTGCTGGGCATGCGCGCCGTTACCTTCGGCGCGGGTCGCAAGGCCCTCGCCTTCGGTGCGCAGAAGATCAACCTGCACCAGGCCGGGGGCGAATTCGAACCCAAGGCCGAGCGACCTACGCCAGGGTCCGCCGACCTCTGTTTCATCGTCGCCACGCCACTCGAGGCGGTGGCCGAGCAACTGCGCCAGCAGGCCGTGGAAATCCTCGAGGGCCCGGTGCAGCGCACCGGCGCCGGCGGGCCGATCCTCTCGCTGTACCTGCGCGACCCCGACCTGAACCTGATCGAACTGAGCAACCCGCTGTAGGCCGCGTGCCTCGGGACAACTACAAGAGAGCGTTGGTCATGACCGACTACACCCAGCAACTCGCCGGCTTTCTCGCCGGCCTGCGCTACCAGGACCTGCCGCCGGCGGTGTTGGCGCGGATGGAAGAATTGTTCCTCGACTGGCTCGGCTCGGCGCTGGCCGGCAAGGGCCAGCATCCGATCCCATTGTTCGAGCGCTACGCCGAACGCATGGGCCCGGCCGACGGTAGCGCGCAGATCCTGCCCAGCCGGCGGCGCAGCTCGCCGTATTTCGCCGCCCTGGTGAACGGCGCGGCTTCCCACGTGGTGGAGCAGGACGACCTGCACAACAGCTCGGTGCTGCACCCCGCGGCGGTGGTCTTCCCTGCTGCCCTGGCCGCGGCCCAGGACCTCGGCCGCAGCGGCGCCGAGCTGATCCTCGCGGCGGTGGCCGGCTACGAGGCCGGCATCCGCATCGGCGAATTCCTCGGCCGTTCCCACTACCGGGTGTTCCATACCACTGCCACGGTCGGCACCCTCGCCGCGGCAGTGGCGGTGGGCAAGCTGATGGACTTCGACCGCGAGCGCTTCGTCGACCTGCTCGGCAGCGCCGGAACCCAGGCCGCCGGGCTCTGGGAGTTCCTCCGCGACGCCGCCGATTCCAAGCAGTTGCATACCGCCAAGGCCGCCGCCGACGGGCTGCTCGCCGCCTATCTCACCGCCGACGGCCTGAGCGGCGCGCGACACATCCTCGAAGGCGAGCAGGGGATGGCCGCCGGGATGTCCAGCGACGCCGACCCCGAGCGCCTGGTGGATCGCCTCGGCAGCCGCTGGGCGTTGCTGGAAACCTCGTTCAAGTTCCACGCCTCGTGCCGCCATACCCATCCCGCGGCCGACGCGCTGCTGGCGCTGATGCAGCGCGAAGGGCTCGATCACTCGCAGATCGCCGCGGTCACCGCGCGGGTCCACCAGGGCGCCATCGACGTGCTCGGCCGGGTGGTCGAGCCGCAGACCGTGCACCAGGCGAAGTTCTCCATGGGCACCGTGCTGGGCCTGATCGCCGTGTACGGCAAGGCCGGCCTCGGCGAGTTCCATCGGCATGCGCTGAGCGACCCGCGGGTCGCAGCGTTCCGCGAGCGGGTCGAGATGCGCCTGGACCCGGAGGTCGACGCCGCCTATCCGCAGCGCTGGCTCGGGCGGGTCGAAGTGCTCGATCGCCAGGGGCGGCGCCATACCGCCGCCATCGACGAACCCAAGGGCGATCCCGGCAATACCCTCAGCCGCGACGAACTGGCCGATAAGTTCCGCCGCCTGCTGGCGTTCTCCGGCGCGGCCACCGACGCCGAGGCGGAAATCCTCATCCAGCGCGCCTGGGGCCTGCGCCAGGCGCCTTCCGTAGCGCCGCTGATCTGATCAACCGAACCAGCCGCACCTCGTCTTCGACGGACGAGGGCAGGGAGTCCGACCCATGACACAATCCCACCGACCGCGCCCGCTCGACGGCATCACCGTGGTCAGCCTGGAGCACGCCATCGCCGCGCCGTTCTGCACCCGCCAACTGGCCGATCTCGGCGCGCGGGTGATCAAGATCGAACGCCCCGGCGTCGGCGATTTCGCCCGCGGTTACGACGAGCGGGTCAACGGCCTGTCGTCGCACTTCGTCTGGACCAATCGTTCCAAGCAGAGCCTCAGCCTCGATCTCAAGCAGGCCGAGGCGCTGCCGTTGCTGGAGAAGCTGCTGGCCGGCGCCGACGTGCTGGTGCAGAACCTCGCGCCGGGCGCCGCCGCGCGCCTGGGCCTGTCCTACGAGGCGTTGCGCGAGCGCTTCCCGCGACTGATCGTCTGCGATATCTCCGGCTACGGCGAAGGCGGTCCCTACGAGAAGAAGAAGGCCTACGACCTGCTGATCCAGAGCGAGGGCGGCTTCCTTTCGGTGACCGGCGGCGCCGGGCCGAACGAGATGGCCAAGGCCGGCTGTTCGATCGCCGATATCGCCGCCGGCATGTACGCCTACAGCAGCATCCTTTCGGCCCTGCTGCTGCGCGAGCGCACCGGCGAGGGCAGCCGCATCGACGTGTCGATGCTGGAGAGCCTGGTGGAGTGGATGGGCTACCCGATGTACTACGCCTACCAGGACGCGCCGCCGCCGCCGCGCGCCGGCGCTTCGCACTCGACCATCTACCCCTATGGGCCATTCCCCGCCGGCGACGGCGGCACAGTGATGCTCGGCCTGCAGAACGAGCGCGAGTGGCGGGCCTTCTGCGACAAGGTCCTGCGCCGCCCGGAGCTGGCCGACGACGAACGCTTCTCGGCGAACTTCAAGCGCTCGGCCAACCGCGAAGAGCTGCGTGCGCTGATCGTCGAAGCCTTCGCCGCCTTGCCGGCCGCCGAGGTGGTGGCGCGCCTGGAACAGGCGCAGATCGCCAACGCCCACGTCAACGACATGGCCGGGGTCTGGGCGCACCCGCAGTTACAGGCGCGGCAACGCTGGACCTCCATCGACAGCCCGGCCGGGCGCCTGCCGGCGTTGTTGCCGCCGGCCAGCAGCAGCGCCTTCGTTCCGCGCATGGATGCGGTGCCGGCGCTGGGCGGCGACAGCGACGCACTGCTTGCCGAACTGGGCTGTACCGCGGCCGATATCCAGCGCCTGCGCGCGACCGGAACGGTATGAGGAGACGGACATGAACCGACAGATCGTGCGCAGCGCGCTGTTCGTCCCGGCGACCCGCCCGGAGCGGATCCCCAAGGCCCTTGCCAGCGGCGCCGACCGGGTCATCGTCGACCTCGAGGATGCGGTGGAAGAGGGGCTGAAGGTCGAGGCGCGGGCCAATCTCCGGCGTTTCCTCGTCGATACGCCGGAAGCCCGGGTGCTGGTGCGGATCAACGCGGCGGAGCATCCCGGGCATGCCGACGACCTGGCGCTGTGCCGCGACCACGCCGGAGTGATCGGCCTGCTCCTGCCGAAAGTGGAGAGCGCCGCCCAGGTGCGCCACGCCGCCGTGGCCAGCGGCAAGCCGGTCTGGCCCATCGTCGAGAGTGCCCGCGGCCTTGCCGCGCTAGGCGAGATCGCCGCCGCCGCGGGGGTCGAGCGGCTGTCCTTCGGCAGCCTCGACCTGGCCCTGGACCTCGATCTCAACAGCGGCAGCAACGCAGCCGAACAGATTCTCGGTCACGCCCGTTACGCACTGCTCCTGCAATCGCGCCTGGCAGGCCTGGCGCCGCCGCTGGACGGCGTCTATCCGGCGATCCAGAACCGTGCCGGACTGGTCGAGGCAGTGCGCTTCGCTCGCGACATGGGCTTCGGCGGGTTGCTGTGCATCCATCCGAGCCAGGTCGAGCCGATCCACCAGACATTGATGCCGAGTCCCGCGGAACTGGAGTGGGCGCGTCGGGTGGCAGAGGCCGGCGCCTCCGGTGCCGGCGTCTTCGTGGTCGACGGCGAGATGGTCGACGCGCCGGTGCTGGGACGCGCGCGACGCCTGCTGGAGCGGGCCGGGGAGGGCGGCTGAACGCGTTCGACAGACGCGAACGCGGGCTTGAGCAATGGCGAATTCTCCGAACGCGCCGGCTGCGTCAGGCTCGTCGATACCTCGAAAGCACAACAACAATCTGAGGTCACGAAATGTTCAAGACGATGGTACGGGCGCTGTTGTGCGCCCTGGCGATCGGTGGCTCCTGCCTGGCGAATGCCGCGCAGCCGATCGTCATCAAGTTCTCCCACGTGGTCGCGGAAAACACGCCCAAAGGCCAGGGCGCGCTGCTGTTCAAGAAACTCGTCGAACAGCGCCTGGGCGGCCGGGTCGAGGTAGACGTCTATCCCAACTCGTCGCTGTTCGGCGACGGCAAGGAAATGGAGGCGCTGCTGCTGGGCGACGTGCAGATGCTGGCGCCGTCCCTGGCCAAGTTCGAGCAGTACACGCGCAAGGTGCAGATCTTCGACCTGCCGTTCCTCTTCGACGACATCCAGGCGGTCGACCGCTTCCAGCGCAGCCCGCAGGGGCGCGCCTTGCTGACCAGCATGCAGGGCAAGGGCATCCTCGGCCTGGCCTACTGGCACAACGGGATGAAGCAGCTCTCCGCCAATCGCCCGTTGCTGGAGCCGGAAGACGCGCGCGGGCTGAAATTCCGCGTGCAGGCGTCCGACGTGCTCAACGAGCAGTTCCGCCAGCTCCGCGCGATCTCCCGGAAGATGTCCTTCGCCGAGGTCTACCAGGGCTTGCAGACCGGCGTGGTGAATGGCACCGAGAACACCTGGTCGAACTACGAGAGCCAGAAGGTCAACGAGGTACAGAAGTATTTCACCGAGTCCAACCACGGCCTGGTGGACTACATGGTGATCACCAACGCGAAGTTCTGGAATGGCCTTCCGGCGGACATCCGCGAAGAACTGCAGCGGATCATGGACGAGGTCACCGTGCAGGTGAACCTCGAGGCCGAGCGCCTCAACCGCGACGCCCGCCAGCGCATCCTCGCCAGTGGCGCCAGCGAGATCCATACCCTGAGCCCGCGGCAGCGCGCCGACTGGCGCCAGGCGATGCAGCCGGTATGGCAGAAATTCCGCGGCAATGTCGGTGCCGATCTGCTCCAGGCCGCCGAAGCTTCCAACCGTCCCGATTGACCCGTCCGGCCCCGCCCGGCCGGGCGGGGCATTGTGGAGAACGCTGCGATGAATCGACTCGTGCGCGTCTGGAACCGCTTCGAGGAGGGCGCTATCGCCTTCCTGCTGGCGGCGATGACGCTGGTGACCTTCCTCTATGTGGTGATGACCAACGTCTTCACCCTGTTCTACGACCTCGGCGACCGCCTGCCGACACTGCGGGCTCCGCTGTACTCGATGGGCGACGCGATCCTCGGGGTAGCCCAGGATATGTCCTGGAGCAACGCGCTGACCAAGGCGCTGTTCGGCTGGCTGATCTTCCTCGGCATCGCCTACGGCGTACGCACCGCCGGCCACCTCGGGGTGGATGCCCTGGTGCGCCTGGCGCCGCGTCCCTTGCAGCGCCTGATCGGGATACTCGCCTGCCTCTGCTGCCTGGGCTACGCCGGGCTGTTCATGGTCGCCAGCTACGACTGGGTGAAGACCCTGTTGGTCGCCGGCATCGGCGCCGAGGACCTCGACCACTTCGGCATCCTCCAGGCCTACATCGCGGTGGTGGTGCCGGTCGGCTTCGGCCTGGTGCTGCTGCGCTACCTGGAAATCCTCGTCAACCTGTTGCGCGGTCGCCAGCTCGGGCTGGGCCTCGCCGACGAGGCCGCCGAGGCCTCCAAACTGGCCGGCGAAGAGGCCGGGGAGAACCGTCCATGACCGTGCTGATCCTGTTCCTGCTGCTGTTCCTGTTCATGTTCATCGGCGTGCCCATCGCCATCTCCCTGGGGCTGTCCGGCGCCCTGACGATCCTGCTGTTCAGCCCGGATTCGGTGCGCTCGCTGGCGATCAAGCTGTTCGAGACCTCCGAGGCCTACACCCTGCTGGCGATCCCGTTCTTCCTGCTCTCCGGCGCGTTCATGACCACCGGTGGCGTGGCGCGGCGCCTGATCGACTTCGCCAATGCCTGCGTCGGGCATATCCGCGGCGGCCTGGCGATCGCTGCGGTGCTCGCCTGCATGCTGTTCGCCGCGCTGTCCGGTTCGTCGCCGGCGACGGTGGCGGCGGTCGGCTCGATCGCCGTGGCCGGCATGGTCCGCTCCGGCTATCCGCGCGCCTTCGGCGCGGGGATCATCTGCAACGCCGGGACCCTGGGTATCCTCATCCCGCCATCGATCGTGATGGTGGTCTACGCCGCCGCCACCGAGACCTCGGTGGGCAAGCTGTTCGTCGCCGGGGTGGTTCCGGGGTTGTTGCTCGGGGTGATCCTGATGGTGGTGATCTACATCGTCGCACGGGTCAAGAAGCTGCCGGCGCAGCCGCGCGCCAGCTTCCGCGAGTGGCTGGCCGCCGCACGCCGTGCAGGCTGGGGCCTGTTGCTGCTGGTGATCATCCTCGGCGGCATCTATTCCGGGCTGTTCACCCCCACCGAGGCGGCGGCGGTGGCGGCGGTGTATTCGGCCTTCGTCGCGCTGTTCGTGTACAAGGACATGCGCCTGCGCGACTGTCCCAAGGTGCTGCTGGAGTCGGGGCGGCTGAGCATCATGCTGATGTTCATCATCGCCAACGCCATGCTCTTCGCCCATGTGTTGACCACCGAGCAGATCCCCCAGCAGATCACCGAATGGGTGGTGCAGGAAGGCCTGACCCCGATCGGCTTCCTGCTGATGGTCAACGTGGTGCTACTGGTCGCCGGCAGCTTCATGGAGCCCTCGGCGATCGTGCTGATCCTGGCGCCGATCTTCTTCCCCATCGCCATGAGGCTGGGCATCGATCCGATCCACCTGGGCATCGTCATGGTGGTGAACATGGAGATCGGCCTGGTACACCCGCCGGTCGGCCTCAACCTGTTCGTCACTTCGGCGGTCACTGGCATGCCGCTGGGGGCGACCATCCGCGCGGCGCTGCCGTGGCTGATGATTCTGCTGCTGTTCCTGATCCTGGTGACCTACGTGCCGTTGATCTCGCTGTGGCTGCCGGGCCTGCTGGGCATGAGTTGAGGTCGCGGCGGCGGGGCGCGGGACGCGCTCCGCCGCCCGGCGCAAGGCTACGATCGGCGCGGCTTATAGCTACGATCGGCGCTGTCGCGCAGTGGTAAGACCATGGTCGTATGGTTCGTGGGGTGTGCGCTCGCTACAACTGGGCACAACAAAAACAACACTCACGTACCGAGGTTAAAGCCATGTCTGCGGCATCCCTGTACCCCGTGCACCCAGAAGCGGTGGCACGGACCTTCACCGACGAAGCCACCTACAAGACGATGTACCAGCAGTCCGTCGTCAACCCCGACGGCTTCTGGCGCGAGCAGGCCCAGCGGATCGACTGGATCAAGCCGTTCGAGAAGGTCAAGCAGACCTCCTTCGACGACCATCACGTGGACATCAAGTGGTTCGCCGACGGCACCCTCAACGTGTCGCACAACTGCCTCGACCGTCACCTCGCCGAACGCGGCGACCAGGTGGCGATCATCTGGGAAGGCGACGATCCCGCCGACCACCAGGAAATCACCTACCGCCAGCTCCACGAGCAGGTCTGCAAGTTCGCCAACGCCCTGCGCGGGCAGGACGTGCACCGCGGCGACGTAGTGACCATCTACATGCCGATGATCCCCGAGGCCGTGGTCGCCATGCTCGCCTGCACCCGCATCGGCGCGATCCACTCGGTGGTCTTCGGCGGCTTCTCCCCCGAGGCCCTGGCAGGACGCATCATCGATTGCAAGTCGAAGGTGGTGATCACCGCCGACGAAGGCGTGCGCGGCGGCAAGCGCACTCCGCTGAAGGCCAATGTCGACGACGCCCTGACCAACCCGGAAACCTCCAGCGTGCAGAAGATCATCGTCTGCAAGCGTACCGGTGCGGAGATCAAGTGGAACCAGCACCGCGACGTCTGGTACGACGACCTGATGAAGGTTGCCGGCAGCACTTGCGCACCCAAGGAAATGGGCGCCGAGGACCCGCTGTTCATCCTCTACACCTCCGGCTCCACCGGCAAGCCGAAGGGCGTGCTGCATACCACCGGCGGCTACCTGGTGTACGCCTCGCTGACCCACGAGCGGGTCTTCGACTACCGTCCGGGCGAAGTCTACTGGTGCACCGCCGACATCGGCTGGGTCACCGGCCACACCTACATCGTCTATGGCCCGTTGGCCAACGGTGCCACCACCATTCTGTTCGAGGGCGTGCCGAACTACCCCGACGTGACCCGCGTGGCGAAAATCATCGACAAGCACAAGGTCAACATCCTCTACACCGCGCCGACCGCGATCCGCGCGATGATGGCCGAAGGCAAGGCGGCGGTGGCCGGTGCCGACGGTTCCAGCCTGCGTCTGCTCGGTTCGGTGGGCGAGCCGATCAACCCGGAAGCCTGGCAGTGGTACTACGAGACCGTCGGCCAGTCGCGCTGCCCGATCGTCGACACCTGGTGGCAGACCGAGACCGGCGCCTGCCTGATGACCCCGTTGCCGGGCGCCCATGCGATGAAGCCGGGCTCCGCGGCCAAGCCGTTCTTCGGCGTGGTCCCGGCGCTGGTGGACAACCTCGGCAACCTGATCGAGGGCGCCGCCGAGGGCAACCTGGTGATCCTCGACTCCTGGCCGGGCCAGGCGCGGACCCTGTTCGGCGACCATGACCGCTTCGTCGACACCTACTTCAAGACCTTCAAGGGCATGTACTTCACCGGCGACGGCGCGCGCCGCGACGAGGACGGCTACTACTGGATCACCGGGCGGGTCGACGACGTGCTCAACGTCTCCGGCCACCGCATGGGCACCGCCGAGGTGGAAAGCGCGATGGTCGCCCACCCGAAGGTCGCCGAGGCGGCGGTGGTCGGCATGCAGCACGACATCAAGGGGCAGGGCATCTATGTCTACGTCACCCTCAACTCCGGGGTCGAGCCGAGCGAGGCGCTGCGCCAGGAGCTGAAGCAATGGGTTCGCCGCGAGATCGGTCCGATCGCCACGCCGGATGTGATCCAGTGGGCGCCGGGACTGCCGAAGACCCGTTCGGGCAAGATCATGCGGCGCATCCTGCGCAAGATCGCCGCGGCCGAGTACGACACCCTCGGCGACATCTCCACCCTTGCCGACCCGGGCGTGGTCCAGCACCTGATCGAGACCCATCGCTCGATGCAGGCCGCCTGACTTCCGCCTGATCCGAAACGACCCCGCGCGGTGCGAGCCGCGCGGGGTCTTTCATTTGGCGCGGGCCGAGGAGGAGGGCGTTTCGAATGGGCTCGCGCCGGGAATGGGGCGGCGGTAACACTTCGGTGATGCGCGCCTGCGCATAATTGGGGCGAGAGGAAACGCCACGCACAGCCAAGGTGCGACACGGGGTAGCAGTCGAGGCGAGTCGTAGCGGCCAAGCCATTGAAGGAGAAGGAATTGGCAATTTATGGCTTGAGATTTGCTTTACTCATTGATTACACTTCGCGCTTTCCGGGCACAAATGTCGCTGCCTGTCAATATCGCCGAATGCCCTCTTCGGTGCTTTTATAATTAGTTGTCGCATTGAAGAAATAACCACTTTCGGCCTGTCGCTAGAATGCCGCTCACCCCAGCTGGCGCCCTGTCCACGAGAAGGCGCCATGCGCAAGAGCCGGTGATCACGCATATCCGTCGGCAGCCTGGGCAAGGTTCTATTTCTCCTGCCAATCGATGCCATCCCCTTCGAAGGAGTTCCAGATGAAGAAGCTCGCACTTCTCGGCGCCCTGGCGCTGTCCGTGCTCTCCCTGCCCACTTTCGCCGCCGACAAGCCGGTGCGCATCGGCATCGAGGCGGCCTACCCGCCGTTCTCGCTGAAGACCCCGGACGGCCAGTTGGCAGGCTTCGACGTGGATATCGGCAATGCCCTCTGCGAAGAGATGAAGGTGCAGTGCAAGTGGGTCGAGCAGGAGTTCGACGGCCTGATCCCGGCACTCAAGGTGCGCAAGATCGATGCGATCCTCTCGTCGATGACCATCACCGACGAGCGCAAGCGTTCGGTCGACTTCACCAACAAGTACTACAACACCCCGGCGCGCTTCGTGATGAAGGAAGGCGCCAGCCTCAACGATCCCAAGGCCGACCTGAAGGGCAAGAAGGCCGGCGTGCTGCGTGGCAGTACCGCCGACCGCTACGCCTCCGCCGAACTGACCCCGGCCGGCGTCGAAGTGGTGCGCTACAACTCCCAGCAGGAAGCCAACATGGACCTGGTGGCCGGTCGCCTCGACGCGGTGGTCGCCGACTCGGTGAACCTCGAGGACGGCTTCCTCAAGACCGATGCCGGCAAGGGCTACGCCTTCGTCGGTCCGCAACTGACCGATGCCAAGTACTTCGGCGAAGGCGTCGGCATCGCCGTGCGCAAGGGCGATAGCGAGCTGGCCGGCAAGTTCAACGCGGCCATCGACGCGCTGCGCGCCAACGGCAAGTACAAGCAGATCCAGGACAAGTACTTCAGCTTCGACGTCTACGGTTCGAACTGACGCTATCCGTCAGAGGTGGCACAAACGTCCGCGACGCCTCGCGCTGTTTGTGCCACTTTTTTATTGACTGGACGCCACTGCTTTAGCGCTGCATTAGCTGCATAGAGGTACCGTTTTGATGATCACTGGCTACGGTGCGACCATCGTCGATGGCGCCTGGCTGACTCTCCAGCTGGCCCTGCTTTCCATGCTCCTGGCCATCGTCCTCGGCCTGCTGGGCGCGGCCTTCCGCCTGTCGCCGGTGCGCTGGCTGGCCTGGTGCGGCGACCTGTACGCCACGGTAGTGCGCGGCATCCCCGACCTGGTGCTGATCCTGCTGATCTTCTACGGCGGCCAGGGCCTGCTGAACTGGGTCGCCCCGCAACTCGGCTACGACGACTACATCGACCTGAATCCCTTCGTGTCCGGCGTCGGCACCCTCGGCTTCATCTTCGGCGCCTATCTCTCGGAGACCTTCCGCGGCGCCTTCATGGCGATTCCCAAGGGGCAGGGCGAGGCCGGCTACGCCTACGGCATGAGCCACCGCCAGGTGTTCTTCCGCATCCAGGTGCCGCAGATGATCCGCCTGGCGATCCCCGGCTTCACCAACAACTGGCTGGTGCTGGTCAAGGCCACCGCGCTGATTTCCGTGGTCGGCCTGCAGGACATGATGTTCAAGGCCAAGCAGGCCTCCGATGCGACCCGCGAGCCGTTCACCTACTACCTCGCCGTGGCCGGCCTGTACCTGCTGGTGACCAGCGTGTCGCTGCTGTTGCTGCGCCTGCTCGAACGCCGCTATTCGGTCGGCGTGAAAACCGCGGAACTGTGAGTCAAGGGGCCCTATCGTGATCTTCGATTTCTCCGTCATCTGGGACAGCCTTCCGCTCTATTTCGACGGCCTGCTGGTCACCCTCAAGCTGCTCTCGATCTCCCTGCTGATCGGCCTGCTGCTGGCGGTGCCGCTGGCGCTGATGCGGGTCTCCAAGCAGCCGCTGGTGAACTTCCCGGCCTGGCTCTACACCTACGTGATCCGCGGCACGCCGATGCTGGTCCAGCTGTTCCTGATCTACTACGGCCTGGCGCAGTTCGACGCGGTGCGCGAGAGCGCGCTGTGGCCCTGGTTGTCGAACGCCTCCTTCTGCGCCTGCCTGGCGTTCGCCATCAACACCAGCGCCTATACCGCCGAGATCCTCGCCGGTAGCCTGAAGGCCACGCCCCATGGCGAGATCGAGGCGGCCAAGGCGATGGGCATGTCGCGCCTGAAGATGTACCGCCGCATCCTCCTGCCGTCGGCACTGCGGCGCGCCCTGCCGCAGTACAGCAACGAAGTGATCATGATGCTGCAGACCACCAGCCTGGCGTCCATCGTCACCCTGGTGGACATCACCGGCGCCGCGCGGACCGTCTACTCGCAGTACTACCTGCCGTTCGAGGCGTTCATCACCGCTGGCCTGTTCTACCTGTGCCTGACCTTCATCCTGGTGCGCCTGTTCAAGCTTGCCGAGCGCCGCTGGCTGGCCTACCTGGCGCCGCGCAAATCCTGATCCGGAGGACCGCATGGAGCGTATCGACCACCTGCTGCCGTGGAGCACCCTGGGAAGCGAGAAGCGCCTGAGCGTGTTCCGCTTCGGCTGCGGCGCGCGCAAGGTCTACATCCAGTCCAGCCTGCACGCCGACGAGCTGCCGGGCATGCGCACCGCCTGGGAGCTGAAGCAGCGGTTGCGCCTGCTGGAGGCGGAAGGCCGCCTGCGCGGCACCGTCGAGCTGGTGCCGGTGGCCAATCCGGTCGGTCTCGGGCAGATGATCCAGGCGCTGCACCAGGGGCGCTTCGAAATGAGCAGCGGGCGCAACTTCAATCGCGATTTCCCCGACCTGCTGGACGCGGTGATCGACAGCGTCGGCGAGCGTCTCGGCAGCGATCCGGCGGCCAATGTCGCGCTGGTCCGCCAGGCCCTGCGCGCGGCGCTGGACGCCCTGCCGCCGGCGACCTCGGAACTGGAGGGCATGCAGCGCGTGCTCTATCGCCACGCCTGCGACGCCGACCTGGTGCTCGACCTGCATTGCGACTTCGAGGCCGCCATCCATCTCTATACCCTGCCGCAACAATGGCCCACCTTCGCCTCCCTGGCCGCACGCCTGGGCGCCGCTGTCGGGCTGCTCGCCGAGGAGTCCGGCGGCGGTTCCTTCGACGAGGCCTGCTCGGTGCCGTGGCTGCGCCTGTCGCGCCTGTATCCGCGCGCCGAGCTGCCGCTGGCCTGCCTGGCGACCACCGTCGAACTCGGCGGCCAGGCCGATACCACGGCGCAGCAGGCCGAGGCCAACGCCGCGGCGATCCTGGCCTTCCTCGCCGAGCAGGGCTTCGTCGAGGGCGAATGGCCGGCGGCGCCCGAAGCCTGCTGCGAAGGCTTGCCCTTCGAAGGCACCGAATACGTCCACGCGCCGCATACCGGCGTGGTGAGTTTCCTGCGCCGGCCGGGCGAATGGGTGGAGGCGGGCGAACCGCTGTTCCAGGTCATCGATCCCCTGGCCGACCGTGCCAGCACCGTGTGCGCCGGGGTTTCCGGCGTGCTTTTCGCCATCGAACGGATGCGCTACGCGCAGCCGGGACTCTGGCTGGCCAAGGTGGCCGGTCGTCAACCGATCCGTCAGGGACGCTTGCTCAGCGACTGATTAGCCGAGAACACACACATGTACAAACTGGAAGTCCAAGACCTGCACAAGCGCTACGGTAGCCACGAGGTGCTCAAGGGCGTCTCGCTGGCGGCGAAAGCGGGCGACGTGATCAGCATCATCGGCTCGAGCGGTTCCGGCAAGAGCACCTTCCTGCGCTGCATCAACCTGCTGGAACAGCCGCACGCCGGCAAGATCCTGCTCAACGGCGAGGAGCTGAAGCTGGTGCCCGGCCGCGACGGCGCGCTGAAGGCCGCCGACTCTCGCCAGTTGCAGCGTATGCGCTCGCGCCTGTCGATGGTGTTCCAGCATTTCAACCTGTGGTCGCACATGAGCGCTCTGGAGAACGTCATCGAGGCGCCCGTGCATGTGCTCGGCGTGTCGAAGAAGGAAGCCATCGAGAAGGCCGAGCACTACCTGGCCAAGGTCGGCGTGGCGCACCGCAAGGACGCCTACCCGGCGCACATGAGCGGCGGCGAGCAGCAGCGCGTGGCGATCGCCCGGGCGCTGGCGGTGGAGCCGGAAGTGATGCTGTTCGACGAGCCGACCTCGGCGCTCGACCCCGAGCTGGTGGGCGAAGTGCTGAAGGTCATGCAGGACCTGGCCCAGGAAGGCCGCACCATGGTGGTGGTGACCCACGAGATGGGTTTCGCCCGCGAGGTGTCGAACCAGTTGGTGTTCCTGCACAAGGGCCTGGTCGAGGAACACGGCTGCCCGAAGGAAGTCCTCGCCAACCCGCAGTCGGACCGCCTCAAGCAGTTCCTCTCCGGCAGCCTCAAGTAACATTCATCGCAGAGGCCGGCTAAGCTGCTCCCATGACTGCCCAACCCCAACGCATCGGTTTCCTCCTCTGGCCCGCCACCCGCGCGCTGACGCTATCGCTTGCCGAGGAAGCCCTGCGGGCGGCCCGGCGGTTGCACCCCGAGGCGCTCTACGAGCCGCTGTTCCTGCTCGCCGAAGCGCCGGCCGAAGAGGAGGGCTGGCGCCTGCCGGGAACGGCCTGGAACGGCAGGCTGGAGCAATGCTCGCGGCTGTTCCTGGTCGCCGACGAGGCGCCGGCGGCGGTGTCGCCAGCGCTGGGCCTGGCGCTCAAGCAACTGGCGCGTTCGGGAGCGGCGATCGGCGCGCTGTCCGCCGGCATCTACCCGCTGGCCCAGCTCGGCCTGCTCGACGGTTATCGCGCCGCGGTGCACTGGCGTTGGCACGATGACTTCACCGAGCGCTTCCCCAAGGTCATCGCCACCAACCACCTGTTCGAGTGGGATCGCGACCGCATGACCGCCTGCGGCGGCATGGCGGTACTCGACCTGCTGCTGGCGCTGCTGTCCCGCGACCATGGCGCTGAACTGGCCGGCGCGGTCTCGGAAGAGCTGGTGGTGGAGCGCATTCGCGAAGGCAACGAGCGCCAGCGCATCCCGCTGAAGAATCGCCTCGGCTCCAGCCATCCGAAGCTGACCCAGGCGGTACTGCTGATGGAAGCCAATATCGAGGAGCCACTGACCACCGACGAGATCGCCCAGCATGTGTGTGTTTCGCGGCGCCAGTTGGAACGGATCTTCAAGCAATACCTGAACCGCGTACCCAGCCAGTACTACCTGGAGCTGCGCCTGAACCGCGCGCGGCAGATGCTGATGCAGACCAGCAAGTCGATCATCCAGATCGGCCTGTCCTGCGGTTTCTCTTCCGGGCCGCATTTCTCCAGCGCCTACCGCAACTTCTTCGGCGTCACTCCGCGCGAGGACCGCAACCAGCGGCGCGGCGGCAGCGCCTTCGAGACGACCTTCACTCCCGTCGAACGCGGCTGATCGCCAACGGCGCGGCGGTTTCAGCCGGGCTTTGCGACGCCCCGGGAGGCGGATCGCCTCGGGAAGTCGCCGAGTTCGCGACGGGCCGTCGGAATGATCGCCTCCAGCAGTTCCAGCGGAACGTCGCTGGCGAACAGGTTGACCACGAAACGCCGGCCGGCGTCGTCGCGAAAGACCTCGAACAGCGGCTGTTCGCCGCGCCAGCACTCCAGGCCGAGGCCGTCGCGCGGATTGACGTCGGAGGCGAAGACGAGACGGTAGTCGATTCCCTCGATGGGCATGGCTTGTTTCCCTGCTGTTCCCGCCCGCGGGGCGGCGTAGAAGAAGTATGCACCCGAGTGCATCGCGCGTTTACACTGCGCCTTCCCGATGCTTTCTGTCGCATTTCCGAAAGCCGCGGAAATTCCCGGGTTGGCGCTATAACAAGTTGTCGCATGGCGGCAATGCCGGCCCGGTCCCAATCCCTACAATCCTTTCATCGATAGCCGCCTTCAGGCAGGAGAAACACCGATGTCCGCTCCCCATGCGCAGGTAGAACGTGCCGATTTCGACCGGTATATGGTCCCCAACTACGCCCCCGCCGCCTTCATCCCGGTGCGAGGCGAGGGATCGCGCGTCTGGGACCAGAGCGGCCGCGAACTGATCGATTTCGCCGGCGGCATCGCCGTGACCTCCCTGGGCCACGCGCATCCGGCGCTGGTCAAGGCGCTCACCGAGCAGGCCCAGCGCATCTGGCACGTTTCCAACGTCTTCACCAACGAGCCGGCCCTGCGCCTGGCGCGCAAGCTGGTGGACGCCACCTTCGCCGAGCGGGTGTTCCTCGCCAACTCCGGCGCCGAGGCCAACGAGGCGGCCTTCAAGCTGGCTCGCCGCTACGCCAACGATGTCTACGGCCCGCAGAAGTACGAGATCATCGCCGCCAGCAACAGCTTCCACGGGCGCACCCTGTTCACCGTCAACGTCGGCGGCCAGCCCAAGTATTCCGATGGCTTCGGGCCCAAGTTCGAGGGTATCACCCACGTTCCCTACAACGACCTGGAAGCGCTGAAGGCGGCGATCTCCGACAAGACCTGCGCCGTGGTGCTGGAACCGATCCAGGGCGAGGGCGGCGTGCTGCCGGCGCAGCAGGCCTACCTGGAAGGGGCGCGCAAGCTGTGCGACGAGCACAACGCGCTGCTGGTCTTCGACGAGGTCCAGAGCGGCATGGGCCGGGTCGGCGAGCTGTTCGCCTACATGCACTACGGCGTGGTCCCGGACATCCTCTCCAGTGCCAAGAGCCTGGGCGGCGGCTTCCCTATCGGTGCGATGCTGACCACCGGCGAGATCGCCAAGCACCTTTCGGTCGGCACCCACGGCACCACCTACGGCGGCAACCCGCTGGCCTCGGCGGTGGCCGAGGCGGCGCTGGACGTGATCAATACCCCGGAAGTGCTGGATGGCGTGAAGGCCAAGCATGAGCGCTTCAAGTCCCGCCTGCAGAAGATCGGCCAGGAGTACGGCATCTTCGACGAGATCCGCGGCATGGGCCTGCTGATCGGTGCGGCGCTGACCGACGAGTGGAAGGGCAAGGCCAGGGATGTGCTCAACGCCGCCGAGAAAGAGGCGGTCATGGTGCTCCAGGCCAGCCCGGACGTGGTGCGCTTCGCGCCGAGCCTGGTGATCGACGACGCCGAGATCGACGAAGGCCTGGAGCGCTTCGAGCGCGCCGTGGCCAAGCTGGTCCGCGGCTGAGCGAACCCACGGGGCCCCGGCGCAGGCCGGGGCACCCGATGCGACATCCCGGAGCGGCCCGCGCCGGAGCCGGGAACCGTGCCGCCGTGCGTGGCGCGGGATCTTCCCTGCTGGACGTTCGAAACCGTGGCACAGGAAGGTGCCGCGGTCCCGCGCATGGATGCGGCAATCATCGTTGTCTGAGAAAGGAGTGACGCCATGTTGGTGATGCGCCCCGCCCAAGCGGCCGACCTGCCACAGGTGCAGCGTCTGGCGGCGGACAGCCCGGTAGGCGTCACGTCCTTGCCGGATGACGCCGAACGCCTGCGCGACAAGATCCTCGCTTCCGAGGCCTCGTTCGCCGCGGAGGTGAGCTACAACGGCGAGGAAAGCTATTTCTTCGTCCTCGAGGACAGCGCCAGCGGCGAGCTGGTCGGCTGCTCGGCGATCGTCGCCTCGGCCGGGTTCTCGGAACCGTTCTACAGCTTCCGCAACGAAACCTTCGTGCACGCCTCGCGCTCGCTGTCGATCCACAACAAGATCCATGTCCTCTCGCTGTGCCACGACCTTACCGGCAACAGTCTGCTGACCAGTTTCTACGTACAGCGCGACCTGGTGCAGAGCGTCTACGCCGAACTCAACTCGCGCGGTCGCCTGCTGTTCATGGCCAGCCATCCGGAGCGCTTCGCCGACGCGGTGGTGGTGGAGATCGTCGGCTACAGCGACGAGCAGGGCGAATCGCCGTTCTGGAACGCGGTCGGGCGCAACTTCTTCGACCTGAACTACATCGAGGCGGAAAAGCTCTCCGGGCTGAAGAGCCGCACCTTCCTCGCCGAACTGATGCCGCACTATCCGATCTATGTGCCACTGTTGCCGGATGCCGCCCAGGAGTCCATGGGCCAGGTCCACCCGCGAGCGCAGATCACCTTCGATATCCTGATGCGCGAAGGCTTCGAGACCGACAACTACATCGACATCTTCGATGGCGGCCCGACCCTGCACGCGCGTACCTCGGGGATTCGCTCGATCGCCCAGAGCCGGGTGGTTCCGGTGAAGATCGGCGAGGCGCCGAAGAGCGGGCGTCCATACCTGGTCACCAACGGCCAGTTGCAGGACTTCCGCGCGGTCGTGCTGGACCTGGACTGGGCGCCCGGCAAGCCGGTGGCCCTGAGTGTTGAAGCCGCCGAGGCCCTGGGCGTCGGCGAAGGCGCCAGCGTGCGCCTGGTAGCGGTCTGAAGGAGCCAGTCATGATCGTACGTCCTGTTACCAGCGCCGACCTGCCGGCCCTGATCGAGCTGGCGCGCAGCACCGGCACCGGCCTGACCACCCTGCCGGCCAACGAGCAGCGCCTGCAGCATCGCGTCAGCTGGGCCGAGAAGGCCTTCCGCGGCGAGGCCGAACGCGGCGACGCCGACTACCTGTTCGTCCTCGAGGACGACGCCGGCAAGGTCGTCGGCATCTCCGCCATCGCCGGAGCGGTGGGGCTTCGCGAACCCTGGTACAACTACCGGGTCGGCCTCACCGTGAGCGCCTCGCAGGAACTCAACATCCATCGCGAGATCCCCACGCTGTTCCTGGCCAACGACCTGACCGGCAATTCCGAGCTGTGCTCGCTGTTCCTCCACGCCGACCACCGCAGCGGCCTCAACGGCAAGCTGCTGTCGCGCGCGCGCTTCCTGTTCATCGCCGAATTCCGCCACCTGTTCGGCGACAAGCTGATCGCCGAGATGCGCGGCATGTCCGACGAGGAGGGGCGTTCGCCATTCTGGGAAAGCCTCGGCCGGCACTTCTTCAAGATGGAATTCTCCCAGGCCGACTACCTCACCGGGGTCGGCAACAAGGCCTTCATCGCCGAGCTGATGCCGAAGTTCCCGCTCTATACCTGCTTCCTCTCCGAGGAGGCGCGCGGGGTGATCGGCCGCGTCCATCCGAACACCGAGCCGGCGCTGGCCATGCTCAAGGCCGAGGGCTTCAGCTACCAGGGCTACGTCGACATCTTCGACGCCGGCCCGGCGATCGAGGCCGAGACCGACAAGATCCGCGCCATCGCCGAGAGCCAGAACCTGGTGCTGGCGGTGGGCACTCCCGGCGACGACGCCGAGCCCTACCTGATCCACAACCGCAAGCGCGAAGACTGTCGCATCACCGCCGCGCCGGCGCGGGCCGCCGCCGGCACCCTGGTGGTCGATCCGCTGACTGCCAAGCGCCTGCGCCTGTCGGCCGGCGCCTCGGTACGCGCGGTGCCGCTGTCGGCGCAGAAGCGCGGTTGAAAGCCTGATGGAGGCGTCCCGGCGAGGGCGCCCGAGGAGTCGATGATGAGTACCCATTACATTGCCGGCCAGTGGCTGGCGGGCCAGGGCGAGACCCTGGAGTCCCTCGACCCGGTTGGCCAGGGCGTGGTCTGGTCCGGGCGCGGCGCTGACGCCACCCAGGTCGACGCTGCCGTGCGCGCCGCCCGCGAGGCCTTCCCGGCCTGGGCGCGGCGCCCGCTGGAGCAGCGCATCGAGTTGCTCGAGCGCTTCGCTGCGACCCTCAAGTCCCGCGCCGACGAGCTGGCCCGAGTGATCGGTGAGGAAACCGGCAAGCCGCTGTGGGAGTCGGCCACCGAAGTGACCAGCATGGTCAGCAAGGTGGCGATCTCGGTGCAGGCGTTCCGCGAGCGCACCGGCGAGAAATCCGGTCCGCTGGCCGACGCTACCGCCGTGCTACGGCACAAGCCGCATGGCGTGGTGGCGGTATTCGGTCCCTACAATTTCCCCGGCCACCTGCCCAACGGGCATATCGTCCCGGCGCTGCTGGCCGGTAACTGCGTGGTGTTCAAGCCCAGCGAGCTGACCCCGAAGGTCGCCGAGCTGACGCTCAAGGCCTGGATCCAGGCCGGCCTGCCGGCCGGCGTGCTCAACCTGGTCCAGGGCGGTCGCGAAACCGGCGTCGCGCTGGCCGCCCACCGTGGGCTCGACGGTCTGTTCTTCACCGGGTCCAGTCGCACCGGCAACCTGCTGCACAGCCAGTTTGGCGGCCAGCCGCAGAAAATCCTGGCGCTGGAGATGGGCGGCAACAACCCGCTGGTGGTGGAGGAGGTCGCCGACCTCGACGCCGCCGTCTACACCATCATCCAGTCCGCCTTCATCTCCGCCGGCCAGCGTTGCACCTGCGCCCGCCGCCTGCTGGTGCCGCAGGGCGCCTGGGGCGACGCACTGCTGGCGCGCCTGGTGGCGGTCAGCGCTACCCTGCGGGTCGGTCGCTTCGACGAACAGCCGGCGCCGTTCATGGGCGCGGTGATTTCGCTGAGCGCCGCCGAGCACCTGCTCAAGGCCCAGGAGCATTTGATCGGCAAGGGCGCACAGCCGCTGCTGGCGATGACCCAGCCGATCGACGGCGCCGCCCTGCTGACCCCGGGCATCCTCGACGTCAGCGCGGTGGCCGAGCGACCGGACGAAGAGTTCTTCGGGCCGCTGTTGCAAGTGATCCGCTACTCCGATTTCGCTGCGGCGATCCGTGAAGCCAACGCCACCCAGTACGGCCTGGCCGCCGGGTTGCTGTCGGATTCCCGCGAGCGTTTCGAGCAGTTCCTCGTGGAAAGCCGCGCCGGCATCGTCAACTGGAACAAGCAGCTCACCGGCGCCGCCAGCAGCGCGCCGTTCGGCGGTATCGGCGCGTCCGGCAACCACCGGCCGAGCGCCTACTACGCCGCCGATTACTGCGCCTATCCGGTCGCCTCGCTGGAAAGCCCCAGCGTGTCCCTTCCTGCCACCCTGACTCCCGGGATCAGCCTATGAATGCCCATGAAGTGAATTTCGACGGCCTGGTCGGCCCGACCCACAACTACGGCGGCCTGTCCTACGGCAATGTCGCTTCGCAAAGCAACAGCCAGGCGGTGTCCAACCCGAAGGAAGCGGCGAAGCAGGGCCTGGCGAAGATGAAGGCGCTGATGGAGATGGGTTTCAAGCAGGGGGTACTCGCTCCGCAAGCCCGCCCGGATACCGCTGCGCTGCGTAGCCTGGGCTTCTCCGGCAGCGACGAGGAGGTGATCCGCCGCGCGGCGAAGGAAGCGATGCCTCTCCTCGCCGCCTGCAGCTCGGCGTCGAGCATGTGGACCGCCAATGCCGCCACGGTCAGCCCGAGTGCCGACACCGCCGATGGCCGCGTGCATTTCACCGCGGCCAACCTGAACTGCAAGTTCCACCGATCCATCGAGCATCCCACCACCAGCCGCGTGCTGGCGGCGATGTTCAACGACGAGCGGCATTTCGCCCATCACGCGGCGCTGCCGGCAGTGAGCCAGTTCGGCGACGAAGGCGCGGCCAACCACACGCGCTTCTGCAAGGACTATGGCGATGCCGGCGTGGAGTTCTTCGTCTTCGGTCGCAGCGCCTTCGACAGTCGCTTCCCGGCGCCGCAACGCTATCCGGCGCGCCAGACCCTGGAAGCCTGCCAGGCCGTCGCGCGTCTGCACGGGCTGAGCGAGGCCGGAGTGGTCTACGCTCAACAGAACCCGGCGGTGATCGACCAGGGCGTGTTCCACAACGATGTGATCTCGGTGGGCAATGGCGAGGTGCTGTTCCATCACGAGGACGCCTTCCTCGATACCGAGAAGGTCCTTGCCGAACTGCACGACAAGCTGGGCCGCCGCGGCGGCCGCTTCCGCGCCATCTGCGTGCCGCGCGACCAGGTCGCGGTGGAGGACGCGGTGAAGTCCTACCTGTTCAACAGCCAACTGCTGTCGAAGGCCGACGGTTCGATGCTGCTGGTGGTACCGGAGGAGTGTCGGAACAACCCGCGGGTCTGGAACTACCTGGACCAGCTCACCGGCGACGACGGTCCGATCCGCGAAGTGAAGGTCTTCGACCTCAAGCAGAGCATGCAGAACGGCGGCGGTCCGGCTTGCCTGCGCTTGCGCGTGGCGCTGCAGGAACGGGAGCTGGCGGCGGTGAATCCGGGGGTGATCATGAGCGCCGGCCTGTACGACACGCTGGTAGCCTGGGTCGACCGGCACTACCGCGACCGCCTGAGCGAGACCGACCTGGCCGACCCCCAACTGCTGCTGGAGTGCCGGACGGCATTGGATGAACTGACGCAGATCCTTAAACTGGGCTCGGTTTATTCCTTCCAACTCGATTGAGAGCCTCGCCACCATGTCCGATAGCCTGCAACTGATCCTCGAAGATACCGACGGCACCCAGCTGGAAACTTCCTGCACCCGTTTCGCCGTGGTCTGGCAGGGCAAGGAAGTGTGGGTCCAGCAAGCCGGCAACGGCCAGTTGCTGATCGGCGTCGACGTCGAAGACGGCGATACCGAATACACCAACCTGCTGCTGCGGCCGATGGCGACCAACCTGGTCAGCCTGCAACTGGAGATGGAGCCGATCGAAGAGGGCGACGACCACGAGCACGGCCCCGACTGCGGCTGCGACCACACCCACTGACTGAGGACATCCCATGCTCGCCCTCGGCAAACTGCTCGACTTGACCCTGGCCGGCCGCGAGCCGACCGAGAAGATCCAGCTCACCGCCGACGGCACCCGCCTGCACTGGCTGGCCGAGGGCGCGCTGGAAGTCACGCCGATCGGCGCCCGCGATAACGGCGTCGACCTGTTGCTCTCGGCCGGTATCCACGGCAACGAGACCGCGCCCATCGAACTGCTCGAACGGCTGATCCGCAAGGTCGCCGCTGGCACCCTCAAGCCTGCCGCCAGGGTCCTCTTCCTGTTCGGCAACCCCGAAGCCATCCGCCGCGGCGAGCGCTACGTCGAACAGGACATGAACCGCCTGTTCAACGGTCGCCACGAGGAGGGCAGTGGCAACGAGGCCTTCCGTGCCGCCGAGCTGGAGCGCCTGGCCCAGGTGTTCTTCAGCAAGACCGAGCGAGTCCACCTGCACTACGACCTGCATACCGCGATCCGCGGCTCGAAGATCGAGCAGTTCGCCCTCTACCCCTGGGCCGAGGGCCGCCAGCATTCCCGCAGCGAACTGGCCCGCCTGCGCGACGCCGGCATCGAGGCGGTGCTGTTGCAGAACAAGCCGGGCATCACCTTCAGCGCCTACACCTACGGCCAGCTCGGCGCCGAGGCCTTTACCCTGGAACTGGGCAAGGCACGTCCGTTCGGAGAGAACCAGGAGGTCAACCTGGAGCGCCTGGAGCGGAGCCTGGAGCTGCTGATCGACGGCAGCGAGGAACAGCCGGACGGCTCCCGGCTCGACGGCCTCAAGCTGTTCAGCGTGTCGCGCGAGGTGATCAAGCACAGCGACCACTTCCGCCTGCACCTCGACGACGACGTGGCCAACTTCACCGAACTCTCGCCGGGCTACCTGTTGGCCGAGGATATCGGCGGCACGCGCTGGGTGGTGGACGAGGTCGGCGCGCGCATCATCTTCCCCAATCCACGGGTGAAGAACGGCCTGCGTGCCGGAATCCTGGTGGTGCCGGCCAAGCTCTGAGGCGTATCGGCCTTCCCTCTCGATCATGACGGAGCGCTTCGGCGCTCCGTTTCCGTTGCGGCCGGGAAGATTTCCCGACTTCCCTTGTGGCTGTCGGTAGAGCGCCGTAGGATCGGGCTTTTCCGCCGAACCGAGGAGCCCTCCGTGCCTGTCATCGACCTGCGCAGCGACACCGTCACCCAGCCCACCGCCGGCATGCGCGAAGCCATGGCCGCGGCCGAACTGGGCGACGACGTCTATGGCGAGGACCCTACGGTCAACCGCCTGGAGGCCGAACTGGCGGCGCGCCTGGGCTTCGCCGCGGCGCTCTTCGTACCGACCGGGACCATGAGCAACCTGCTCGGATTGATGGCCCACTGCGAGCGCGGCGACGAATACATCGTCGGCCAGCAGGCGCATACCTACAAATACGAGGGCGGCGGTGCCGCGGTGCTGGGCTCGATCCAGCCGCAGCCGATCGACGGCGAGGCCGACGGATCGCTCGACCTGGACAAGGTCGCGGCGGCGATCAAGGCCGACGACTTCCATTTCGCCAGGACCCGCCTGCTGGCCCTGGAAAACACCATGCAGGGCAAGGTGCTGCCGCTCGACTACCTGGCCGCGGCGCGCGCTTTCACTCGCGCGCGTGGCCTGGCCCTGCACCTGGATGGCGCGCGCCTGTACAACGCGGCGGTGAAGCTGGGCGTAGACGCCAGCGAAATCACCCGGCACTTCGACTCGGTGTCGGTGTGCCTGTCCAAGGGCCTCGGTGCGCCGGTGGGCTCGGTGCTTTGCGGCAGCGTCGAACTGATCGGCAAGGCCCGTCGCTGGCGCAAGATGGTCGGCGGCGGGATGCGCCAGGCCGGTCTGCTGGCGGCTGCCGGCCTGTACGCCCTCGATCACCAGGTGGCACGCCTGGCCGACGACCACGCCAACGCCGCGCGCCTGGGCGACGGGCTGCGCGAACTGGGCTATGCGGTGGAGCCGGTGCAGACCAACATGGTCTATGTCGATGTCGGCGAGCGGGCGGTCGCGCTGCGCGACTTCCTCGCCGAGCGCGAGGTGCGGATCAGCGCGGCGGCGCGTTTGCGCCTGGTCACCCACCTGGACGTTTCCGCCGAGTCCATAGGACAAGTACTGGATGCCTTCGCGGCCTTTCGTCGCTCATAAGCGAAAAGGTCGGCAATAGGCAATAACTATCGCGCAAATACACTACAACCTTGCCCAAGGGCCGATATAATGCGGCCCTTTGCCGGCGATTCGTGGCCGCCAATTTTCCGTGGAAGAACCTATGAAAAGCGCTGAAATCCGTGAAGCCTTCCTCCGCTTCTTCGAAGAGAAGGGACACACCCGTGTCGCTTCCAGTTCGCTGATCCCGGCGAACGATCCGACCCTGCTGTTCACCAACGCGGGCATGAACCAGTTCAAGGACTGCTTCCTCGGCCTGGAAAAGCGCGCCTACACCCGTGCGACCACCAGCCAGAAATGCGTGCGCGCCGGCGGCAAGCACAACGACCTGGAAAACGTCGGCTACACCGCGCGGCACCACACCTTCTTCGAAATGCTGGGTAACTTCAGCTTCGGCGACTATTTCAAGCGCGACGCCATCCATTACGCCTGGGAGTTCCTCACCGGCGAGAAATGGCTGAACCTGCCCAAGGAAAAGCTCTGGGTCACCGTCTACGCCACCGACGACGAGGCCTACGACATCTGGACCAAGGAAGTCGGCGTGCCCGCCGAGCGTATGGTGCGGATCGGCGACAACAAGGGCGCGCCCTATGCGTCCGACAACTTCTGGGCGATGGGCGATACCGGACCTTGCGGTCCCTGCACCGAGATCTTCTTCGACCATGGGCCGGAGATCTGGGGCGGCCCGCCCGGTTCGCCGGAAGAGGACGGCGACCGCTACATCGAGATCTGGAACAACGTGTTCATGCAGTTCAACCGCACCGCGGACGGCGTCATGCACCCGCTGCCGGCGCCGAGCGTGGACACCGGCATGGGCCTGGAGCGCGTCAGCGCGGTACTCCAGCACGTGCACTCGAACTATGAGATCGACCTGTTCCAGAACCTGCTGAAAGCCTCCGCCGAGGCCATCGGCTGCGCCAACGACGACGCGCCGTCGCTGAAGGTGGTAGCCGATCACATCCGTTCCTGCAGCTTCCTGATCGCCGACGGCGTACTGCCGTCCAACGAGGGTCGCGGCTACGTCTTGCGGCGGATCATCCGCCGCGCCTGCCGCCACGGCAACAAGCTGGGCGCCAGGGGCACCTTCTTCCACAAGATCGTCGCAGCGCTGGTCGCCGAGATGGGCGATGCCTTCCCCGAGCTGAAGCAACAGCAGGCACACATCGAGCGCGTGCTGAAGACCGAGGAAGAACAGTTCGCCAAGACCCTGGAGCAAGGCCTGAAGATCCTCGAACAGGACCTCGCCGAACTGCAGGGCAGCGTGATTCCCGGCAACGTGGTGTTCAAGCTGTACGACACCTATGGCTTCCCGGTCGACCTGACCAATGACATCGCCCGCGAGCGCGAGCTGACCATCGACGAGGACGGCTTCGAGCGCGAGATGGAGGCCCAGCGCGAGCGCGCCCGCGCTTCCAGCGCCTTCGGCATGGACTACAACAGCCTGGTCAAGGTCGACGGCGAGACCCGCTTCCTCGGCTATCAGGGCGTCTCCGGCGCCGGGCAGATCGTCGCGCTGTTCAGGGACGGCCAGGCCGTCGAGCGCCTGGAGGAGGGCGAGGAGGGCGTCGTGGTCCTCGACCAGACGCCGTTCTACGCCGAGTCCGGCGGCCAGGTCGGCGACAGTGGCTACCTCGAGGCGGCTGGCGTGCGCTTCGACGTGCGCGATACCACCAAGGCTGGCGGCGCGCACCTGCACCATGGCGTGGTCGCCCGGGGCAACCTGAGCGTCGGCGGCGCGGTCAAGGCCGAGGTCGACGCCTCGGTACGCCAGGCCACCGCGCTCAACCACTCCGCGACCCACCTGCTGCATGCCGCGCTGCGCCAGGTACTGGGCGACCACGTACAACAGAAGGGCTCGCTGGTGGACAGCCAGCGCCTGCGTTTCGACTTCAGCCACTTCGAGGCGATCAAGGCGGAACAACTGAAGGCCCTGGAGGATATCGTCAACGCCGAAATCCGTCGCAACACCGAGGTCGAGACCGAGGAAACCGATATCGACACCGCCAAGGCCAAGGGCGCCATGGCGCTGTTCGGCGAGAAGTACGGCGACCAGGTGCGCGTACTGAGCATGGGCGGCGATTTCTCCGTCGAGCTGTGCGGTGGCACCCACGTATCCCGCACCGGCGACATCGGCCTGTTCAAGATCACCAGCGAGGGTGGCGTGGCTGCCGGCGTACGCCGTATCGAGGCGGTCACCGGCGCGGCGGCGCTGGCCTACCTGAACGGTGCCGAGGAGCAGCTCAAGGAAGCCGCCAGCCTGGTCAAGGGCAGTCGCGACAACCTGCTGGACAAGCTCGGCGCCCTGCTGGAGCGCAACCGTTCGCTGGAGAAGGAGCTGGAACAGCTCAAGGCCAAGGCTGCCAGCGCGGCCGGCGACGATCTTTCGGCGGCGGCGGTGGAAATCAAGGGCGCGAAGGTACTCGCCGCGCGCCTCGATGGTCTGGACGGCAAGGCGCTGCTGGCGCTGGTCGACCAGTTGAAGAACAAGCTCGGCCGCGCAGTGATCCTGCTCGGCGGCGAGCTGGACGGGAAGGTCGTACTGGTCGCAGGCGTGACCCAGGACCTGACCGGCCAACTGAAGGCCGGCGAGCTTATGAAGCAAGCCGCGGCGGCAGTTGGTGGCAAAGGTGGCGGACGCCCGGATATGGCCCAGGGCGGCGGCACCGATGCAGCGAAATTGGACGAGGCCCTGGCCCTGGCCCAGCGCTTCGTCGAGCAAGGGCTCTGATGCCATGCCGGCCCCGCGCCAGAGCGATGCGGGGCCGGGCGGCCAGCGCCCCTTGATGCCCGGCCGGCGGTGCGCCCCGCCAGTCCGGGTAGCGAAAGAATGTGGCAGGTTCAAAAGGGCGCCCTTCACGGAATCAGGCGGTTTGAAATGGCTTTGATCGTACAGAAGTTTGGAGGGACCTCCGTCGGCACCGTCGAGCGTATCGAGCAGGTGGCCGAGAAGGTGAAGAAATTCCGCGAAGCGGGCGATGACGTCGTCGTGGTGGTATCCGCCATGAGCGGCGAGACCAACCGTCTGATCGGCCTGGCCAACCAGATCATGGAGCAGCCGGTTCCGCGCGAACTGGACGTCATGGTCTCGACCGGAGAGCAGGTGACCATCGCCCTGCTCAGCATGGCCCTGATCAAGCGCGGCGTGCCGGCGGTCTCCTATACCGGCAACCAGGTGCGTATCCTCACCGACAGTGCGCACACCAAGGCGCGCATCCTGCACATCGACGACACCCACATCCGCGCCGACCTCAAGGCCGGCAGGGTAGTGGTGGTCGCCGGTTTCCAGGGCGTCGACGGCAACGGCAACATCACCACGCTGGGCCGCGGCGGTTCCGATACCACCGGGGTGGCCCTGGCGGCGGCGTTGAAGGCCGACGAATGCCAGATCTACACCGACGTCGACGGCGTCTACACCACCGATCCGCGCGTAGTGCCGCAGGCCCGTCGGCTGGACAAGATCACCTTCGAGGAAATGCTGGAAATGGCCAGCCTCGGTTCCAAGGTGCTGCAGATCCGGGCGGTCGAGTTCGCCGGCAAGTACAACGTTCCGCTGCGCGTGCTGCACAGCTTCCAGGAGGGTCCGGGCACCCTCATTACTATCGATGATGAAGAGGAATCCATGGAACAGCCGATCATCTCCGGCATCGCCTTCAACCGCGACGAAGCCAAGCTGACCATCCGTGGCGTACCCGATACCCCCGGCGTGGCCTTCAAGATCCTCGGGCCGATCAGTGCCGCCAATGTGGAAGTCGACATGATCGTGCAGAACGTGGCGCACGATAACACCACCGACTTCACCTTCACGGTGCATCGCAACGATTACCTGAACGCCCTGGAAATCCTCAAGCAGACCGCCGCCAACATCGGCGCGCGCGAAGCCATCGGCGACACCAACATCGCCAAGGTTTCCATCGTCGGCGTCGGCATGCGTTCGCACGCCGGCGTGGCCAGCCGCATGTTCGAAGCGCTGGCCAAGGAAAGCATCAACATCCAGATGATCTCCACCTCGGAAATCAAGGTTTCCGTGGTGATCGAAGAGAAGTACCTGGAACTGGCGGTACGTGCTCTGCACACGGCGTTCGAGCTCGACGCGCCGGCGCGACAGGGTGAGTGACGCTGACAGGCGAAAGGCGCGGCAACCCCGCGCCTTTTGTCGTTTTTGACCGTTTGGCAGGAACTTTCATTCCGGCGGGACTGGTCAATACTGGGTGAAGGATCGCGCTCTTGATTTCTGCGGATCCGCCGCCATTTCTTTTTTGCAGACTGTTGTCCTGAAATATTCGCGTGAGGAGAAAGGAATGCTGATTCTGACTCGTCGGGTCGGAGAGACCCTGATGGTAGGTGACGACGTCACCGTGACGGTACTGGGTGTCAAAGGGAACCAGGTGCGCATCGGCGTCAACGCGCCGAAGGAAGTCGCCGTACACCGGGAGGAAATTTACCAGCGCATCCAGAAAGAGAAAGATCAAGAGCCAAACCATTAATTTTTATCTAATTTTCCCTTTGCAAACGGGGTAAAGATGGGTATCATGCGCCCCGTGTTGCGGAGAGGTGGCCGAGTGGCCGAAGGCGCTCCCCTGCTAAGGGAGTACACCTCAAAAGGGTGTCGGGGGTTCGAATCCCCCCCTCTCCGCCATTCAAGTGTTAGAGGTTGATTCAGGCGGCGAAAGCCATATTGGTAACTAAGTTACTGATTTGATTGAAAAAATCGCTTGACGGATAAAATCCACAATCTATAATGCGCCCCCACGACGCACTCATAGCTCAGCTGGATAGAGTACTCGGCTACGAACCGAGCGGTCGGAGGTTCGAATCCTCCTGAGTGCGCCATATTTCGAAGGGTTCCTCTCGTCAGGGGCTCGGCGAGCGAAGGATCGACAGTTGCGGTCTTTCACGGTAAAACAAGCGTTACCGGCAGGTGGCCGGAAAAAGCACCGACACGCACTCATAGCTCAGCTGGATAGAGTACTCGGCTACGAACCGAGCGGTCGGAGGTTCGAATCCTCCTGAGTGCGCCATACCGAAAGGGCCTGCAGCAATGCAGGCCCTTTTTCTTTGCCCGGGATTTTTCTTCCGCCGGAACGCGGCCCCGTCGTCAGGCGGGGCGGGAAGGGGTCAGACCAGCACCGAGTACCAGAACACCCGGCCGATTACGTTGATGTGCTCGGCGGCTTCCTGGGGCTCGTAGCGCTCGTCCGGATGCTCGTCACTGTTGAAGCTGCGAATGCGCAGGCCGCCGCCTGGAAGGCGGTAAAGCAGTTTCACGCGCAGTTGGCCGTCGTGGTCGAAGGCGTACATGTCGCCGTCCTTGATCGTCCGCGCGCTAGTGTCCACGCCTACCGTGCTGCCGTCCGGCAGCACCGGCTCCATGCTGTTGCCGCTGACCGTGACGCAGGCTGCACTGGCCGGATCGATGTTCTTCTTGCGCAGGGTGTACTTGCCGAAGCGCAGCTTGCGCCCGCCGGTCTGCAGGATCACCGTGCTGCCCTTGCCGCCGGACAGCTCGATCTCCTTGTAGAAGGGCAGTTCGATCTCGTCGGCATCCAGGGGCGTTTCGTCGTCCCATGACTCTACTGCGCCAAGCCAACTGGCATTGGGGCCTGCATTCGCCTGGCCGCGCTCGGCGAGCATCTCGCCACGACCTTCCGCCAGCCACAGGGGGTTGACGCCGCAGGCGCCGGCGATCTGCGCGACGAAGCTGGTGGCGCGGGACTTGCCGCGCTCCAGATCGGAAATGGAGGTCTGGGTCATGCCTACCGCCTGGGCAAGCTGGACCTGGCTGAGATGGGCGTGCTTGCGCGCCGCCTTGATGCGATCTTTGAGTTCCATAGGTGGAAAGACTAAGGGTGTGCCTGTGGCATTGCAAGCGTCCGTATATGGGTATTACCATAATTTCAGCGCTTTCCTACTCGCGTCGGGTAGGACGGCGGCCCAACACAGCCACTGCGGGTGGCTAATGCGAGCGGCCAGCCAGGTGGGCCGGCCAAGGAGGGAATACCATGTTTCAAAGTACCGAGCAGGCGCTGGCCGTGGCCTACTGGATGTTCGAGCACCAGCCGGGACCGAAGTCGTCGACGGCGATGGTGATCGATGGCCTGCGCGAGCGCTTCGATCGCAGCTTCATCGAACACCTGCCCAGCGGTTTGAGTCCGCACGAATGGCAGGCCCAGGCGGTGATGACCGTGCGTTTCGCCCAGCGCCAGCTGGCTGCGCACCCACTGGAGCTGGCGGTGGTGCGGGCCGAGTTCGCCCGCGGGCGGGATTTCGTCCTTGGCCTGGCGGCTTTGCGCGACTGGCTGAAGCCCGGGGCCGACCTGATCGAGCAGCGGGCAACCCTGGCCTTGCTGATGCGCATGTTCCGTCGTCCGCCGTCGAGCATCCGCGAGATCGAGCGACTCAGCGGGCTGTCGAAGAGCACCCTGCATCGCTGGGACAAGGAATGGCGCGAGCGGGTCGTCGCTTTGCTGCGCCAGGCCTTGCAGCGGCTGGAGGAGCCGATGGCGGAGGTGGGGATCGTGGGCGAGCGCTAAAAAAATTTCTGTATGAAAACGGGTTTTCCCATATTGACGCTATGGGACGATAAAGGTATAAATTCTCCACGATTGAAATTCCTCTGGCCGAAGCCCGCCGATGCGGGCTTCGGCCGTTCCGGGCCCGCCTTTTCGGCGGGCCTTTGCATTTCCGGGAGTCATCCATGTCCGAGCCAAGCTCTGCGGCCTCCGCCGCCAGCGCAATGGCTGGCGTCGGCCTGGCCATGTACCTGCCGGGTATCGATGGCAACGCCTTGCTGGGAGGCTTCGGCGGCGCCATCTTCTTTGTCGTGTTCGCCCGTGACTACAACGCCCTGACCCGCCTCGGCTACCTGCTGGTGTCCTGGGTCGGCGGCTATTACGCCGGAATCGAGGCGCTCGGCCGCGGATTGACCCAGACCAGCGGCATGGCCGCCTTCGTCGCCGCGACCCTCTGCGTGACCGGCGGCATCGGCATGCTCGAGTGGATGCGTGGCGGCGAACTGCCCAGCTGGATGCGCGGGCTGTTGCGCCGCCGGGGAGGCAAGTCCGATGGTTGATCCGCTGTCCACCCTGACCGTGCTGGTCTGCTCGGCGATCTGCATGCGCCTGATCACCTATCGCCGCGCCGGCGCGCGTTTCCGCCCCGGCGTTTCCCTGTGCGCCTACCTGCTGGCGTTGTGCACCGGCTGCCAGGCGCTGGGAATAGTGGCCGGGTTGTATCGTGCCGAGCACCTCTCGCCGTGGATGCTCGGGGTACTGCTGGTGCTGCTGGTCCTGCTGTTGCAGGCGCGCGGCAACCTGGCGCGGGTCCTGCGCCTGCATTGAACGAACGTACTTCGCTCCGGCCTGGCCGGCGGTTGTATCCGCCGCGTCGGTGCCTGTCCGTCATCCATCCATCCTGAAAAAGGAGTTCGCCATGTCCAGTGCAACCGTGCGCCTGGATCACGCCGCCCTGCGCGAAACGTTGCGGCAGTTGTTCGGCCTGCCCGCCGGCAGCGTCATCGATGCCGATCAACTGCTGGCCCCGCCGGCCATCCCCTTCATGACCTTGCGCCTGGAGTCCTCGAGCCTGCTTGGCAAGGTGCGGCGGGAGTTTTCCGCCAGTGGCGAGCAGGAGTCCCTGCTGGCCAGTTGCGAGAGCATCTTTCGCCTGACCTGGCATGGTCCCGGGGCGCACCAGTACCTGCAGGATGCCTGCTGCCTGCTGCAGTCAGGCAATGCCGGCGAGCGCCTGCGCGTGCTGAAGGCCAGCCTGCTGCGCCTGACGCCCATCGAAAACCTGTCCGTCGTGCAGGATGGCCAGGCGCTGGGACAGGCTCGTTTCGACCTTGTTCTCGCTCACGAACACGTACTGCTCGTCGACCTCGAGCGCACCGCTTCCGGGCAGGCCTCCGGGGGGACGGGTGGAACGGCTTACTAGAGGTCGTTGCGATGCATCGTAGCGATGCCATCCATACATAGAGGAGAGATCCATGGTCATGTTGATCAGTCGTCGCGTCGGCATCGTTCGCCTGGATGCGGTGATTTCCGAAAACCTCGCGCAGGCTGCCGGGAGTGTCGTCGAGACGGGGCAAGAGGCTGCCGTCAGCGCGCGCGGCGACAAGCTCATCACCATCGTCGGCAGCATTGTCGACCATGCGCCCGCTGACGAGCCGTTGCCCTCCTTGCTGCCGATGGAGGGAGGCAGCCGCGCGTTGAACGAGTACCGTGTGCGCAAGGGCATCGCTGCCTTGACTTCACTGCAAGGCGCTTCCGAAACGGTGGACGTGCAAACGGGATTCCACCTGTATCGCGGTCTGTTCATCACGCGCGTTGTTGCCCGGCGAACCGCAGAAAGAGGATTGAGCCTGACCATAACCGCCAGCCAGAGGCGTGCGCGGCGGGTAGGCGGTAGGCTGCTGAAGACTGTCGTCCGTCTTTTCCATGCGGGCAGGGCGACACCCTGCCCGGCACGCTAAAGGCGATGCCGGTCCTGCTTTCATCGGTATGAGGTCGGCCCGGCCTTAGCTCCCGGGATCGACTCGCTCCACCCGGTACCTTCCCTTTCCCTTCACGCATCCCTCCTGATCGAAGCTCACGCTTCTCGCTCCCCGTCGCTTGTCGGCCTTGTACTGATAACGCACCTCCGCATTGTTCCCGCTGACCCGGTCCGGCTTGCCCAGCGCCCGCTCCACATCGGAGCGGGTCATTCCCGCCATGATCCGCTGCTCCACGATCGCCTTGCGGCGTTCCTTCTCGTCCAGGCGTCTTCCGCAGCGATCTTCTCTTTCTCCGATCACCGCGAGCGGCACGTTTTTCCGGCCGATGGACGCCTTTTTCGTCTTCGTCTCGGCCATCGGTGTGACGCTCCTGCCTCCCGGCGGCGGGTTGTCCGCCACGACGGTCTCGCCGGCCTGCCCGGCGGGGCAACCGAGTTGGGTGAAGCTGACATGGCCGCTGGCGTCTTCGCAGCGGAATACCGCAGCGGCCTCGCAGGTGGACGCCAGCGAGAGGAGGAGAAGGAGGGACAGGGAACGCATGGCCGGCACTCCGGGTCGGATAAGGGTGAGTGCAGGCTAACGCGTTGCCTTTTTCCGCGGGGCCGAGTGTCCTGAGTGAAATTTCCGGCGTCGCAGTCAGGCGTCGAGTGACGATGAACTTTGTGCCGCAAGCGCTTGTTCTTGCCGCCATTTTGTAACGCGCAAAACGCAAGCGGAGTGTTATCATTATCCGTATCTGCCCCGAGAGGGCCCTTGGAACACCCCCATGGACTTACCCAGTAGAAACTCGAACAGTTTCCCGTTTGACCAATCACGTTTCTGATTGACCCCTTTGGCGTGCTCCGCTACTGGGGGTGGAGCGCGCTATGACCGAAGTAGAAGCCAAGAAGCCGCAGGAAAGCCTGCAGGACCGCCTAGCGCAGGTGGTCGAGCTGCTGCATCGCCACAAGGTGGTGGAAGACCTGACCCATCGTCAGGAAGGCCAGCACCATGACCGGGTGGAAAACCTCGTCCACCGGCAGAATCTCGTAGAACTCCAGCGCAAGCTGGAGGAACTGCACCCCGCCGACATCGCCCACATCCTCGAATCGCTGCCGCTGGACGACCGCCTGACGGTCTGGCAACTGGTCAAGTCCGAGGACGACGGCGACATCCTCCTCGAAGTCTCCGACGCGGTCCGGGAAACCCTGATCGCGGACATGGACGACCACGAGATCATCGCCGCGACCAAGGACCTGGACGCCGACGAACTCGCCGACCTGGCACCGGAACTGCCGCGCGACGTGGTCCATGAACTGATGGAAAGCCTCGACGCGCAGCAGCGCGAGCGAGTGCGTTCGGCGCTGTCCTACGAGGAGGACCAGGTCGGCGCGCTGATGGACTTCGAGATGGTCACCATCCGCGAGGACGTCAGCCTGGAAGTGGTGCTACGCTACCTGCGCCGCCTGAAGGAACTGCCCGGGCATACCGACAAACTGTTCGTGGTCGACTACGACGGCGTGCTCAAGGGCGTGCTGCCGATCAAGCGCCTGCTGGTCAACGATCCGGACAAGCAAGTGCTGGAAGTCATGGCCACCGACCCGGTGACCTTCCACCCGGACGAGGACGGCTACGACGCCGCCCAGGCATTCGAGCGTTACGACCTGATTTCCGCGCCGGTGGTGGACAAGGGCGGCAAGCTGATCGGTCGTCTGACCATCGACGAGATGGTCGACCTGATCCGTGAGGAAAGCGAAAGTGAAGTCCTCAACATGGCCGGTCTGCGTGAAGAAGAAGACATCTTCGCCTCGGTCTGGAAGTCGGTGCGCAACCGCTGGGCCTGGCTGGCCACCAACCTGATCACCGCCTTCGTCGCCTCGCGGGTGATCGGTCTGTTCGAAGGCTCCATCGAGAAACTGGTGGCGCTGGCCGCGCTGATGCCGATCGTTGCCGGCATCGGTGGCAATTCCGGCAACCAGACCATCACCATGATCGTCCGCGCCATCGCGCTCGACCAGGTACAGCCGACCAGCAACAGTCGCAACCGCCTGCTGCGCAAGGAGCTTGGCGTCGCGCTGGTCAACGGCCTGGCGTGGGGCGGAGTGATCGGCGTGGTGGCCTTCTATCTTTACGGCAACTGGGAACTGGGCGTGGTGATGACCGCCGCGATGACCCTGAACCTGCTGCTGGCGGCGATGATGGGAGTGCTGATCCCGATGACCCTGCATCGTTTCGGACGCGATCCGGCGATGGGCTCCAGCGTGATGATCACTGCGATGACCGACAGCGGCGGTTTCTTCATCTTCCTCGGCCTGGCGACGATCTTCCTGATGTAGCCGGAGCGCCACGCGAGAAGCCGCCCACGGGCGGCTTTTTTCATGGCGGTCAGATCAGCGGGGAAACCTTCGGTGGCGACCAGGACAGCACGCTCAGGCAGCGATCGCCGCCATTGACGAAATACTCGTCGACGGCCTTGGTCTCGCGGGCGACGAAGCCCTCGCGACGGCATTCCTGGTCCAGCCAGCCGCCTTGCTCGACCCGGTACAGCCAACCCTCGGATGCCGCACAGGCTGGCCAGAATTCCAGCAGGTCGGCAGCGTCGAGCTGGCGCAGGCCTTCGACTTCGACGAACTCGACGCGCCAGGTGCGCTGGTTGGCGAGGTCGCGGACGAGGATGGTCAGGCCGGCGCGATCCTGGCGGCACTCCAGGAACCAGGGGTCGACGCAGGGCGGCGCCTGGAGCAGAACCGCCAGCAGCGGCTCCGCGCGTTCAGCCACGGACGCGCAGGGTCAGGCCCTTGAGGAAGTTGCGCAGCAACTGGTCGCCGCAGGTCCGGTAGTTGCTGTGGCCGGGCTTGCGAAACAGGGCGCTCAGCTCGGGTTTGGAGACCGGGAAGTCGACGCTGTCGAGGATGGCATGGAGGTCTTCCTCCTTGAGTTCGAAGGCGACCCGCAGCTTCTTCAGGATCATGTTGTTGCTCAACGGCAGCTCCAGCGGCGGTAGCGGACGCGACTCGTCGCGACCGCGGCGCTGGATGATCAGTCCGTCCAGGCAGCGCGCCAGGTAGCGGTCGGGGCAGGCCTGGAAGCCGTCTTCGTCTTCCTTCTTCAGGTAAGCCTCGAGCAGGTCCGCTTCGACTTGCTCGCCGAACGGGGCGGCCAGTTCGGCCAGATGTGCATCGGGAAGATCCAGCAGGTAGCGCAGGCTGCGTAGTACGTCGTTGTTGAGCATCGTGCTCTCCGGAACGGTTGGCGATGAAAAGCCCCGCGGGGCGGGGCTCTTCAGGGAGGCTCAGACCAGCTCGGCCCAGAGGTCGTACTCGTCGGCATCGGTGATGCGCACGCGGACCTTGTCGCCCGGCTTCAGCTCGTCGCTGTCGACGAACACGTTGCCGTCGATTTCCGGAGCGTCGGCCCAGGAGCGGCCGACCGCGCCCTGTTCGTCGACTTCGTCGATCAGCACTTCGATTTCCTTGCCCACCTTGAGCTGCAGGCGAGCGGCGGAAATCGCCTGCTGGTGGGCCATGAAGCGTTCCCAGCGGTCCTGCTTGACCTCGTCCGGCACCGGCTCCAGGCCCAGCTCGTTGGCCGGAGCGCCTTCGACGGGGGAGTACTGGAAGCAGCCGACGCGGTCGAGCTGGGCTTCCGTCAGCCAGTCGAGCAGGTACTGGAAGTCTTCTTCGGTTTCGCCCGGGAAGCCGACGATGAAGGTCGAGCGGATGGTCAGTTCCGGGCAGATCTCGCGCCACTGCTTGATCCGGGCCAGGGTCTTGTCCTCGAAGGCCGGGCGCTTCATGGCCTTGAGCACCTTCGGGCTGGCGTGCTGGAAGGGGATGTCGAGGTACGGCAGGAGCTTGCCGGCGGCCATCAGCGGGATCACGTCGTCGACGTTGGGGTACGGGTAGACGTAGTGCAGGCGAACCCACACGCCCATGCTGCTCAGCGCCTCGCAGAGTTCCTTCATGCGGGTCTTGACCGGCTGGCCGTTCCAGAAGTCGGTCTTGTACTTCAGGTCCACGCCGTAGGCGCTGGTGTCCTGGGAAATCACCAGGAGTTCCTTGACCCCGGCCTTGACCAGGCGCTCGGCCTCGCTCAGCACGTCGCCGACCGGCCGGCTGACCAGCTTGCCGCGCATGGACGGGATGATGCAGAAGCTGCAACTGTGGTTGCAGCCTTCGGAAATCTTCAGGTAGGCGTAGTGGCGCGGGGTCAGCTTGACGCCTTGCGGCGGGACCAGGTCGACCAGCGGGTTGTGTTCGGTCTTCGGCGGCACCACTTCGTGCACCGCGGTAACCACCTGCTCGTACTGTTGCGGGCCGGTGACCGCCAGCACGCTTGGATGCACGTCGCGGATCGCGTGCTCTTCCACGCCCATGCAGCCGGTGACGATGACCTTGCCGTTCTCGGCGATGGCTTCGCCGATCACTTCCAGGGACTCGGCCTTGGCGCTGTCGATGAAACCGCAGGTGTTGACCACCACGACGTCGGCGTCTTCGTAGGTCGGAACGACCTCATAGCCTTCCATGCGCAGCTGGGTGAGGATGCGCTCGGAGTCGACCAGCGCCTTGGGGCATCCAAGACTGACGAAGCCGACTTTGGGAGTGGGGGTGGACATGGCTAACCTCGGTAGGCGGGCGCGCTTGCTGGCGCCTCTGATCAAAAAGTGCGCAATTCTAGCGGCAGCGCCGCGGCTTTTCCAGTCTCCCGTGCAGCTCTTTTCCGGCCCTGGAAAAACTCACCGCGGGCGCTCGGCAATCGGCTCCCCGGCCTTCTATAGTCATAGCAGTCCGTGGCCTCGGCGCTTGCATCGCGGACGGCATGGGCGCAGCATTTGCCGAATTTTTCCGGGGGAAAGCGTTTCATGAGTGATGCAGCGACGCGTGCCGAGGAGACGTCGGAGGGGCATTCCAGCTCTGCCATCGGCCTGATGGTCGGGGCGGTTGGAGTCTGCTATGGGGATATCGGCACCAGTCCCTTGTATACCCTGAAAGAGGTCTTCATCGGCGGCTACGGGGTGCAGGCCAACCACGATGGCGTCCTTGGCGTGCTGTCGCTGATCTTCTGGTCGCTGGTCTGGGTCGTTTCCATCAAGTACGTGATCTTCGTCCTGCGTGCCGACAACCAGGGCGAGGGCGGGGTGATGGCGCTGTCGGCCCTGGCGCGCCGGGCGGCGGCGCCGTTCGGCAGGCTGCAGACTTTCGTGGTGGTTGCCGGCCTGATCGGCGCGGCGCTGTTCTACGGCGACAGCATGATCACCCCGGCGATCTCGGTACTGTCGGCGGTAGAAGGGCTGGAGATCGCCTTCGACGGCCTGGAGCACTGGACGGTACCGCTGGCGCTTATCGTGCTGATCGGCCTGTTCCTGATCCAGAAGCACGGCACCGCGCGGATCGGCATCCTGTTCGGCCCGGTCATGGTGCTCTGGTTCGGCGCCCTGGCGGCGCTGGGCGTCTACGGGGTGATCCAGCAGCCGGAAGTGCTGCAGGCGATGAACCCTGTATGGGCCGTGCGTTTCTTCAGCTCGCATCCCGGCATCGGTGTCGCCATCCTCGGCGCCACCGTACTGGCGCTGACCGGCGCCGAGGCGCTGTACGCCGACATGGGCCACTTCGGTCGCAAGCCGATCGCCCGTGCCTGGTTCCTGCTGGTGCTGCCGGCGCTGGTGCTGAACTACTTCGGCCAGGGCGCGACCATCCTTTCCAACGCCGAGGCGGCGCGCAACCCCTTCTACCTGCTGGCGCCGGGCTGGGCGCTGCTGCCGATGGTGGCGCTGTCCACCCTGGCCACGGTGATCGCCTCCCAGGCGGTGATCTCCGGCGCCTTCTCCCTGACCCGCCAGGCGATCCAGCTCGGCTACGTGCCGCGGATGACCATCCAGCACACTTCCAGCCACGAGCAGGGGCAGATCTACATCGGCGGGGTGAATTGGGCGCTGATGGTCGGCGTGGTCCTGCTGGTGCTCGGCTTCGAGTCCTCGGCGTCGCTGGCGGCTGCCTACGGCGTGGCGGTGACCGGAACCATGCTGATCACCACCCTGCTGATGGGCGTGGTGATCTGGCGCCTGTGGAAATGGCCGCTGTGGCTGGGCGTCCCGTTCTTCTGCGTGATGCTCGCGGTGGACAGCCTGTTCTTCGCCGCCAACCTGCCCAAGGTGATCCAGGGCGGCGCCTTCCCGGTCATCGCGGGTATCGTCATCTTCATCCTGATGTCCACCTGGAAGCGTGGCCGCCAACTGCTGGTGGAGCGTCTCGACGAGGGCTCGCTGCCGCTCTCGGTGTTCATTTCCAGCATGCGCGTGCAGCCGCCGCACCGGGTCCAGGGGACCGCGGTGTTCCTTACCGCGCGTACCGACGCGGTGCCTCACGCGCTGCTGCACAACCTGTTGCACAACCAGGTGCTGCACGAGCAGGTGGTGCTGCTCACCGTGGTCAACGAAGACAGCCCACGGGTTTCGCCGGATCGCCGTTTCGAGGTCGAGGCCTATGGCGACGGATTCTTTCGGGTGATCCTGCACTTCGGCTTCATGGAAGAGCCAGACATCCCGGCTGCCTTGCGCCTGTGCCATCTCAACGAACTGGACTTCAGCCCGATGCGCACCACCTACTTCCTCAGCCGGGAGACGGTGATTCCATCCAAGCGCATCGGCATGGCGCGCTGGCGCGAGGGGTTGTTCGCCTTCCTGCTGAAGAACGCCAACGGCAACCTGCGCTATTTCAACCTGCCGCTCAACCGGGTGATCGAGTTGGGAACCCAGGTCGAGATCTGATCCGCTCCGCTGCAAAAAAGCGCGCCCGATTGGGCGCGTTTTTTTGCGCGTTTCTCAGCGCCGTTGCGGCAGCATCCGTACCAGGGTGTTGTCGCGGCTGACGAAGTGATGGAAGAGCGCCGCGGCGGCGTGCAGGCCGATCAGGAAATAACCGGCGTTGCCGATGGTTTCGTGCCATTCCTTGATTTGCCCGGCGAGGTCGGGGTTCTTGTCGACCAGCGGCGGTAGCTCCAGGCCGAAGAACGGTATCGGCTTGCCGGCGGCGCTGAGGATCAGCCAGCCGGCGAAGGGCAGGCCGATCATCATCAGGTAGAGGGCGTAGTGCATCAGCCTGGCCAGCGTCGCCTGCCAGGCGGGGATGGCGGGCTCTATGCGCGGGGTAGGGCTGGCCAGGCGCACCAGCAGGCGCAACCAGACCAGCAGGAAAACGCTCAGGCCAAGCATGAAGTGCCATTGCTTGAGCAGTTCGCGGGTTTCGCTGCCCTTGGGGAAATTGCCCTTCAGTTCGATACAGGCGTAGACCCCGGCGATCAGCAGCAGGGTCAGCCAGTGCAGGGCAATGGTCAGGCTCCCATAACGGGATTCGGTGTTTTTCCAGCTCATCACGGTTCCTTCTCTTCGGCTCTCGGGAGCCCGCTCTGCGGCGGGTCGGCCGGTATTCTCGGCGGCTCCGCTGAAGCCAGCCTGAATGCCCCCGGCAGGCTCAGTCTAGCTGGCGCCGACCGGGGACAAGAAGGGCGGAGCGGGGAGAGCTTGATCGCGATCAGGCGTCGGGAGCGTTCTCGCGGTCGCGGATGGCCTGGAGCATCTTCTTCGCCAGGGACAGGTAGTCCTCGTCGAAGTGGTGGCCGCCCGGCAGTTCGAGCTTCTCGCCGACGGCCTGGGATTGGGTACAGCCGCTTTCGTCCTTTTCTTCGGCGCCATAGATGCAGAACACCTTGGCTGCCGGCAATCTGGCCATTTCCGGGCCGGTGGCGGCTTCCTCGCCGGCCTTGCCCAGCCAGCCTTCCACTTCGATCTCGAAGCTGCCGGTCCGCGCCAGCGCCAGCAGCAGCATGGCTTTCACTTGCTGCTGGTCCTTTCCGGGCAGGCGGTTGTAGATCGCCGGCAGGATGTCGGCGCCGAACGAGTAGCCGGCCAGGACGAAACGTTTCGCGCCCCACTTCTCGCGGTAGTGTTGCATCAGCTTGGAGAGGTCGGCGGCGCTCTGTTCCGGGCTCTTGTGTTGCCAGTAGTAGCGCAGGGTGTCGATGCCGACCACCGGGTAGCCCATGCTGGCCATATGCTCGGCAGAGTCCTTGTCCAGGTCGCGCCAGCCGCCGTCGCCGGAATAGAACAGGGTGACGATGTCCGAGGGTTTCGCCGCGGGGACCTCGAGTACCGGCAGGGCCTCGGCGTTGCCTTGCAGTTGCAGGCGCAACTGATGGGCGAGCACGTCGGACAGCGGGGTGTCGTAGTCGCTGATGCTGGTTTCCGCGCTCGACTGCTTGCGGACGAAGACTGCGGTGTCGTCGTCCGGGTTGTCGTTCCAGGCCAGCAGCCACTGGCCGTGCGACGCCTGGTGCGGCAGCGGGGCGTCGCAGTCGCGCTCGGCCAGGGCAATGTCGAAGCCGACCGAGAGCGCCTTGGCCTTGTCGTCGTCCTGGCTGGCGAGCCAGCGCCAGGCGGTGGTCGAGCCCGGGCCGATGCCGGCGACCAGGTTCGGCTTGCCGCCGAGGTGGGCAATGACCGCTTCGAGCCGGGACTGCTGCACCCTGCAATCGCCGTTTTCCGGGGGGAAGTACTGGATCACCCGGGCGGCGCTGTCGTGAGCCAGGTTCAGCATCTGGGCGTCGTTCAGTTGCTGTTCGGGGGCGGCGATCACCACCACCCGCGAGCGCGGCTTCTCGCCGGGTTCGGCAAGGGTGGCGTGGCCGCCGTCGTCGAGGTCCAGGGCTTCCAGTTTCGCCTGGGCCGCCGGTCGGCTCCAGAGCAGCAGGGCGGCACCGACGATCAGCACCAGGGCGGCGACCAGAAAACGGCGCCAGTGACGTTTCACGACAGACATATCAGCGTTTCACCAATCCAGTCAGGCCGCCGGCGATCAGCGCGGCGGTATCGGCCAGGGCCACCAGCGGGTCGAGCCCGGCTGGCACGGCCAGGTAGCGGGGTTCCCAGTCGGGCTGGAACTTGTCCTTGAAGCGTCGCAGCCCCTGGAAATTGTAGAACTGTTCGCCCCGCCGGAAGACCAGCGCGCCCAGGCGCTGGGTCAACGGCGCGCCGCGCCTTGGCTGGAGCCCGGCCAGCGGCACCATGCCGAGGCTGAAGCGCGCGTGGCCCTTGGCCTTGTAGTGGAGGATGAGGCCGAGCATGAGGAACTCCATGGTCAGCTTCGGCGCGTCCGGGTGCACGCGCATCAGGTCGAGGCTCGCCAGTTCGCGGCTGTCGGTTTCCAGCAGGTTGGCGAAGGCCACCGGCTTGCCCTGGTGGCGGACGATGGCGATGCGGAAGAAGTTCAGGTACGCCGGGGTGAAGCGGCCCAGGGAGAAGCCTTTCTCGCGCACCTGCTTGCCGCCCAGCCAGGCGTCCGATATCGCCTTCAGCTCGTCCAGCGGAGCCTGGCCCGGTTCATGGAACTCCAGGGCCAGGCCGTCGCGCTGGCCGCGGTTCCAGGTGTAGCGCAGGTCTTTCATTTCCTTGCCCTTGTTCTCCAGGTCGAAGCGCAGCAGGTCGACTCGCGCTTCTTCGCCGAGCTTGAGGGCGGTCAGGCCAATGTCCATGTAGAACGGCAGGTTCTCGGCACGCACCTGGTAGAACACCGGGCGGGCATGGTGCAGGTCGCAGAGGTCGCGGAATTGCCAGATCAGTTCGGCGCGCTGCATGGCCGGGCCGATCGGGTCGTACAGGGCTATCATGCTGCGACCGCGGCGGGCGTACATGAGGAAAGCGTCGTCGCTCTCATGGAAGAGCAGGGCCTTGTCGCCGGTCAGGGCCAGGCCGCCATCCGGCTGGTCCGAGTGGCGGATGATCCGCGCCGCGCGCTGCAGCTCTTCCGCGTTCGGCTCGCGGATCGCCGGCGGTGCCGCGCGCAGCAGCCAGCCAAGGGCCAGGGCCAGGAGCAGCAGGCAACTGCCGAGGGCGGCGCGCAGGGCGCGCGGGGCGTCGGCGTCCAGGGCGAACTGCCACCAGAGCTGGTTGCTGTAATGCACGTCCTGGTTGGCGAACAGCAGCAGCCAGACCGAGGCGCCGACCACGCAGATGCTGGCGCCTACGTAAAGCGGCGAGAAGGGTACTTCCATCAGCCGGCTGGGACGGTAGAAGGAGCGGCGGAACATGGCGAGCAGCGCGGCGGTCAGGCTCAGCAGGCTGGCTTCTTCCCAGTCGAAGCCTTTCAGCAGCGAAAGCAGGGCGCCCACCAGCAACAGCACCAGGGTCAGGGCCCAGGCGGCCGACAGCCGTCGGCGCAAACCCTGCGCGAGCAGGAGGCAGAGCACGCCGATCAGGCTGGCGACCAGGTGCGAGGCATCGATCAGGCGATGTGGAATGAGGAAACCGAGGTGTTCCAGGCGGGTGTCGATCGCCGGTGTGGCGCCGGAAAACAGCAGCACGACACCGGAGAGGAAGACCAGGATCGCCAGGATCGGTGCGGCGAAACCCGAGGCGACGCGGATCGCCTGGCGCGTCACCCACAACCGGCGCGCTTCGAGGAACAGCAACAAAAGGCAGGCCAGCAGCAGTGGCAGTACCACATAAATCAAGCGGTACAAGAGCAGGGCCGCGGCCAGCGGCGCGGCGCCCAGTTGGCCGGCGAACGCGGCCAGCAGCACCGCCTCGAACACCCCGACTCCGCCCGGTACGTGGCTGAGCACGCCGGCGGCCAGGGCGAGCAGGTAGACCAGCAGGAACGCCGCGAAGGGTGGGGTTTCCGGCAGCAACAGATAAAGGACGGTAGCGGCGGCGGCGACGTCGAGGGCGGTGATCAGCAGTTGCAGCAGCGATAGGCGCAGGCCTGGCAGGCGCAGGCTGCGGCGGCCGAGGCGGACCAGCAGGCTGTCGGGGGACGGCCGTTCTCCCGGCAGACGGTGCCGGGCCAGGAACGCCACCAGGCCGACAGCCAGCGACAGGACGGCGATCGCGATGACGGCGACCAGGGCGCGGGGCAGGTGCAGCGCCGACGCCGCATCGTCGAGGTCGCAGAGTGCGGCGAGTGCCGCCAGCACCGGCAGTGCGCAGCCCAGGGAAAGGCTGGCAAATAGCGTCATCCGGGCTATTTCGGCAGCGCCGATGCCATGCCGGGAATACAGTCGGTAGCGTACGGAGCCGCCGGAAAGCAGCGACAGGCCTACCGCATTGCCGATGGCGAAGGCGCTGAAGCCGCCGGTGGCCAGGCTGCGCATGGGCAGCGTGACGCCAGCGAAGCGGCTGGCCGACCACTCGTAGCCGAGCAGGATGACGAAGCCGAGGGCGGTCGCGCTCAGGGCGCCGAGCAGCGCCGGCCTGGGCACGTCGGCGATGGCATCGTGGAGGGCGCCGGGATCGATCTCCCGTAGCAGGTGGTAGCAGGCCACCAGCGCCAGGCCGAACAGCAGCAAGGTGAAGACCAGGCCGATGGGCTGGCGGTAGGCGGTAATCCGATCGATCAGCCGGATGCGTTGTGGGGACGCGGGAGAGCTGGGTGGAGCGGGATGTTCTGGAACGGGAGCGTCGGTGCGCATCAGCCACCTCATGGGAATTTGCGCGACAGAGTATGGCCTCTCGGGCGAGTTCCCAAGTGGTCGCAGCAGATTTTTTCTGTGCGGGGCGGCGTCCTGTCACAGGGAGAAGACCGCCGGGTTTTGCAGGAGTTGCGTCGGCGAAGTGGCCGAAGGCCATTTGCTGGTATTCGTTCAGCGATGGTTCAGCTTGCCGTGGGCATAGTGGCGGCTTGCACTGTCCGACCATTTCCGAGGGGGGAAGGGTGACGATGATCCAGGCGGGCATTCATGTCGGCGCCGGAGTCGTGCTGGGCGTGGCCGCTGGATGGTGGCTGGGGGATTGGGAACAGTCGTTGCAGGTCAAGGACTCGGTGGCGCGGGTCGATTGCCTGTTGTACGGCGCCCTGCTGGTGGTATTGCTCCGCCACGACGGTTGGTTGCGCCGCCTGGGCCTGCTGGGCCTGGGGCTGTTCTGCGGTTCCCTGCTGGTCTATTCGGTGAATCCGGCAAGCCTGTTCGCTGCGAAAGAGTCCTGGAGCCTTGCGCGGATCTCCATGCGGGCCTTCGGTCCGCTGGTGATGCTGGTCGTGGGGATGGCCTGCGCGCGCCTGGCACACGAGTTGCGCTGACGCAGGCATTGCGCTCACGCCGGAGTCAGGTGACGCGATTCCTCGCGGTATTCCTTCAACCAGCGCAGCACTTCCACGGCCTCCCAGCGAGAGGGGTCGTACAACGCATAGATCTCGCCCTGGTAGCCGACCACATCGAGCGGCCGGTGGAAGCCGGCGCGCTGGAACAGCGCCTCGATCTCGGCGAAGCAGGTGTTGAAGTGCACGCGGGTGAACGGCGTCTTGCCGTCGGTGACCAGGCCGTCCATCTGCAGTTCGTCCACTGCCTGGCGGATGTCGTCGAGTTCCATCCGGTTCACGCTGCGCTTCAATTGTTCGACGTTCAGCATCTGTCTGTCCTTTCCGTATCCGTTACCGAGCATTCATCGAAGGCTGAGCTGGCTGTACGAATATACAGTTAAATGTGCGATGATGCGAGCGAACGGAGGGCGAGGCGATGCAGTAGAACAGGAGGGGCGGAATGCAAAAAGCCCCGGCGCTATCGCTAGTGCCGGGGCTTTTCGAATGTGGTTGCGGGAGCTGGATTTGAACCAACGACCTTCGGGTTATGAGCCCGACGAGCTACCAGACTGCTCCATCCCGCGTCTGTGTGGGCGCATTCTACGGACTCTCGTCGGGCTGTCAATCGATTTTTCGAAAAAAGTGTTTTTTCTTCAAATGCTTAGCGCTTGCCCAATGTTAGAATTCAGCGCTCCGGGGCAGGCCCGGCGGGGCTTGTAGCGAGATTCCGGTGCGGAAAATCATCCATATAGACTGCGACTGTTTCTATGCCGCCCTCGAGATGCGCGACGACCCCAGCCTGCGCGGCAAGGCGCTGGCGGTTGGCGGTTCGCCGGACAAGCGTGGAGTGGTCGCCACTTGCAGCTACGAGGCGCGAGCCTATGGCGTGCGCTCGGCGATGGCCATGCGCACGGCGCTCAAGCTGTGTCCCGATCTGCTGGTGGTGCGCCCGCGTTTCGATGTCTACCGGGCGGTGTCGAAGCAGATCCATGCGATCTTCCGCGATTATACCGATCTGATCGAGCCGCTTTCGCTGGACGAGGCCTACCTGGACGTCAGCGCTTCGCCGCATTTCGCCGGTAGCGCCACGCGGATTGCCCAGGACATCCGCCGCCGGGTGGCCGAGGAGCTGCACATCACCGTTTCGGCGGGCGTCGCGCCGAACAAGTTCCTGGCCAAGATCGCCAGCGACTGGCGCAAGCCGGACGGGCTGTTCGTGATTACCCCGGAGCAGGTCGACGGGTTCGTCGCCGAGTTGCCGGTGGCCAAGTTGCATGGCGTCGGCAAGGTCACGGCGGAGCGCCTGGCGCGGATGGGCATCCGCACCTGCGCCGACCTGCGCCAGGGCAGCAAGCTGAGCCTGGTGCGCGAGTTCGGCAGCTTCGGCGAACGCCTGTGGGGACTGGCCCATGGTATCGACGAGCGACCGGTGGAAGTCGACAGCCGGCGCCAGTCGGTGAGCGTCGAATGTACCTTCGATCGCGACCTGCCGGACCTGGCGGCTTGCCTGGAGGAACTGCCGACCCTGCTCGAGGAGCTGGACGGACGCCTGCAACGCCTGGATGGCAGTTATCGGCCGGACAAGCCGTTCGTGAAACTGAAGTTTCACGATTTCACCCAGACCACAGTGGAACAGTCCGGCGCCGGGCGCGACCTGGAGAGCTACCGGCAATTGCTCGGCCAGGCCTTTGCCCGTGGCAATCGTCCGGTGCGCCTGATCGGCGTCGGCGTGCGCCTGCTCGACCTGCAGGGCGCCCACGAACAACTCAGGCTGTTCTGATGCTCCTCATGGCCTCAACGAAGTCGCGAGGCTCCGCGGCGACGGCTCTTCCCCTACCGGCAAGGCGCTGAAGCGGCCGAGATCCTGCAGCAGTTCCAGGCGTGCTGCACGGAGTGGGCCGCGTATGGCTTCCTGTTGTTCCACGTCGAGCGGGCGGTCGTCGCCATCGCTCACCGGACCGTGGTGACGGTCCGCGCCACGCAGTGGGAAGCTCACCTTGAAGCCTTCGCCCAGGTAGGCGATGCGCGTGGTATCGGCGCTCACCGCATAGTCGCGATGGTAGTCCGCTGCGAGCAGGTCCTGTCCCAGCGAGTAGTCGCGGGGCGGATTGCGTACGCCCAGCAGCGGCAGGAGCGTTGCGGGCAGGTCGATGTGGCTGGTGATGCTGCGGACGGCACGGGGCGCCTGTCCGGGAATGCTCAGCACGGCGACGGTGCCGGTCTGGTAGCGATTGAACTCGGTATTGTGGCCCCAGCGCGAGCGTTCCATGAACTCTTCCCCATGGTCGCCGAGCACCACTACCGCGGTGTTTTCCAGCAGGTGCTGGTTTTCCAGGTGCTGCAGCAGGCGGCCGATCTGTGTATCGACTTCACGCACGGCATTCAGGTAGCGGTTCTTGATCAGCGGCATCTGCGCCTGGAAATCGGTGGTCAGGTAGTTGAAGTTGACCAGATAGGGGCGGATTTTCGCGGTCTCGTCGCGGAAGCTGTAGTTGGCGTGGCTCGACTCGAGGAACAGGCAGGCGAAGAACGGCCGGTCGGGTAGTCGGCGATCGACGAAGCGCAGCAGGTCGTCGGTGTTCCGGGCGTCGCGCTGCCAGGCAGGCTCCGGGCTATCCAGCACGTGCAGGTCCTGGGGGCGCAGGTTGACGAACACGCTGCGGTCGAAGGGCGGATAGCTGAAACGTTGCGCGGCATTGATCCGGAACTGGTAGTTCTGCTGCCTGAGTACCTCCATGAGCACCGGCGGCTGGCCGGCCTTCAGCACGGCGTCCCAGTAGCCGCCGTGCAGCCCGTAGAACATGCCGAAGACGCCCATCTGGGTCAGGTTGCCGCTGCTGTAGTGGTTGTCCAGGCGGATCGCCCGGTTGGAGAAGTCCCACAGCCTGGGCATGTAGCGCGGATCGAGCATGTCCCCGCGGAGCGACTCGGCGACGATCCAGACGATGTTCAATGGGTGCGCCGGGGCGCTGATCTCCAGCGGCCGGAGAGGATAGTGCAGGTCGCTCTGCTGCTGGAGCAGCTCGCGCTGGGTGGGCGTCGGCTGGATGCCCAGGCTTCGCGCCAGGCTGCGGACGGTCAATGGCAGGTAAAGCGGATAGCGTTCGCTGGCCAGCAGGATCGGCCGGTAGTCGCGCAGGGAGCTGAACGCATAGACCAGGCGTTCGCCCAGGGCCAGGCAGAGGAAGGCCGCCAACAGGTAGCGCCAGGCGCGCCGAGGGAGCGCGGGAAGGCGTTCGCGGCTGACCTGGCAGGCGCTGTACAGCAGCACCTGCAGGCAGAGCAGGGCCAGGGCCGCCAGGCTTGCGCTGAGCAGGGTGCCGTCGCCGCTGCCGAGGCTGGAGAGGCCGCCGGGCGAGACCAGCAGGCCGATGCTGAAACCGTTGAGGTGGAATCCGTACAGGTCGTAGAGGGTGCGGTCGGCGTAGAGCAGTATCTGTACCGCCGCGCTGCCGACGATGGCCAGCATGCCTGCCAGCCACGGACTGAGGCGCACGGGAAGGCGATCATGGAAATGCAGGAGCAGTCGGCAGGCGAGGTACACCGGGACTATATAAAGGAAGGCGTAGCTCAGGCTGGCAGCGACGCTCCAGAGCGGCAGCCAGGCGTCGTCGAAGACGATCCCGTCCTGCAGGCGCAGCACCTGCCAGAGCACCACCAGCCACGACAACAGAAAGAAGCGGTTGAGTGTCTCGGTGCTGGGTGGGGCGAACATCAAGCGTCTCCGGGCGAGGATGCGGAAGCCTAGGGACGTGGTGGTCAAGCGGGAATGAAATGGATGTCAAAAAAATGTAAACGGGCGGCGCCGGGTAGCGCCGCTTCAGGCTTCAGTCGTGCTCGGGAACCAGGCGCAGCGGCTTGCCTTCGGCCGGCCACAGGCGCAGCTCGTCGGACGGCGAAATGTCCCAGTGCTGGACGCTCTGCAGCAGGGCCAGGAAGCGCCGTTCCTGCTCCATGATCTCCGCTGCGCACAGGCGGCGGGTGCTGCCGATGGCGCCGAACTGAAGGAGGTCGTCCTGCAGGGTGTAGCTGGCGAACCAGTGGTTGCAGCCGCCATTGCCGAAGGCGCGGCCCTGGCCGTCGAAGGTCAGGCTGATGTGGCTGTAGTCCATCGTCGGTTGTGCGCCGACCCAGTCGACCTGGTAGGCCTGCTCGGTTTCCAGGGTGGTCTCCTGGCTGGCGCAACCGCCCAGGACCAGGGCGGTGGAGGCGAAGAGGGCGAGAGAGGGTTTCATGGCGTTTCCTTTGCGCATTTCGTACGGGCGATAGTTCACAGACCGTCGGTCGGACGGAGCGTTCGCCCTACTGGCATTTCGGGCACAGGTGCTTGCCTTCGCGGCTGCTCCAGCCCAGTTCGTGAATGCGCTCTTCGGCGGCCGGCGCCAGGGCCTTGCGACCGAGACTGGCGTCCACGGCGAACTCGAAGTCGAGACGAGCCTGGCACTGGTCGCAGTCGACCTGCCAGGTATGGATCGCCAGTTCGCGGAATGCCGGGCCGCGGGCGACCGCCAGCCACTGGCCGGGTGGGTTGATCAGGTGGCGAACCTTTTCCACGGTCAGGCGCATGCTCAGGGTCTTGCTGCCCTTGAGGCTGACCAGCAGCACGTCGTCGGCCTTGATCGAGCCGCCGGTGCCGGTGACCTGGTAGCGCCCCGGGGAGAGCGCGCGGCATTCGTTGAGGGTGTATTGCGGGTTGAGCAGGGTGTAACGGAAATCGTGTTCAGCCATGGAGCCTCCAATCAGCCGCGCATGCTACCACGCCATCAGGCCCGGACCCGATTGCGTGGCGTCCCGTCCTGCCAGGCGGCGATGTTGTCCAGGGTGGTGTCGGCGATCGCCGCCAGGGCCTCGCGGGTAAGGAAGGCCTGGTGGGCGGTCACCACCACGTTGGGGAAGCTCAGCAGGCGTGCCAGCACGTCATCCTGCAGGGGCTGGTCGGAGCGATCCTCGAAAAAGATATCCGCTTCCTCTTCATAGACATCGAGGCCGAGGTAGCCCAGTTGTCCGCTCTTCAGCGCCTCGATCAGCGCCGCGGCGTTCACCAGGGCGCCACGGCCGGTATTGATCAGCATCGCGCCGGGTTTCATCGTCGCCAGGCGCTGCGCGTCGATGAGGTGGCGGGTGTCGGCGGTCAGCGGGCAATGCAGGCTGACGATGTCGGACTCGGCGAGCAGGGCGTCGAGCGCCAGGTAGCGGCCGCCGAGCGCTTGGATGCGCGGATTGGGATAGGGATCGTAGGCCAGCAGCTCGCAGCCGAAGCCGGCCATGATGCGGGCGAAGGTCTCGCCGATCTGTCCGGTGCCGATCACTCCGACGCGTTTGCCGTGGAGGTCGAAGCCGGTCAGCCCATGCAGCGAGAAATCGCCCTCGCGGGTCCGGTTGTAGGCGCGGTGCAGGCGCCGGTTGAGCGTCAGGATCAGGCCGACCGCGTGCTCGGCGACAGCGTGCGGCGAATAGGCCGGGACGTGCACCACCGGCAGGCCGAGCGCTTCGGCGGCGGCCAGGTCGACGTGGTTGTAGCCGGCCGAGCGCAGGGCGACCAGGCGCGTGCCGCCAGCGGCCAGGCGTTCCAGCACCGGCCGCGAGAGGTCGTCGTTGACGAAGGCGCAGACTACTTCGAAGCCCTGGGCGAGGACCGCCGTGTCCGCCTGCAGGTGGGCCTGCTGGAAGTGCAGTTCGAAGCCGTGCCGGTGGTTGCTGGCCTGGAAGCTCTCGCTGTCGTAGGCCTGGGTGCTGAAGAACAGGATGCGCATGGTCAGAGTTCGCTGGAGTCGAGGCTGGTGGAGGACAGGTGGGTGGTGGCCGAGGCAGTGTCGGCCAGGGCCTCGATGGCCTTGTCCAGCTCGTCCAGGGCCGCGGCCGCCGCCGGATCGTTCTGCTTGAGCAGGGTTTCGCTGGTCTGGCAGGCCGCGCGCAACTGCGGCACGCCACAGTAGCGGGTGGCGCCATGCAGCCGGTGGACCCTCTCGAGCAAAGCGGTGCGGTCGTCGTTGTCGCGGGCCTGGCGAATCGCCTGGCGGTCCGCCGCCAGCGAGGCCAGCAGCATCGCCAGCATGTCGGCGGCGAGGTCGGCCTTGCCGGCGGCCAGGCGCAGCCCTTCCTCGGGGTCGAGCACGCTCAACTGGCCGAGCTGCGGCGCACGGCTCATGCTGGCCAGCGACTGGCCCAGGCTCAGTCCGGTCCACTTCAGCACTACCTGGGCCAATTGCTGTTCGTCGATCGGCTTGGTCAGGTAGTCGTCCATGCCGGCCTGCAGCAATGCGCGCTTCTCGTTGGAAAGCGCATGTGCGGTGAGCGCGATCACCGGCACCGGGCTGACTTCCCGCTCGGCCTCCCAGCGGCGGATCGCCTCGGTGGCCTGGCGGCCGTCCATGCCGGGCATCTGCACGTCCATGAAGACCAGGTCGAAGCGCTCGCGCTGCACTACCTCGAGGGCCGCGTAGCCGCTGTCCACCGCGGTGACCTGGGCGCCGAGGTCGCTGAGCAGGGTCTGCACCAGCAGCAGGTTGGCCGGGTTGTCGTCGACGCAGAGCAGCCGTGGCGGCCGTCCGGAAACCATGGCGTGGGGCTTGTCGCTGCGCGTCGGGCGGACTTGAAGCAACTCCTGCAGCTTGCGTTGCAGCTTGCGGGTGCAGGCGGGCTTGGCCTCGACCTGTTCGTCGGGCAGGGTCGCGTGGTATTGCGCCTGCTCGGTGGTCGGGCAGAGCACCAGGGTCTTGCAGCCGAGCCGTTCGAATTCCCAGAACGACTGGCTCAGCTCTTCCGGCGGATGGATCGCGGCCGAGACGCCGAGCACCGCCAGGCTGATCGGCAACTGGCCGGGCGGCGGGTTGCGCAGGCTTTCCTGGAGGCTGTCGAGGTCGGCGAATTCGCTCACTTCCAGGCCGAAGTCGGTGAGCTGGTGGTGCAGCGAGCGGCGCGTCAGCTCCTGCGGTTCGAGCAGCGCCACGCGCTGGCCCGCGGCCCAGGAGGCGCCTGGCTCCTCGTTGTCGTCGCGACTTTTCGGCAGACTCAGGCTGATCCAGAATTCGGCACCTTCCCCAGGCGTACTGTCGACGCCGATCTCGCCGCCCATCTGCTCGATCAGGCGCTTGGAGATCACCAGGCCCAGGCCGGTGCCACCGGCTTGCCGCGACAGTGAGTTGTCGGCCTGGCTGAAGGCCTTGAACAAGGCTTGCTGGTCCTCCTCGGAGAGGCCGATACCGGTGTCCTGGACGCTGATCCGCAACTGCGCGCGGTCGTCGCTTTCGTCCTCGAGCATGGCGCGTACGGCGACGGTGCCGCCCTGGGTGAACTTGATGGCGTTGCCGACCAGGTTGGTGAGGATCTGCTTCAGCCGCTGCGGGTCGCCCTGCAATTGGATCGGGGTATCCCGGTAGACCAGGCTGACCAGTTCCAGTTGCTTCTCGTGGGCGGCCGGAGCCAGCATGGTCAGGGCGTCCTGGATCAGGTCGCGGAGATTGAAAGGGAGGTTTTCCAGAACCAGCTTGCCGGCCTCGATCTTCGAGAAATCGAGGATCTCGTTGATGATCCCCAGCAGGCTTTCCGCCGATTTCTGGATGGTCGTGAGGTAGTCCTGCTGGCGCGGGCTGAGCTCGCTCTTCTGCAGCAGGTTGGTGAAACCGAGGATGCCGTTGAGCGGGGTGCGGATCTCTTGGCTCATGTTGGCGAGGAACTCGGACTTGATCCTGCTCGCCTCCAGGGCCTCCTTGCGCGCCAGGTCCAGCTCGATGTTCTGGATCTCGATGGTTTCCAGGTTCTGCCGTACGTCCTCGGTGGCCTGGTCGATGTTGTGCTGCATTTCCTCCTGGGCGCTCTGCAGCGTTTCCGCCATGCGGTTGATGCCAGAGGCCAGTTCGTCCAGCTCGTTGCTGCCCATCGGTGGCAGGCGGGTTTCCATGCGGCCTTCCTTGAGCTGGGCGACGCCCTGGCTGATCAGTTCCAGCGGCGCGTTGATCGCGCGGCTCATGCGCAGGGCGAGGAGGGCGGTGACGCCGAGGCCGGCGGCGATCAGCAAGAGGCTGGTGAACAGGCTGCGATATCCGCGCAGCAGAGTCCCGTGGTGCGACAGTTCCAGTTCGACCCAGCCGAGTACGCGCTCGTCGTCAGGCTCGGTGGCGCCGGACAGGCTGTGGTGGCGGCCAAGAACCGGTAGCAGGAAGTGCGTGGTGTCCAGTTCGGTGGACATGCTCAGATGGCTGGCGTCGCCGGCCGGGGCGACGGTGAGCATGCTTGGCCCGGCATGGGCGAGGCGTTCCTGGCGGGCGTCGAGGAAGGTCACCGCGCGCACGTCCGGTTGGTCCAGCGCCTCGTTGGCGATGCGGTTGAGCACGGCGGTATCCTTTCGCGCCAGCGCGGTGGCGGCCAGCGGCGCCAGTTGTTCGGCGATCAGTTGCCCGCGCTCGATCAACTGGGCGCGCATGTCGGACAGCTGGACCCAGGTGAAGTAACCGCCAAGCACCATCGCCAGCAGGCTGGTGGGGAGCAGGGTGAGCAGCAGTACGCGCCCCTTGATGCCGAGATCCTTGAACACACGTCTCTCCGTCGAGCCAGATCGGGATGGCCGACGCTCCCCGGCCATACGTTTACCCCGCGCAGTTTAGCGGGTCGCGGAAGGGGAATCTGCACCGATGTGCGCAGCCCGGCGGATTCGGCTTGCGACGAAGCGGAAAGATCGTGAATACTGGCACGATTGCTAATCAATCTTATTTGGCTGCCATGTTCCCATCCCTGACGCCCGACCCCCGACTGCTGGCCATCGAGGACGATCCGACACTGGGCGCACATCTGTTCCAGCACCTCAATGGCAGCGGTTTCGAGGTGACCTGGTGCCGAGACGGGGAAGAGGGGTTGGCGGCTGCGCGCAGCGGCGGCTATGACCTGATCCTGATGGACATCATGCTGCCCGGGCGCGATGGCCTCGAGATTCTTCGCCAACTCCGCCAGGAGCAGGCGCTGCCGGTGATCCTGATGTCAGCCCTGGGCGCCGAGCAGGACCGCATCGCCGGGTTCAGCCAGGGCGCCGACGATTATCTGCCGAAGCCTTTCAGCCTGGCCGAGCTGCGGGTACGCATCGATGCCATCCTGCGTCGGATCGCCCTGGAGCGGGGGGCGCGCCGGGCCGCTGCGCCGAACCGCTGGCGCGGCCCTCGCTGCAATTCTCTGCCGATGTCTGCGATGTCGGCCTTGGCGAGCGGTTCGCCGGCCTGACGCCGACCGAATACCGCCTGCTGGAAACCTTCCTCGCCGCGGAAGGCGAGACCCTGACCAAGGCCTTCCTTTACCAGCATGTCCTGCACCGCGGTCATACCCAGCATGATCGCAGCCTGGACATGCACGTCAGTCACCTGCGGCGCAAGCTGCAACGCCTCGGTTACGCCGGTCACCAGTTGCATACCGTCTGGGGCAAGGGTTACGTCCTGACACCGGCGCCATGATGCCCAACCGCCATTCGCTGTTCTGGCGCCTGGCCCTGGTGCTGGTGGCGTTCTTCCTGCTATCGGTATGGCTGTCCTGGACCTGGGGACGCAGTGCCGAACTGAAGGGTTACTACCTGTCCGCCGAAGCCCGCTCCGCCTTGGCGGATTATGCGCGGCGAGCCGAACGTGCCTGGCTCGACGATGGCCGCGAGGGCATCGACCGTTGGCTGGCCGAGCCGCGCCAGCGGGCGCTGGACTGGGTGGTCGTGCTCGACGGACGGCTGCAATCGCTGGGCAGTCGTCCGCTCACCACGGAGGAAGCCGAGCGCCTGACTTTCCTGCGGGGCGTCGACTGGCCGATGAGCTCCCGCTCGTTGTCGCGGCCGTTCATCAGCCTGCGCTTCCCCGAACATCCGGAGCAAGGCCGGGTGGTCCTGCGTCTTCCCGCCGAGTTCGTCCCTCCCGGCTTGTCGCCGGCCAAGCGCCTGGTCACCCATGGCCTGGTGCCGGCCGGGCTGGCCCTGCTGCTGGGAGTGTTGCTGTATCGGCGCTGGATAGTGCCGCTGGGACGCCTGCGAGCGCAGGCCAATGCCCTGCGCGGCAACGACCTGACGGCGCGTACGCAGGCAGAGATCAGCCGGCGCAGCGACGAGCTGGGCGATCTGGGGCGGGCGTTCGACCATATGGCCGAGCGACTCGACGAGCACATGGTGTTGCAGCGCCAACTGCTCCGCGATCTCTCCCACGAGCTGCGCACGCCGCTGGCGCGCCTGCAGGTGGCGGCAGAGGGCACGCTGTCCGCGCAGCTCCTGCGCGAGCGCCTGGAGCAGGAGGTACGGGGCATGCAGCAACTGGTGGACAACACCCTGGAGCTGGCCTGGATGGACACCGAACGCCCGGTATTGGCGCTGGAGGACATTTCCATCCCGGCGTTATGGGACCTGCTGGTGGAGAACGCACGCTTCGAAAGCGGCTGGGCCGCCGAGCGGTTCCGCAGCGCTCTGCCCGAGGATTGTGTCGTGCGTGGCAACCTCAATGCACTTGCCCAGGCCCTGGAGAACCTGCTGCGCAACGCCATCCGGCATTCGCCGGAAGGCGGCGTGATCCGCCTGCATGGTCGGCGCGAAGGAAGTTGCTGGTGGCTTTGCCTGGAAGACCAGGGCGAGGGTGTGGCCGAGCACCAGTTGGAGACCATCTTCCGCCCGTTCACCCGGCTGTCTTCGGCACGTACCGGCAAGGGCTTCGGCCTGGGACTGAGCATTGCCCGTCGCGCCGTGGTGCTCCAGGGCGGCCGCCTATGGGCGGAAGCCGCCGATCCGGGGCTGCGCCTGTGCCTGGTGCTGCCTTCTGCCTAGCGAGGCGCAGGTACCTTTACATTTGGCCTGGATGTAAATGATCTTTACTCTCTTTTGTTAATGATTATCATCCGTGCCGATCTCCTCGGCCGGCCTTGTTCCGGGTCTGCGCCCTGTCCTACCCGTGCCGAGACGTCACCCGCGCAACGCCGGCGACCCAGGCTTCAGAAAAAACGTCAACGTATCCCTCGTGGCTCGCCTGCTACCCGTTTTCCCTCGACAGGAGTAGTCACGCATGTACCCCCAATTCCGTCGCGGCCATCTCGCCGCTGCCGTCCTTTTCGCTTCATCGAGCCTGCTGGGCGGGCAGGCCCTGGCCGAGGACGAGCGCCTGGAAGAACTGGACGAACGCGCCGAATCGGTGGTCCAGCTGGGTGACGAGGTGGTGCTGGGCACCGCCGAACAGGAGCTCAAGCAGGCACCGGGGGTATCCATCATCACCGCCGAGGACATCAGGAAGCGCCCGCCGGTGAACGATCTCTCCGAGATCATCCGCACCATGCCCGGGGTCAACCTCACCGGCAACAGTTCCAGCGGCCAGCGCGGCAACAACCGGCAGATCGACATCCGCGGCATGGGGCCGGAGAACACCCTGATCCTGGTCGACGGCAAACCGGTCAGCTCGCGCAACTCGGTGCGCTACGGCTGGCGCGGCGAACGCGACACCCGCGGCGACAGCAACTGGGTGCCGCCGGAGGAGGTCGAGCGCATCGAGGTCCTCCGTGGGCCCGCGGCGGCACGCTACGGTTCCGGCGCGGCGGGCGGGGTAGTCAACATCATCACCAAGCGCCCGACCGATCGTTTGCGTGGTTCCATGACGGTGTTCACCAACATTCCGGAAAGCTCCAAGGATGGCGCCACGCGCCGCGCCAACTTCAGCCTCAGCGGGCCGCTGACCGAAGCCTTGAGCTTCCGCGCGTACGGCAGCGCGAACAAGACCGATTCGGACGATACCGACATCAACCTCGGACATACCGTCAACCCGAGCCGTACCGTGGCCGGACGCGAAGGGGTACGCAATCGCGATCTCAGCGGGATGCTGTCGTGGCAGGTGACCCCCGACCAGGTCGTCGATTTCGAAGCGGGCTTCAGCCGACAGGGCAACATCTATGCCGGCGATACCCAGAACAACAACGGCACCGCCAATACCCAGGGACTCGCCGACGACGGTGCGGAGACCAACCGCATGTATCGCGAGAACTACGCCATCACCCACAACGGGACCTGGTCGTTCGGTACTTCCAGGTTCGTCGCCCAGTACGACTCCACCCGCAACAACCGTCTGGAGGAGGGGCTGGCCGGTTCCGTCGAGGGGCAGATCGGCGCCGACCGTTCGTTCAGCACCAGCAAGCTGGAGAACTATCGCCTCAGCGGCGAACTCAACCTTCCGTTGCATGCGTTGTTCGAGCAGGTGCTGACGGTGGGCGCGGAGTGGAACAAGGAAACCCTCAACGACCCGTCCTCGCTCAAGCAGGGCTTCGTGGGAAGCGATAGCTTGCCGGGGACCCCCGCGGCCGGCTCGCGAAGCCCGAAAAGCAAGGCGGAGATCCGCGCGCTGTACGTGGAAGACAATATCGAACTGCGCCCCGGCACCATGCTCACCCCCGGGCTGCGCCTGGACGATCACAGCGACTTCGGCCTGAACTGGAGCCCGAGCCTGAACGCTTCCCAGACGCTCGGCGAATACTTCACGGTCAAGGCCGGTATCGCACGGGCCTTCAAGGCGCCCAACCTGTACCAGAGCAACCCGAACTACCTGCTCTATACCCGTGGCAACGGTTGCCCGATCCAGACCAGCAGCGGCGGCTGCTACCTGGTCGGCAACGAGAACCTGGACGCCGAGACCAGCGTAAACAAGGAACTGGGCATCGAGTTCCGGCGCGATGGCTGGGTCGCCGGGCTCACCTACTTCCGCAACGACTACAAGAACAAGATCGTCGCGCCGCTGGATGTCATGGGACAGACCGGGACCGGTAACAACATCCTGCAATGGAGCAACGCGAAGAAAGCAGTGGTCGAGGGCCTGGAAGGCAACCTGCTGGTCCCCCTGCACGAGGACCTGAGCTGGAGCACCAACCTGACCTATATGCTGCAATCCAAGGACAAGGACACCGGCAACCCGCTTTCGGTGATCCCCGAGTACACCCTGAACTCGACCCTGGACTGGCAGGCCAGCGAGCGTCTTTCCACCCAACTGACCAGCACCATCTACGGCCGCCAGGAGCCGCCGAAGCATGGCACCAGCCGCAACACGCCGGTGGTCTCGCGAAAAGAGGTGGGTACCTATGGCATCTGGGGCGTCAGCGCCGGCTACACCTTCAGCGAGAACCTGAGCGTACGGGGCGGGGTAAGCAACCTCTTCGACAAGCGCCTGTACCGCCAGGGCAACTCCTTCGACGCCGGCGCGGCAACCTACAACGAGCCGGGTCGCGCCTACTACGTTTCGATGACCACCTCGTTCTGATCGCCGCGGCCAACGCGCTTTCACCGGCAGGCGCAACGCCTGTCGGACCTTTCTTTGGCGTTGGTCAGGCATCGGCTGTCCAACGCCAGGTTTTCTCTTCGGACGCCTCTGGTCATCGCATCGCATGCCGTTCCGGGCGGTCTTTCGGCTGAATCGGCATGCATGACCGGATATTGCGGTGCTAGGGTCCGGCCCCAGTTTCCCGGTATCATGCTCAGCCTTTACCGTCAGTGCCGAACGAGTGCCTCCATGACCGTGCAGTACCCGACTATCGCCGACTGCGTTGGCAATACCCCTCTGGTGCGTCTGCAGCGCCTTCCCGGGGAAACCTCCAATACCCTGCTGGTGAAGCTCGAAGGCAACAACCCGGCGGGATCGGTGAAGGACCGCCCGGCCCTGTCGATGATCACCCGTGCCGAACTGCGCGGCGACATCCGCCCCGGCGATACGCTGATCGAGGCTACTTCCGGCAACACCGGCATCGCCCTGGCCATGGCGGCGGCGATCAAGGGTTACAAGATGATCCTGATCATGCCGGACAACTCCACGGCCGAACGCAAGGCGGCGATGACCGCCTATGGCGCCGAGCTCATTCTGGTCAGCAAGGAAGAGGGCATGGAGGGCGCGCGCGATCTGGCCGACAAGCTGCAGCGCGAAGGCCGCGGCAAGGTCCTCGACCAGTTCGCCAATGGCGACAACCCGGAAGCCCATTACCACAGCACCGGCCCGGAAATCTGGCAGCAGACCGGCGGCAGCATCACCCATTTCGTCAGCTCCATGGGCACCACCGGGACCATCATGGGCGTCTCGCGCTACCTCAAGGAGCAGAACCCGGCGGTGCAGATCGTCGGCCTGCAACCCATGGAGGGCTCGGCCATCCCGGGAATCCGACGCTGGCCGCAGGAATACCTGCCGAAGATCTATGACGCCAGTCGCGTCGACCGGGTCGTCGACATGCACCAGGACGAAGCCGAGGACATCATGCGCCGGCTGGCCCGCGAGGAAGGCATCTTCTGCGGCGTGTCCTCCGGTGGGGCGGTGGCGGCGATGCTGCGCCTGTCCCGCGAACTGGAGAATGCCGTGCTGGTGGCGATCATCTGCGACCGCGGCGACCGCTACCTGTCTTCCGGCGTCTATGACCCGCGCTGAGCATGTCCATGGCCAGAAATAAGGGCGGGCTGCGCTTCCAGCCCAGCGGTGGTGCGCGCGGTCCCGCGATACCGGTAGGCAAGAAGCAGCGCCTGACCATCGAGCGCCTGGCCCATGACGGCCGAGGTATCGCCCACGAGGCGGGGATGACCTGGTTCGTCAGCGGCGGGCTGCCTGGCGAGGAACTTGAGGCCCGGGTGCTGGGCGCACGAAGCAAGGTGGTCGACGCGCGCAGCGAGCGCCTGTTCAGCAGTAGCGACCTGCGTCGCCGCGAGCCCTGCACTGTAGCGGGTCGCTGCGGCGGCTGCACCCTGCAGCACCTGGAACACGGCGAGCAGTTGACCCTGAAGCAGCGTACCTTGCAGGAGCAGTTGCAGCGTTTCGCCGGGATCGAGCCGGAAGAATGGGCCGCCCCTCTGGTCGGGCCCGAATTCGGCTATCGGCGCCGCGCTCGGATCGCCGTGCGCTGGGATGCCAGGGCGCGGCGTCTGGATGTCGGCTTCCGTGCCTCGGCCAGCCAGGAGATCGTCGCCTTCGATGAGTGCCTGGTCCTGGTGCCGCCTTTGCAAACGATTGCCCGTGCCCTGCCTGCTCTTCTGCAGGACTTCCGCAAGCCGGAAAGCATCGGCCACGTGGAGCTCTTCCATGGCACGGCCAGTGCATTGCTGTTGCGGCATACGACTGCCCTGGTCGACGAGGATCGCCAGCGCCTGGCCGCTTTCTGCTCCGCACACCAGGCCCAGCTCTGGCTGCAAGGTGCGGAACAGCCCTTGCCGGTGGAGCCGGCCGCCGAACTGGGCTACTCCTTGGGTGACTGGCAACTGACTCTGGCATACCGACCCGGAGACTTCGTCCAGGTCAATGCGCCGGTGAACGAGTCGATGATCCGCCAGGCCCTTGACTGGCTGGCGCCGACCGCCGACGAGCGGGTCCTCGACCTGTTCTGCGGGCTGGGCAATTTCTCCCTGCCGCTGGCGCGCCGGGTGGCGCGGGTAGTCGGGGTGGAGGGCGTGGCGGCGATGGTCGAGCGGGCAGGCGCCAACGCGCTGGCCAATGGCCTTGGCAACGCGCACTTTTTCCAGGCCGACCTGTCCAAAGCGCTTGCCGAAGCGCCCTGGGCGGAGCAAGGTTTTACCGCTGTGCTGCTCGATCCGCCGCGCGACGGCGCGTTCGAGGCGGTACGCGAAATGAGTTCTCTGGGTGCCCGGAGGGTAGTCTATGTATCCTGCAATCCGGCGACCCTGGCGCGCGATGCTGGCGAAATGGCCAGGCAGGGCTATCGTCTGAAGCGCGCCGGAATCCTCGATATGTTTCCGCAGACCGCACATGTCGAGGCCATGGCTTTGTTCGAGGCAGGCTAGGATGCCTGCGTAATCCGACCAGCCCGTTCGAAGGCTGGCGCAGTCATCGGTGGGCTACGCGCACCGTGGTAAAGGGTAGGCAAGATGGTACAGGTGAGAGCGCACCAGCCGGTCAACACCGACGGCAGTATCAACCTCGAGGCCTGGCTGGACCACGTCCAGAACCTCGTCCCCGGGCTCGATCGTCAGGGCTTGCTGGAGGCTTGCGAGTTCGCTCGCGAATCCGAGCAGCGAGCGATCGCCGCACAGAACTCCTGGGCGGAAGGCACGTCCAGCTTCCAGACCGGACTGGAAATCGCCGAGATCCTCGCGGACCTCAAGCTGGATCAGGAGTCCCTGGTCGCCGCGGTCATCTATCGAGGCGTGCGGGAAGGCAAGATCACCCTGGAAGCGGTCAACAAGCATTTCGGGCCGGTGGTGGCCAAGCTGATCGAGGGCGTGCTGCGCATGGCCGCGATCAGCGCCAGCCTCAATCCGCGCCATTCCATGGTGCTGGGTACCCAGGCGCAGGTGGAGAACCTGCGCAAGATGCTGGTGGCGATGGTCGACGACGTTCGCGTCGCCCTGATCAAGCTGGCCGAGCGCACCTGCGCCATTCGCGCGGTGAAGAACGCCGACGAGGAAAAGCGCCACCGCGTCGCCCGGGAAGTCTTCGATATCTACGCGCCGCTGGCCCACCGCCTGGGCATCGGGCATATCAAGTGGGAGCTGGAGGACCTGTCCTTCCGCTACCTCGAGCCCGACCAGTACAAGCAGATCGCCAAGCTGCTGCACGAGCGCCGGCTGGATCGCGAGCAGTACATCGCCAACGTGATGAGCCAGTTGAAGGAAGCTCTCGCGGCCACCGGCGTACAGGCCGATCTCAGCGGACGGGCGAAACACATCTATTCGATCTGGCGCAAGATGCAGCGCAAGGGCCTGGACTTCAGCCAGATCTACGACGTTCGCGCCGTGCGCGTGCTCGTTCCGGAGATGCGCGACTGCTACACCGCGCTGGGCATCGTGCATACCCTCTGGCGGCACATTCCCAAGGAGTTCGACGACTACATCGCCAACCCCAAGGAAAACGGCTATCGCTCGCTGCATACCGCAGTGATCGGCCCCGAGGGGAAGGTGCTGGAAGTACAGATCCGTACCCACTCCATGCACGAAGAGGCGGAGCTCGGAGTCTGCGCGCACTGGCGCTACAAGGGGACCGACGTCAAGGCCAGCTCCAACCATTACGAGGAAAAGATCTCCTGGCTGCGCCAGGTGCTCGAATGGCACGAGGAACTGGGCGACATCGGTGGCCTGGCGGAGCAACTGCGGGTCGATATCGAGCCGGACAGGGTCTACGTCTTCACTCCCGACGGCCATGCCATCGACCTGCCCAAGGGCGCGACCCCGCTGGATTTCGCCTATCGGGTCCACACTGAAGTCGGACACAACTGCCGCGGGCGAAGATCAACGGACGCATCGTGCCGCTGAACTACAGCCTGCAGACCGGCGAGCAGGTCGAGATCATCACCGGCAAGCACAGCGGTCCGAGCCGCGACTGGCTGAACAGCAACCTGGGCTACGTCACCACCTCCCGGGCGCGGGCGAAGATCGTCCACTGGTTCAAGCTGCAGGCGCGGGACCAGAACGTCGCTGCCGGCAAGGCCCTGATCGAACGCGAGCTGTCGCGCCTGGCGCTGCCGCCGGTGGATTTCGACCGGCTGGCGGAGAAGGCCAACGTGCGTACCGCCGAGGATATGTTCGCCGCTCTCGGCGCCGGCGACCTGCGCTTGGCGCACCTGGTCAACTATGCCCAGCAACTGGTCGAGCCGGACCGCGACAGCGAGCAACTCGAACTGATCCCGCGCAAGCCGAGCAAGATCGGCCACGGCAAGCGCGGCGACGTGCAGATCCAGGGTGTCGGCAATCTCCTGACGCAGATGGCCGGCTGCTGCCAGCCGCTGCCGGGAGATCCCATCGTCGGCTACATCACGCTGGGCCGTGGGGTCACCATCCACCGCCAGGATTGCGCCACCGCGCTGCAACTGGCGGGACGCGAACCGGAGCGGATGATCCAGGTCAGTTGGGGGCCGGAGCCGGTTCGCACCTATCCGGTGGATATCGCGATCCGTGCCTATGATCGTTCCGGCCTGTTGCGCGACGTGTCCCAGGTGCTGCTCAATGAGCGGATCAACGTTCTGGCGGTGAATACCCGTTCGAACAAGGAAGACAACACCGCGACCATGCAACTGACCATCGAGATTCCCGGTCTGGACGCTCTTGGACGCCTGCTGGCGCGCGTCTCGCAACTGCCCAACATCATCGAGGCGCGGCGCAACCGTACGCCTTGAGGCGAGGTGGAAACAGGCCACGGGCGCTCGCAGGCTGCCCGTGGCCTTTTCGTTTCCGGAAAGGGCAGAATGCCCGGACCGTTCACTGAAGACCCGAGATACCCATGTACCGACTCAACGACCTGCTCCACCTCATGGCGCGCCTGCGCGATCCCGAATTCGGCTGCCCCTGGGATCTCCAGCAGAGCTACGCGACCATCGTCCCGCACACCCTGGAAGAAGCCTACGAAGTAGCGGACGCCATAGAGCAGGGGGATTTCCCGCAATTGCGCGAGGAACTGGGCGACCTGCTGTTCCAGGTGGTCTATTACAGCCAGTTGGCTCGCGAAGAGGATCGCTTCGCTTTCGACGAGGTGGTGGACGGCATCACCCGCAAGCTGATCCGTCGACATCCCCACGTATTCCTCGATGGCGATCTCTATGGCAAGCCCGATGCGGCGAAGCTGGCCGAAGCGGCGGTCAAGCAGCGCTGGGAAGAACTGAAGGCCGAGGAGCGTGCCGCCAAGGCCAAGGAGCCGCAGCAGTTGTCGCTGCTGGATGACGTTCCTGTCGCCCTGCCGGCGTTGTCACGGGCGGCGAAGCTGCAGAAGCGCGCGGCGCAGGTCGGCTTCGACTGGCCGGAAGCGCTGCCGGTGGTGGACAAGGTTCGCGAGGAGCTGGACGAAGTCCTCGAGGCGATGGCAGAGGGTGACGAGGGTGCCGTGGGCGAGGAGGTTGGCGACCTGCTGTTCGTCGTGGTCAACCTGGCCCGGCATCTCAAGGTCGATCCGGAGGCTGCTCTGCGCCAGGCCAACGGCAAGTTCGAGCGGCGATTCCGGTTCATCGAGCGGAACCTGCGCGAAGCCGGCCGGAAAGCCGAAGAGTGTTCGCTGGAGGAACTGGACAGCCTCTGGGGCGAGGCCAAGAAAGCGGAGAGGAGCGCGCCCGGCTGTTAATGGGAAAATTACCGTGGCAGCCGGGCTGCCACGGCATCTGAATCAGCCGAAGATCCAACGATAGAGGATGACCAGCAGGATCACCGCCAGCACCGGGCGGAGGATTCGGTAGGCCTTCGGGTAGGCGCGTTTGAAGCGCTTCACCTGGGCGCCGATGGCATTGCCGCCGCGAATGGCGACCGAGTAGGCCTGGTTGATGCTGCCGACGCGTTCGCCTTCGACGTTCTGCGGTGCGGTCGCTCGCCCGAGAATGCCGCTTATCCAGCGATTGAGCCGGGTCAGCAGGCGGGAGCGGAGCGGCCGCTCGATATCGCAGAAGAGAATCACCCGGGTCTGCTCGGTCTCGTTCTTCACCCAGTGGACGAAGGTTTCGTCGAACATCACGTCTTCGCCATCCCGCCACGCGTAGGGCTGGCCGTCGACGTAGATGCGGCAGTTGTCCGAATTCGGCGTGGACAGGCCGAGGTGATAGCGCAGCGAGCCGCCGAAGGGGTCGCGGTGCGGATTCAGGTGGCTGCCGCCGGGAAGCAGGGTGAACATCGCGCCCTTGACGTTGGGGATGCGGCTCACCAACTCTACGGTCTTCGGGCAGAGCTGCTGGGCGGAGGGCAGCGGGCCGTCGTACCAGGTCAGGTAGAAGCGCTTCCAGCCTTTCTTGAAGAACGAGCCGAAGCCGGCTTCGTTATTGTTCAGGGCAGCCCGGATATAACCCTCGTCGAACAGGTTGAGGGCTTCTTCGCGGATGGTTTGCCAATTGTTCTTCAGTTCGTCCAGCTCCGGAAAACGGCTGCGATCCAGATAGGGCTTCGAGGGAACGCTGGAGAACAGGTACATCAGCGAGTTGTAGGGGGCGAACCAGGCGGAGTGGTTGACCAGTTGGCGCAGGAAGGGCAAGCGCGCGCGCCCACGGAAATGGACGAACAGGACGCTGGCGACGAACAGGCCCACCAGAGTGACTTTTACCAGGAGAGAAACGCTCATGCCTTGCTTTCCATGCCTTCGATATCAGGGGCCGGGAGGAGTGCCTGCGGGTGCTCGGGACGGTAGGGAGGGGTCTCCAGGGCATGCGTGGCAGTTTGCGAGCCGCCGAGACTTGCGTTGAGGCGGCTGAGGCTGGAGGATTATACCCCCTGCGAGGGCCGGCTGAACCCCAGTCGGCTGGAAGATTATGCCGCACCCCACCGGGCGTGCCACGCGAGCGAGTCGTTGACGAATGAGCATGTCATTGCGTGACCAGTTGCTGAAAGCCGGGCTGGTCAATGAGAAACAGGCCAAGCAGGCCACCAAGCAGAAACAGAAACAGCAGCGTCTGGAGCACAAGAACCAGGTCGACAAGGACGACTCCCAGCGCCAGGCGGCGGAGCAGGCCAAGGCGGAAAAGCTGGCGCGCGACCAGGAATTGAACCGCCAGCAGCAGGAAAAAGCCGAGAAGAAGGCCAAGGCCGCGCAGATCAAGCAACTTATCGAAGGGACGCGCCTGCCCAAGCTGGAAAGCGACGACTACTACAATTTCGTCGACGCCAAGAAGGTCAAGCGGATCGCGGTCAACGACCTGATCCGCGACAAGCTGAGCCGAGGCAGCCTGGCTATCGTCAGCTATGACGGACGCTACGAGATCGTGCCCCGGGATGCGGCGGTGAAGATCCAGGAGCGCGATCCGCGGCGGGTGGTGCTGCTCAACGTACAGAGCCAGGAGCCGGACGAAGACGATCCCTACAAGGACTATGTGGTGCCCGACGATCTCATGTGGTGAGGCCCGCATCCGGAGTGTCGCTTGACCGGTACGGATGCCGGTCAACTACCAATTCTGGAATGCGAAGCAGTTCTAAAATAACTACCGATGATTTCGTTTCGATAGCATAATGCCTTTCCTCAGAAATATCCTACGGTTGCCTTTGCGTGCATCTGTGGGCTAGCCGCCTATCGAAAAGGACGTTGGTATGCCTTCCTCACAGCTTCCGGGGGCTTCGCCCTCGGAGATCGATCTCGTTCAGCTGTTCCAGCAATTGTGGGCGTCGAAATGGCTGATAGCGCTGATCGCGGCCTTGGCGACCGCCGCTGCGCTCGCCTACGCGCTGTTGGCCGTTCCAACCTACCAGGTGGATGTCCTGTTGCGGCCGATCCAGACCAAGGCCCTGGAGGCTGTCAATGTCAACGGGCTGTATGCCCTGACTCCGCGGGAAGCGCTGGATCGCGTCGGCAACGAGCTGGCAGCCTACTCCGGCAGGCTGGAGTATTTCGAAGCCCATCCAGAGCTATTCCAGCAATTGAACGCCGAGGGCCTGTCCCCCGAGCAGGCTTTCTGGAAGTTCAACCAGGATGCCTTCAGCATGCAGCAGGCGGACTTGAAGAAGGACCCCCAGGCGGCGCCTTTCTTCCGCTTGTCCATGCAGTATCCCCAGGGCATGGATGGTGCCGCCATTCTCAACGGCATGCTCGCGTCGACCATCGAGAACGAGCGCCAGCGAATCCTGGACGACCTCCAGGCACGTATCGACGGTCGCCTGCAATTCCTCGAGCAGGATATCGAAGGCAAGCGTGCCAGTTACCAGGCTACCAAGGAGGGCAAGATCGCCCGGTTGCTGGAAGCGGACAGCATCCGGCGGGCCGGCCTGGAGGATGAGCTCAAGGCGTTGCGCGGGCGGCTGAAGATGGTGCGCGATTCGCGTATCCAGCAGCTCAACGAGGCTATCCAGATCGCCACCCGGCTGGGGATCGTCAAGCCGACGACCCCGGGCGCACTGGGAGAGGTCGGGCAGGATGGCTCGCGCAGCGTTTTCCGCACCGAGGTGAATAACCAGCAGATACCCCTGTATTTCATGGGTGTCGATGCCTTGACCGCCGAGCGCGATACCTTGCTCAAACGCAAGGGCGATGACTTCACCGAGCCCCGCGTGGCGAAGATCCAGCAGGAGCTGAAGCAGCTGGAGAACAACCGTGAAGTGCAATACCTGCAGGCTCGAAAGGGCGAGGAGCGTTTCTTCGAAAACATCGACAAGCTGCGTGGAGAGCAGGCGCGCCTCAAGACTCTGAAGGCGAGCGAGCTGAAGATCGAACTGGTGCGGATCGACCAGAAGGCTTCGACCCCTCTGAAACCGATCAAGCCGCGCAAGGCCTTGGTGGTGGCCTTGGGTCTCCTGGGCGGGTTGGTGTTCGGCGTGCTGGTGGCTCTGGTTCGGGCAATGTTGCGTGCCCCTCGGCAACGGGTACAGGAAGATAGCCTGCCGCCGGGAGTCGTCAGTCTCGACCGGAGCCTTTCCGGGACCTGAGATCAAAGGTGCGCCCCCGAAGTACGCGGGGCGCATGGTTCAGGCCGATTTACCTATCTGCCGCAGTTCTTCTTCTTTCTCCAGCTTGATCCGATAGGCGTGGGCGTCATCCTCGTTATGGAAGACGCCAACCAGCAGTCCCTGCTGATGCACGTCCCAGCAGCGGCGGCCAAGCGCACGCAGCTCGCGGGATTTGTGGTCATCGTCACGCTCGGTCACTGTCACACTCATCTTTTCTGCTCCAGGGTTGATCTGCATCAAGGCAAATCCAGCCTATTTCAATAGCAGGCTAATCAAATAGCCCTGGAATTGAGAAAAACCTTTTCAGTTTCCAAGGTGTGAAGGTGGCATGCCGGATGCTCTGGAACAGGCCTCTTCCCTCAGGCGTATGCGGCCGAACAAGGCCGCTTCCGTGAGGGCGGTAATCGCCAACAGGCGATCCAGGCGCAGCAGCAGAGTCGCTCCTTCGACGGCCACCTCAAGGTATTCCTCCTTGCCGCCGCCTGGCCGAACGGCCCGGGTATGCGTCGTGCGCGCCTCGGCTTCGAAGCGAACACCGTCCTCGAGTTCGAGGAGCAACCGGTAGCGGTAGAGGCAGGCGATCTCCAGGTAGTCATGGAGATCGCAGGCGATCGGGTGGTAGCTGTCCATTGGCCTCAACAGCCTTCCAGGGGAAGGATGTAATGGCCATGGAGCCGAATGGCTTCGGCAACCTCTGCTGTCGCAATCTCGCTATGGCAGTAGCTGCAATGCCCCTGGCTGATATCGGCCTCGTCTATGCCTCTTCCGGCGAGCCAGCGTCGAGCGAACTCGCCGGCGCGAGCCCCCAGTTCCTCCGTGACCAGGACATCGAAGTGCAGGTAGCGGCCGTCGCGGGTTCGCACATGGGTGTCGAAGATCTTCACCTCCATGGCCGTTCTCCTTATTTCAGATCGCTGAGCGCCGCACCGAAGTTAAGGTGCAGTACCTGTCCGTCGACAACCAGGGCAGGAACCGACTTGACCCCGGCCTTTTCCGCCTCGGCGATGCGTGCCGATTGTTCGGCGAGATGGACCACTTCGATGTCCACCTGCTTGTGATCGAGCAATGGCAGCAAGGAACGTTCGGCTTCGACACAGATTGCGCAGCCGGCGTGGTAGTAGATGGCTTTGGTCATGCTGATTCTCCTGTGGGAATTTAGTATCGATACGATACGTTTTCAGCCTAAACAAGGCGCGACCTCTTTGTCAAACATGTTTTTAGTCGATACTATATTGGCAAGGAGGTATCCCATGTCCGCCATCGCCCTTTACGATTATCTGGAAAGGCTGACCAGCCTGATGCGTGCCTGGTCCCGCGAGCAGCCGCTGGTGGCTGAGCTGCAGCCGGTGCAGTTGAGCGCCTTGCATTACCTGGCGCGTTGTAATCGCTATTCGGATACTCCGCTGGGCGTGACCGAATACCTCGGCTTGACCAAGGGCACAGTGTCGCAATCGCTCAAGGTGCTGGAAGGGCGGGGGCTGATCAGCAAGCTGCCGGATGCGCGGGATCGGCGCAGCGTTCATCTGCGGCTGACCGATGCGGGGCGCGCGCTGATCGAGGCGGTGATTCCGCCGCAGTTCCTCGAGCAGGCCGTCACGGCACTGGGCGAGAAGGGCGAACACTTGCAAGGCTTGTTGCGTGATCTTCTGGTCGTCATCCAGCGTCAGGAGGATGTGCCTGGTTTCGGCCTTTGTCGGTCCTGCCGGTTCCATCAACGGCGTGCGGGTTCGCCCTTCTGCGGTCTAACCGGGGAGCCGTTGAGCGATGCCGATGCCGAACTGATCTGCCGCGAGCACCAGGCCTGCGGCTGATCCGCGGGCAATAAAAAACCGGGCAATGGCCCGGCTTTTCGTGGGAGGGGGGATCAGCTCTTTTCGCCAGTGACGGTCTTGCCGTCGATGGTGCCTTCCTTGAGCATGATCTGGTATTCCTTGCCGTCGGTTTCCATCTGGTACAGGCGGACCAGCAGGTAGTCCCAGTCCTTGGCGAACCAGAGGATGGTCTTGCGGTTGCTCTTGCCCGGATCACGCACGCGCTCGACCTTGATCGCGTTGATCAGGCCGGCCTGGGTGCGTACCTTTTCCTCGCCGAGAACCCGGAAGTCGTAGGTATCGACATCCTCGCCCTCGATGATCTGGTAGCTCATGCTCTTCTTGCCGTCGGCAACGTCATGCTGCAGGACCAGTTGATAGGTGGACTTGTCCAGTTGACCGCGATTCAGGGGTTGCCGCACCGCATCGCCGCGGTCGCTGCCGAGCACCTGCTTCTGCGACCAGTCGAAGTCCAGCTCGATCTGCTTACCTTTGCCCAGACCCTGGCGGGCGAAGCGGTAGGTCTGCGGCAGGAAGGTGTCGTTCTCGACCTTGAAGGTGCTGACTTCGTTGAGACTGGCCAGCAGCATGGAGGCCTCGAAGTCCAGTTGCCAGCGGCCGTCGCCGAGAGCCTTCAGGCTGCGGGAGGCATTGCCGCTGATGGGCATCTGTTTCCAGTCGGCGGTATAGCTGGCGGTGAACGGCTTCAGCTCGAAGGCATAGGCCGGCAGGGTCAGCAGCGTCAGCAGGAACAGCATGGCTTTACGCATTGCGAATCTCCTTGGTGCGAATCTGATGGCCGGTGGCAGGCAGGGCCTGGCCATCCAGCAGGGCGCCCTGTTCGCCCAGGCGCAAGCGGCCCTCGGCGAACCAGCGCATGGCCAGCGGGTAGATCCGGTGTTCTTCCTCGTGAACCCGTCTGGCCAGGCGTTCCGGCGTATCTTGCGACTCTACCGGGATTACTGCCTGTACGACCAGTGGCCCCCCATCGAGTTCCTCCGTCACGAAGTGCACGCTGCAACCGTGCTCGCGGTCGCCGGCTTCGAGGGCGCGTTGATGGGTATGCAGCCCTTTGTGGCGCGGCAGCAACGAGGGATGGATATTCAGCAGACGCCCCTGGTAATGGCGAACGAAATCGGCGCTGAGGATGCGCATGAACCCGGCAAGGATCACCAGGTGCGGTTCATGGGCATCGATCCGTTGTGCCAGGGCCTCGTCGAAGCTTTCGCGATCGGCATAGGCCTTGTGATCGAGCACCTCGGTCTGGATGCCGGCCTGGCGTGCGCGTTCCAGGCCATAGGCGTCCGCGCGGTTGGAGATCACCGCGCGGATCCGGGCCGGCGTGGCGCCGTCCCGGAGGCTGTCGATCAGCGCCTGCAGGTTGCTGCCGGAGCCGGAAATCAGCACCACGACATTGCAGAGTTTCGGCATCAGTGGTTTTTCAGATTGTTCAGGACCACGCGCTCGGCGTCCGCGCCGCAGGTTTCGATGCGACCGATCTGCCAGGGTTGCTCGCCGGCGGCACGCAGGACTTCCAGGGCTTTCTCGGCGTCGCTCTGGGCCACGCAGATGACCATGCCGACGCCGCAGTTGAGTACGCGATGCATCTCGGTCTCGTCGACGTTGCCCTGTTCCTGCAGCCAGTCGAATACCGCCGGACGGTTCCAGCTGGCGACATCGATCACGGCCTGGGCGTTGTCCGGCAGGACGCGCGGGATGTTGTCCAGCAGGCCGCCGCCGGTAATGTGAGCCATGGCCTTGACCGCGCCGGTCTGCTTGATCAGTTGCAGCAGCGGCTTGACGTAGATGCGGGTCGGCGCCATCAGCAGGTCGGCCAGCGGCTTGCCGTCGAGTTGGACCTGCTCGATGTCGGCGCCGGAAACCTCGATGATCTTGCGGATCAGGGAGTAGCCGTTGGAGTGCGGGCCGGAGGAGGGCAGGGCGATAAGCGCGTCGCCGGCCTGGACCCTGGAGCCGTCGATGATCTCGGCCTTTTCCACGACGCCGACGCAGAAGCCGGCCAGGTCATAGTCTTCGCCTTCGTACATGCCGGGCATTTCGGCGGTCTCGCCGCCGACCAGGGAACAGCCCGCCAGTTCGCAACCGGCACCGATGCCGGTGACTACGGTGGCGGCGACGTCGACGTTGAGCTTGCCGGTGGCGTAGTAGTCGAGAAAGAACAGCGGCTCGGCGCCGCAGACCACCAGGTCGTTGACGCACATCGCCACCAGGTCCTGGCCGATGCTGTCGTGCTTGTTCAGGTTGAGCGCCAAGCGCAGCTTGGTGCCCACCCCGTCGGTGCCGGATACCAGCACCGGCTGCTTGTAGCCGGCCGGGATTTCGCAGAGGGCGCCGAAGCCGCCGAGGCCGCCCATCACTTCCGGGCGTGCGGTGCGCTTGGCCACGCCTTTGATGCGTTCCACCAGGGCTTCGCCGGCGTCGATGTCCACACCAGCGTCCTTGTAGCTCAACGAGGGTTGCTTGCTGCTCATAAATCCAGGCCTATAGGGGTAATTCGGAGATCGGCCGGCCGCCCAGGCGTGCAACGCTGTTTGCCGGTTTTGAAGGCGCGCGATTTTATCAGGCTTGCCACGCAGCGGCCATCTCGGTTGCCGCTGGACGGACTGCTGTTTAAGGTATAGGTCCACTTGCGCGGCCTTCACAGCTCGTCGCCGCCGTTCCCATCCGTTCGTCGAGAGCCCTCCATGCGCATAGCCCGACTCTTCGTTCTCTGTTTTTCCCTGCTAGGCTTGCCCGTCTTCGCGGCAACGGTCCCCAATCTCTACCAGGTCCACGAGCCGGTTTCGTCGCAGCAGCCCGGGGAGCGCGATGCCGGACTGGTGCGAGCCCTGCAGACCCTGCTGGTGCGCCTGACTGGCAATCCGCAGGCGCCGCAGAACCCGGCATTGGCGGGGTACCTGAAGGATCCGCAGCAACTGATCAGCCAGTACGCCTTCGAAAATGGTCCGCCGCTGGCGCTGGTGGTCGATTTCGATCCGACCGCCACCGGTAATGCGCTGCGGGCCGCCGGCCTGCCGAGCTGGGGCGCCAACCGGCCGGCGGTGCTGGCCTGGTGGCTGAACGAAAGCGCCGATGGCAGCTCCCTGGTCGGTGACAACCAGGCCTCGGCCGAACCGCTCAAGCGTGCGGCGCAGAACCGCGGCTTGCCGTTGCGCCTGCCTCTGGCGGATCTCGACGAACAGATCGTCGGTACCCCGGAAAACCTCACCGCCGCCCAACCCGATGCCCTGCGCGCAGCCTCCGAGCGTTATGCCGCCGATGCCTTGCTGGCAGTGGACGCCAAGGAGGCGGACGGCAAATGGCAGGCGCAATGGCGGCTGTGGATGGGCGATTCGCGAGAGCAAGGCCAGGCTGAAGGCGCTACGCCCGACGCGTTGGCAGACAGCGTGATGCTGGCCGTCGGCAACCGCCTGTCCACTCGTTTCGTTGCCACTCCGGGAGCGGCGACCGGCCTGACCCTCCAGGTCCAGGGCGCGACACTGGCACGCTATGCCGAGTTGCAACGCCTGCTCGATCCGTTCGGCGCGCGTCTGGTAGGCGTGCGGGGCGATCGCCTCGACTATTCCGTGAAGGCCAGTCCCGAGCAATTGCGTGCCCAGCTGGGCCTGGCGCAGTTGCAGGAAATCCCGGCCGACAGCGTACCGCTGGATGCCTCCGGCCAGCCCGCAGCGCCCAGCGCGGCGGTGCCGTCGTCGACCCAACTGAATTTCCGCTGGCAGTGAGTCGGCGCGCCGATCCGCTTCTATGCAACGGAGCGGGCCGGCGTGCGACCGGCCGATGCTCTGGGCAAGGAGCCTCGGCTATCGGCAAACCTTTGATTTTGCTTGCCTAGTTGCTCATTGTGCGGCCTTGCCGAGGCGTATAAACTTTGCAGCCTTTACGGTGACTCCTGCGGCGTTTTCGGATTGTCCGCCCAGCCTGGCATGAAACCTATTCAGCTTCCCCTCAGTGTGCGTCTGCGCGACGACGCCACCTTCGCCAACTACTATCCCGGTGCCAATGCCGCGGCACTGGGATATGTCGAGCGTTTGTGCGAAGCCGAGGCTGGCTGGGCGGAAAGCCTCATCTACCTCTGGGGACACGACGGCGTCGGCCGCAGCCACCTGTTGCAGGCGGCCTGCTTGCGTTTCGAGCAGTTCGAAGAGCGAACCATCTACCTGCCGATGGCCGATCTGGTGCAGTACGGCCCGGAAATCTTCGACGATCTCGAGCAGTGCGAGCTGGTCTGCATCGACGACCTGGATGTGCTGGTTGGCAAGCGAGAGTGGGAAGAGGGGCTGTTCCACCTGTTCAATCGACTGCGCGATACCGGTCGGCGCCTGCTGCTGGCGGCATCGAAGTCGCCCCGGGAGCTGCAGGTCAAGCTGCCGGACCTGAAGTCCCGCCTCACCATGGCGCTGATCTTCCAGTTGCACGGTCTTTCCGACGAGGACAAGCTTCGTGCCCTGCAACTGCGGGCATCCCGTCGTGGCCTGCATCTGACCGATGAAGTCGGTCGTTTCATCCTCAACCGCGGTTCGCGCAGCATGAACTCTCTGTTCGATCTGCTGGAGCAACTGGATCGCGCTTCGCTCCAGGCTCAGCGCAAGCTGACCATTCCTTTCCTCAAGGAAACCCTCGGCTGGTAAGCGTCGACAGTCCGTCGGCGAACTCCCGCATGGCCGTGCCGCAGTCCTTGGGTTTCGCTTGCGGCAGGAAGTGACCGCCTTCTATCCGTCTCTCCATCCATGCGCCGGCAATACTGGAGCGCTGTCCGCAGGCTTCCCGGCGGTCGGCAGGGCAGGAGGGGGCTCCTGCCTTACCATCAGCGTTCCCCGGCGACCCGTCGGTCGTACTGGAATCGCCAGCGCGTATAGAGCAGCGCGGCGCAGAACAAGGTCACGCTGAGTAGCACTTCGGCCCAGCCGAACAGGCGCTGCGTGGGATCGAAGGCGGCGAGTACGCCGAGGATGAAATACAGGTTGACCACGTAGCAGGCCCAGGCATGCCCGCGCGCGCTGCCCATGAGCAGTCCGGGGGCCACCACCAGCAGCGGCAGCAGCTTGAAGGCGAGGACCAGCCAGGGCACCCAGCTCGCCGCACCATGGGCGTCCGCGTAGATCAGGTCGCGAATGAGGATGAGCAGGACCAGGCCGACGAAGCTTCCCAGGCTGATGGCGCGGCTGAGCGCCAGGCGCGGCTGCAGCCACGCTACTTCGGGCAGCGGTTTGTTCTTGCGGGCCATTTCAACTCCCCAGCTTGCCGGCGGTTTCCGCCAGGCGTTTGCCCAGCGCGCGACACAGGGTCAGTTCGTGCTCATCGAGGCTGCGCTTGCCATCGGCGCCGGCGAAGTGGCTGGCGCCGTAAGGCGTGCCGCCGCCGCGGGTTTCCAGCAGGGCGGGTTCGCTGTAGGGAATGCCCAGGACCAGCATGCCGTGGTGCAGCAACGGCAACAGCATCGATAACTGAGTGGTCTCCTGGCCGCCGTGCAGGCTGGCGGTGGAGGTGAAGACCGCTGCCGGCTTGCCGACCAGACCGCCGGTCAGCCATAGGCTACTGGTACCGTCGAGGAAGTATTTCAGCGGGGAAGCCATGTTGCCGAAGCGGGTCGGGCTGCCGAGGGCCAGGCCCGCGCAGTTCTTCAGGTCCTCCAGGGTTGCGTACAGCGCCCCCTCCGCGGGGATGTCCGGGCGACCGCTTCGCATTCGGTGGATACCGCGGGAACCGTGCGTACGCGCGCCTCGAAGCCGCCCTGTTCGACGCCACGGGCGATCTGCCGGGCCATTTCCGCGGTAGCGCCATGGCGACTGTAGTACAGCACCAGGATGTAGGGACTGCTCAAGCGAGGATCTCCAGGACTCTTTCCGGAGGCCGGCCAACCACCGCCTTGTCACCCGCGACCAGCACCGGGCGCTCGATCAGCTTCGGATGCCTGGCCATTGCCTCGATGATGGCCTCTTCGCCAAGACTGGGCTCATCCAGGCCGAGGGCCTTGTATTCGTCCTCCCCGGTCCGCAGCAACTGGCGGGCGGGAATGCCGAGCTTGGCCAGGATCGCTTTCAGCTCGGCGGCGCTCGGCGGGGTTTCCAGATAGCGCACCACCTGCGGTTGCAGGCCGCGGGCTTCGAGCAGTTCGAGCGCTGCGCGGGATTTCGAGCAGCGCGGATTGTGCAACAGGATCAGTTCGCTCATGTCAGGGGTCGCATGGCCGGTGAAGTGACGGCTATTCTAACCGCCTCGTCGACCAGGACTGAACCCGTCGGCGCGAAGTACCGCCCCGAGAGGCGAAGAACCGGCGCGACTTCAAGGAGAGGGCATGCGCGAACATTTCAACGATGGGGTCGAGTTCGCTCGCTTCCTCGCTCATCGCTTCGTCACCGACAAGGCTCCCAACAGCGCGGCGGCGCTGACCTACACCACGTTGTTCGCGGTAGTGCCGATGATGACGGTGATGTTTTCCATGCTTTCGCTGATTCCGGCATTCCATGGCATGGGCGAGTCGATCCAGACTTTCATCTTTCGCAATTTCGTGCCTTCCGCTGGAGAAGCGGTGGAAACCTACCTGAAGAGTTTCACCACCCAGGCCCGGCACCTGACCTGGGTCGGGGTGGTCTTTCTGGCAGTCACCGCCTTCACCATGCTGGTGACCATCGAGAAAGCCTTCAACGAGATCTGGCGGGTTCGCCAGCCACGCCGCGGTGTCGGGCGGTTCCTCCTCTACTGGGCGATCCTCAGCCTGGGCCCATTGTTGCTGGGGGCCGGCTTCGCCGTGACCACCTACATCACTTCGCTGTCGCTGCTCCATGGCCCGGACGCGTTGCCGGGCGCAGAGACGCTGCTGGGGCTGATGCCGCTGGCGTTCAGCGTGGCGGCCTTCACCCTGCTCTATTCGGCGGTCCCGAACGCCCGGGTCCCGGTGCGCCATGCCCTGATGGGCGGCGTGTTCACCGCGGTACTGTTCGAAGCCGCGAAAACCCTGTTCGGGCTGTACGTAAGCCTGTTTCCCGGCTACCAGTTGATCTACGGTGCCTTCGCCACCGTGCCTATCTTCCTGCTGTGGATCTATCTTTCCTGGATGATCGTTCTGTTCGGCGCGGTGCTGGTCTGCAATCTCTCTTCTTCCCGTCTCTGGCGGCGGCGCTCGCTGCCCAAGCTGATCGTCCTGCTCGGCGTGCTGAGGGTGTTCCACCAGCGCCAGCAGCTTGGACAGTCGCTGCGCCTGACCCACTTGCATCGTGCGGGTTGGCTGTTGCCCGAGGATGAGTGGGAGGAACTGCTGGACTTTCTCGAGAAGGAGCAGTTCGTCTGCCGCGCCGGCGGAGGCGAGTGGGTGCTGTGCCGGGATCTTGGCGCCTACAGTCTGCATCGCTTGCTGAATCGCTGCCCCTGGCCCATGCCTAGCCGAGAGCGCATGCCTGCGAATCTGGACGAGGCGTGGTATCCGCCGTTCCAGCAGGCCATGGAGCGCTTGCAGGTGGAGCAGGAGGCGCTGTTCGGAGAAAGCCTGGCCCACTGGCTGGCGGACGGAACCTCGGGAGCGAAGGTGACGTAAAGTGTCAGTTTGCGGCGAACGATGTGCATGAGGCGCTGCATGCTGCCGGAGGAACCCCAGCAAGCGCAGGGAAAGCGCTGTTGGCACGCTTCTGGCAAACCCTCGTGTGACAGTCGTTTCACTCCGTAGTTCCGCCGAGGTTCCCGTTCATGCTCCCAATGTCGAACAAGGTCGTCCATTTGCATCACAAGGATGAGCAGGCAGCGCTTGAGCGTTTGAACCGGATTACCGGGCTGCAGTTCAGCAGTTGGCCGGAGTCGCTGGTGCCGGCGCGCAGCGTCAGCGAACCGTCGCCTGAGAAAGCGCGGGACGAACCCCTGCTCGATCAGGTGCGCCAGGGCTGAGCGATCCGGCTCAAGCTTCGGACACCTGCTGGGACCTGTTTTCCTGCTCCACCGCTTGTACGAAGAACTCCTCCACGACCAGTCGGGAAAAGGCCGTCGCCGACTTCAGGCGTACCTGCATGTTCTCCACTTTCTGCCGTACGGGCAGGCGGGCAATGCCGGAAAGCAGGATGCGTTGCTGGCGGTCGATTCGTCCGTGATCCACCGCCACTTCGCGCTGGCGCCCGCCATCCAGATAGCTGACCACCAGTGACACCAGCAGGTCGCAGGCATCCGGAAGATGTAGCCAGGCGGCAAAGTTGTAGTCCGCGACCAGGCCCTCGTGGGCTGTCAGGGTCGGGCGTGCGGCATCCACCAGGTGTGCGGGGACGCTTCCGATCAGATGGTCTTTCATAAGCAGCAGTGTGTCCGTTTAAAAGGGCTTCGGACTCGTCGCTCTCGACTTCTCCCCAAGTCGATCCTGCCGATGCCTGGGCATACGGCCGGTTGAGTCGTCGTGTCGTGTGTGGCACGCGGATTATAGGGGTGGTCCTTTGCGTCAAACTGTGCGGTTCGACGGCGATCGTCGTGACTCTTCTCGCACTTTGTGCCTTGTAGGAAGTATCGGGGCTTCTTCTTCCCATATTCGTCTCCACTCGGTTTTGCAGAGGTGGATGGCTTCCAGTAAGGTCTCGCCATAGTGCCGCGCCGGGTTGCCCTGGTCCGGCCGAAGTTTTCCTGACTCGAGAGGTTCCTGACATGGGGAGTTGGCTACGCCCGCTGGGCGCTGCTGCGGTGTTGTTTCTCGCGGGCTGTTCGGCGGATTACGGAGTCGACCAGGACGGGCGTCCTGTCGCTGCGGAGCAGTTGGACGGGCATTGGCTGGTGGTCAATTACTGGGCTGACTGGTGCGCGCCCTGCCGGACCGAGATTCCGGAGATGAATCGCCTTGCGCAGGTGCTGGAAGGGCAGGGCGGGCGCGTCATTGGCGTGAATTTCGATGGCCTGCGCGATGCCGAGTTGAAGAAGTCGGCCGATGGCATGGGGATTCGCTTCACCGTGCTGGCCGATGATCCGGCGCCTCGCTTCAAGCTCCCTCGCAGCGAAGCGTTGCCCGTCACCTATATCGTCGATGCTCGGGGGGAAATGCGTCAGCGTCTGCTGGGCGAGCAGACGGCCGATGGCATATTGAAACAGCTCGAGGCTTTGCGGGAGGGACGCTGATGGCGAGGATCTGCTTGCATGCCTATGTCGGCGGCCGGGTACAGGGCGTCGGTTTCCGTCAGGCGACCCGGGAAGAGGCTGATCGCCTCGAACTCGACGGTTGGGTGCGAAACCTGGATGACGGGCGTGTCGAAGTCGTCTGGGAGGGCGAGGAGGACCGGGCGAAAGCCCTGGAGCGATGGCTGGGGCGGGGCCCGCGGCACGCGGAGGTCTCTGCGGTCGAGGTCGAGCAAATGCCGCTGCAGGGGATCGCTGGCTTCGTCGTCCGTCGCTGACGAGGCGAGTTCGCCGTCAGGGCGTCTCGCCAGGGTCCGCGGCCAGGCGACCGGCATCCCGGAGCAGGGCATGCATAAACTGCTGCTGCAGTTCGGGGTCGTTGCGCGTGAGCTCGATCAGGCTCTGTTCCAGTTCGCTGGCTTCTTCTTCCAGGCCCAGCTCCGCGAGGCGTTTCACCCGATGGACCCAGTGGTGGACGTCATCGCCTTCCAGGTCGTCATAGATCAGGGCGTGAGCTTCCAGGAGCTTGCCGCGCAGGCTGCGGCTGACGCGGAGGCTGGCATCGGCGCGGGTACCATCCTGTGGGTCGCTCACCGAAAGGTGTATCTGCGAGATGCGGCTGATGTCCTGTTCGGCGAAGGGGCTGTCGAGCAGGTTGAGGCGCAGCACGCCATGACGGTCGGTAAGCAGTTCGTTGAGTTCCTTGCCGGAACTGACCAGGACCGGACGCTCCGCCCAGGGCAGGCTGGAGTATTCCAGGCGCTTGTCGCGCTGTTTCTCGTCGATGCTCGCGAGATTCTGTTCGGCGCGACCGTTGGATTCCACGTTCATGAACGGATTCACCCCGGCCAGTCCGTAGTTGATCCAGCCGTGGGTGATGTTGTCCGGTACGCTGCCGAAGGTCACCACGTTGACGATGTTCGCTCCGACGCCGGCCACCAGCGCCACCGCGCCCAACGGGATCTCGTAGATCTCCCGCCAGGCCTGGTACGGCGTATAGCGGTCGTAACGGCGCGTCACCTCGAACTCGGTGACCTCGAAGGACTTCTGGTCGTTGATCCGGACCCGGCGCTGCGGCAGTTCGAGCACATCGGGCTGGCCGACATCGACTTGCAGGGTGTGTTCGAGCAGCTTCCGCTCGACGCGCTCCTCATGCTCGCTACGCTGCGGCAACTGGTTGGCGCAGCCGCTCAGCAGAAGGCCGCCGCACAGGGCGGCGGCGAATAGGCGCAGGGGTCTTCCGGTGGGCATCGTTACGCTCAGCGGCTGAGTTTTTCGGTGATGAACGACATCAGTTCGCCGATCGGCAGGTTCTGCGACTCGCTGTCGCGGCGGCCCTTGTATTCCAGGACGCCTTCGCTGAGGCCGCGGTCGCTGATCACGATGCGGTGGGGAATGCCGATCAGCTCCATGTCGGCGAACTTCACCCCGGGGCTGGTCTTCTTGTCGCGATCGTCCAGCAGCACTTCGAAACCGGCTGCGGTCAGCTCGGCATAGAGCTTGTCGGTCGCCTGCTTGACGCTCTCGGTTTCGTACTTCAGCGGTACCAGGGCGATCTGGAACGGCGCCAGTGCGCTTGGCCAGAGAATGCCGCGCTCGTCATGGTTCTGCTCGATGGCGGCGGCGACCACGCGGGATACGCCGATGCCGTAGCAGCCCATGATCAGGTTGACCGGCTTGCCCTGTTCGCTCAGGACGCTCAGCTTCATCGCTTCGCTGTACTTGGTGCCAAGCTGGAAGATATGACCGACCTCGATGCCGCGCTTGATCACCAGGGTGCCCTTGCCGTCCGGGCTGGGGTCGCCTTCGACGACATTGCGCAGGTCGGCGACCTCGGGCAGCGGCAGGTCGCGCTCCCAGTTCACGCCGAAGTAGTGCTTGTCCTCGATGTTGGCGCCAGCGGCGAAATCGCTCATCAGGGCGACGGAGCGGTCGACGATGCAGGCGATCGGCAGGTTGACCGGGCCCAGCGAGCCGGGGCCGGCGCCGATGGCGGCACGGATCTCGGCCTCCGAAGCGAATACCAGCGGGCTGGCGACCAGCGGCTGGTTGGCGGCCTTGATTTCGTTGAGCTCGTGATCACCGCGGACGATCAGGGCGACCAGGGTGCCTTCTTCGGCGCCATGCACCACCAGGGTCTTGATGGTTTTCTCGATCGGTAGCTGGAAGCCGTCCACCAGGGCCGCGATGGTCTTGGTGTTGGGCGTGTCGACCAGGCGCATGTCCTCGGTGGCGCTGCCGCGGGCGCTCTCGCGCGGCACGGCTTCGGCCTTCTCGATGTTCGCGGCGTAGTCGGAGCTGTCGCTGAAGACGATATCGTCCTCGCCGGAGTTGGCCAGCACGTGGAACTCATGGGAGCCGCTGCCGCCGATGGAGCCGTTGTCGGCTTGCACGGGACGGAAATCCAGGCCGAGGCGGGAGAAGATCTTGCTGTACGCCTGGTACATCCCGTCGTAGGTCTGCTGCAGCGAGTCCTGGCTCAGGTGGAAGGAATAGGCGTCCTTCATGATGAATTCGCGTCCGCGCATCAGGCCGAAGCGCGGGCGGATCTCATCGCGGAACTTGGTCTGGATCTGATAGAAGTTGATCGGCAGTTGCTTGTAGCTGTTCAGCTCGTTGCGCGCGAGGTCGGTGATCACTTCTTCGTGGGTTGGGCCTACGCAGAATTCGCGCTCGTGGCGGTCCTTCAGGCGCAGCAGCTCAGGGCCGTATTGCTCCCAGCGCCCCGACTCCTGCCACAGCTCGGCCGGCTGCACCGCCGGCATCAGCACTTCCAGGGCGCCGGCAGCGTTCATTTCCTCGCGGACGATGGTCTCGACCTTGCGCAGTACCCGCAGGCCCATTGGCAGCCAGGTGTAGAGACCCGAGGCCAGGCGACGGATCATGCCGGCGCGAAGCAGCAGTTGATGGCTGATTACCACCGCGTCGGCGGGGGTTTCTTTGAGCGTGGAAAGCAGATACTGACTGGTACGCATCTTTGGCCGTTATGTCGGTTGTATCGGGAGGAATGGCTGGGCATTGTACGGTGCCGGTCTGGCTGCGTACAGGGCGCCGGCCATCGATGATGAGGAGTCAGCAGGCAATGAACGCGACGCAGGTACAGGCGTTGATCCGCATGGGGCTGCCCATGGCCGAGGACATCGATTTTCGTGTCGAGCGTCTCGACGAACGACATGCGCTGGCGCGCATACCTTTTCACGGCAAGCTGGTGCGTCCCGGTGGAACGCTGTCCGGCCCGACCATCATGGCGCTGGCCGACGCGGCGATGTACGCGGTCATTCTCGGGCGTCTCGGGGCGGTCGAGATGGCCGTGACCTCGAACCTGAACATCAACTTCCTCAGCAAGCCCAGGCCCGAGGACCTGTTGGCCGAGGCGAGCATCCTCAAGCTGGGGCGGCGCCAGGTCGTCTGCGAGGTCGGGGTGTTTTCGCAGAGTAATGAGGAAGACCTGGTGGCCCATGTCACCGGTACCTACGCCCTTCCTTTATAGGCGCGTTGCCGCCAAGAAGAAAAAACCCGGCGATGCCGGGTTTTTTCGTTGCCTGTCGGTCGATTACAGGATCGACAGCGGATAGTCGACGATCAGGCGGAACTCGTTCTGGTCGCCTTCGCCCTGGTCGGCGTTGGCACGGTGCCAGGCCTGGCGGATGCGGAACGACAGGTCCTTGGCCGGACCGGACTGGACCACGTACTTGGCTTCGAGGTTGGTTTCGTGGTGCTTGCCATCCTCGCCGTACAGGCCTGCATAGGAGGAGCTGGAATCGACCTTGGTACCGTCGATGTCCTTACCATTGATGTAACGCAGCATGAAGGTCAGGCCAGGAACGCCGTAGGAGGCCAGGTTCAGGTCGTAGCGGGCCTGCCAGGATTTCTCGCCAGGACCGTTGAAGTCGGAGTACTGGACGGAGTTGGCGAGGAAGATCGAGTCGCCGCCGGCGCCGGAACCGTTGCCGCCGAAGCCGATGTAGTCGAACGGCTCGTCGCCATGCACCTGCTGGTAGGCCAGGGTGAAGGTGTGGGCGTCCAGGGTATACGCGCCCGCCAGGGACCAGGTGGTGTTGCTGATGTCGCCAGCCTTGGACTTGCCTTCGTCGGTGGTGCGGTAGATGTTGAAGTCGAAGCCCAGCGATTGATCGGAGGCCAGCGGGATGGTGTAGTTGGTGTTCAGGTAGTACTGGCGATAGATGTCTTTCAGCTCTGCGCCATAGAGGGAGGCGCTGAGGTTGTCGGTGATCGCGTAGCGGCCGCCAGCGAAGTCGGCGCTCTTGGCTGTCTGGCCGGCGTAGGTGGCGTAGAGCTCACCGCGCGATTTGACGGTGGTCGGCTCCTTGCCCTCGGTGAAGTGGCCTGCCTCGAGGTCGAGCCCTTCGAATTCGCTGCTCTGCAGCTGGAAGCCGGTCGCGGTCTGCGGGAACAGGCGGCTGCCGCCAGCGGCGAAGACCGGGGCGGTCGGTTGCATCTCGCCCCACTTCAGCATGGTCTTGGAGATGCGCACCTTCACGGCGCCGCCGGCGCGGCTGTAGTCATCGCGCGGCTTGCCGTCGTTCATCACCGGCAGGTTGCCGGTGCCGGTCTTGTCGGAGGTGCCGTCGAGCTTCAGGCCCAGGTAGCCGAAGGCATCGACGCCGAAGCCCACGGTGCCTTGAGTGAAGCCGGATTCGTAGGTGGTGAGGAAGCCCTGGGTCCAATCGACGCGATCACCCCGACCTTCCTTGCCGTCACGGTTGAAATAGTAGTTGCGGAGCAGCAGGTTCAGGCTGCTGTCTTCGATGAACCCCTTCGCTTCGGCCTGATCGCTGACGAATGCGTCGGCCACGGCGAACTGAGTGCTACCTGCGGAAACCGCCAGTGCAATGGCGCTCCACTTCATCACTTTCATTGTGATTGCTCCTTTGGTTTTGAAATTATCTCTGCCATCACAGTGCCGCAGTGACGGCTAGTTCTTCTTGTCGGCGCTAACTTATAGCACGCAGTGTTTCTTGGCGATAGTTGAGGTTCCGAAGCGACGGATTCTTTACCGTGCTGTCGCAAAATTGCATGACGCATGTCGCATCTGCGTAGGTGCGCAGTTGAAAAAATGACGTATGTCGCGGGGTTGGTCACTCTTGTTGAGGTCGCTTCTCAAGTCGCTTTTTCCGATTGGCGGGGCCTTGTAATAAAAATGTCATGTTCCGTACGGCCCCTCTTACTGTGATGAAAGAGGTATAAGCAAACTCCGTGCACAAATTGGAAAATGGCTTCGCCTATGTATTCCAGTTGGTCTCTTCGAGAGCGAGGCTATTCTGTTTGAAAGCAAACGAATTATGCTTTGAAACCTGATTGTAATCCGTCTGCTTCAAGGGTTGGTTGCCATCGAGTTGTCTGTGGCGAATGCGTTTGTATCCACGGCATGTCTTATGTTCGGCGTCGCGCTGTATTCATTTGGCCGGCATCTTATGGGGCGTTCGGCTGGAGAGGCGCGCCAAGCTGGGGCGGGCGGATGTGTGGGCTTGCTTTGGCCGGGCGGCGAAGTATCCTGCGCGGCAGTTACGGCGGGGCCCTTCCCGGAGGGAGGGGCTAAGCTGTCCATGAACGACGGTCGAACAGGAGAGGTCAGTATGTTCGCTTTGGATCCCCGGCTGGAGCAGGACACCCTGTTGCTCGGCGACTTTCCCCTCAGCCGCCTGCTGCTGATGAACGATGCCCGCTATCCGTGGTTCATCCTGGTGCCGAGGCGGGAGGATGTCACCGAGCTGTTCCAGCTCGATGTCGATGACCGGCAGGCGCTGTGGCGCGAGGCCACGCTGCTGGCAGAGGTCCTCAAGGACACCTTCCGTGCGGACAAGATGAATGTCGCTAACCTGGGCAATGTGGTCAGCCAGCTTCACATGCACGTGATCGTCCGGCGACGTGGTGACGACGCCTGGCCCGGCCCTGTCTGGGGGCGCCATCCGGCTCGGCCTTATTCTTCCGAGCAGGTCGAGGCGATCCGCGGCAAGTTGCGGATGGTGCTGACCGACGGCTTCCGTTTTGCCGGGGAGGCCTAGATGGAGCTGGACGCGCGCATGGATGACCTGGAATGCCGCCAGGCTTTCCAGGATGACACTTTGCAGGCTCTCAACGATGTGGTGGTCGAGCAGCAGCGCAGCATCGAGCGACTGCAGCTTCAGGTCGCGGCATTGATCAAGCGTCTGGAAGACGTCCAGGGGCTGGTGGGCGAGGCGGGGGAAGACGAAGCGCCTCCTCCCCATTATTGAATGCACAAAAAACCCGCCGTTCGGCGGGTTTTCTGTTTTTCGCGGCGGTCAGCGGCGGGAGGCGATCACGTCTTCCGCCTGCAGGCCCTTGTCCCGTTGTACCACCGAGAACTCCACGCGCTGGCCTTCGATGAGGATGCGGTGGCCTTCGCCGCGAATCGCTCGGAAGTGGACGAAGATGTCCTCGCCCGAATCGCGGGAAATGAAGCCGAAACCTTTTGAGGTGTTGAACCACTTCACGGTACCGGTCTCCCGGTTGCCGCTGTCCTGGCTGCCGCCGAGGGCTGCCGGGGCGCTGGCGCTGCGCGAGACCGGTTTGCCGGGTTTCAGGCTGCCCGCCAGTTGCAGGGCCGTGGCCAGCACCAGGCTTAGCAGGGGCAGGACGATCGCCGGCTGGTCGGCGATGGTCGGCAGCGGCGCCAGCAGGATCAGTGCCTGCAGGACGACGCCCAGGACCAGCAGGGCGGCTGCGCCGGCCTGCAGCGGGCGGGTTGGATGTGACGATTGCAGTACGGGAGCGAAGAGCAGGTTGATCAGGCCCAGAATGGCCAGGTAGATGGCATCGGGATGTTGCAGGAAGGGTGTGGCTTCGGTTCTTAGGCTGGGAATGAAGGACAGCAATAGGGCGGCGACGCCCGTGACCAGAAGGACGATTTTCAACATGTCAATGAGTTCACCTTGATGGGGTAACGATCAAGTAGCCGGACAGCGCTTCGGTGCATGAAACGAAAGGTGCGGAAGGACGGCCGGCCTATGCGCGTGACGCACGGCGGCTATTTAACAGGAAAGCAGGAGGCTACTCAAATCAAGCGGTTGGCGCCGGAGGGGGGAGGGCGGGACCCTGAGGCGGGCCCCGCTTTCTATCGAGCGATCGACGATCAGCTGGCAAGAAGGCTGCGCAACATCCAGGCGGTCTTTTCATGCACCTGCATACGTTGGGTGAGCAGGTCGGCGGTGGGTTCGTCGCTGACCTTGTCCAGCAGCGGGAAGATGCTGCGGGCGGTGCGCACCACGGCTTCCTGACCCTGGACCAGTTGCCGGATCATCTCCTCGGCTTCCGGAACGCCTTCCTCCTCCTTGATGGACGAGAGGCGGGCGTAGGCGGCGTAGGTGCCGGGCGCCGGGAAGCCCAGGGCCCGGATGCGCTCGGCGATGTCGTCTACGGCAACGGCCAGTTCGGTGTACTGGCCTTCGAACATCAGGTGCAGCGTGTTGAACATCGGGCCGGTGACGTTCCAGTGGAAGTTGTGGGTTTTCAGGTAGAGGGTGTAGGTGTCGGCCAGTAGCCGCGACAGGCCCTCGGCAATGGCTGCGCGATCCTGTTCGCCGATTCCGATATTGATTTCCATGGCGTTCTCCTTTCAGTCGGCCTTGTGAATGGGGCACTCCGAAACAGTTGGAGTGAGGCTAACACAGGGTTTTTCCCAGCGCTCTTGGTCTATGTCAAAGGCGGCGATAGGGAGAATCTATTCCGACTGCCCGGTCAAGCGAATGGTTCGCAGGGGGAGGCGAAATGCTTCCGTTCAACGGCCTGGCTTCCCGCGTGACAGGCCGGCGGGGCTGGCTGCAAGCCATGGATTTTTCAGGCTATAATCCCCGCCTTCAATGCGAAGTGAGCCCGGATGCGGGTGCTTCGCCGTTGCCGTTCACCGGGCAGCGCGGGAGATGTCCTTCCGGGGGCGTACCGATGGTTCCGGTGCTCGGTCAGGGCCGGCGAGAGCCCGGCAATGGTCGCCAGGCAGCCGGCGGCTCCACAGAATCCAAGACTTACGAGAAGCGAACCACACCATGATGCGCAGCCACTATTGCGGCCAACTGAACGAGAGCCTGGACGGCCAGGAAGTCACCCTTTGCGGTTGGGTTCACCGCCGCCGCGACCATGGTGGAGTGATCTTCCTCGATGTGCGCGATCGCGAGGGGCTGGCCCAGGTGGTGTTCGATCCGGACCGTGCGGAAACCTTCGCCAAGGCCGACCGGGTGCGCAGCGAGTTCGTGGTGAAGATCACCGGCAAGGTGCGCCTGCGCCCTGAAGGCGCGCGCAACCCGAACATGGCGTCTGGCTCCATCGAGGTACTGGGCTACGAACTGGAAGTGCTGAACCAGGCCGAGACTCCGCCGTTCCCGTTGGATGAATACTCCGATGTGGGCGAGGAAACCCGCCTGCGCTACCGCTTCATCGACCTGCGTCGTCCGGAGATGGCCGCCAAGCTGAAGCTGCGCGCGCGCATCACCAGCAGCATTCGCCGCTACCTGGACGACAACGGCTTCCTCGACGTCGAGACCCCGATCCTCGGCCGGCCGACGCCGGAAGGCGCGCGCGACTACCTGGTGCCGAGCCGTACCTACCCGGGCCACTTCTTCGCCCTGCCGCAGTCGCCGCAGTTGTTCAAGCAACTGCTGATGGTCGCCGGCTTCGATCGCTACTACCAGATCGCCAAGTGCTTCCGTGACGAGGACCTGCGTGCCGACCGCCAGCCGGAATTCACCCAGATCGACATCGAGACCAGCTTCCTCGACGAGAGCGACATCATCGGCATCACCGAGAAGATGGTGCGCCAGCTGTTCAAGGAAGTGCTGGATGTCGAGTTCGACGAGTTCCCGCACATGCCGTTCGAAGAGGCCATGCGCCGCTACGGTTCGGACAAGCCCGACCTGCGCATCCCGCTGGAGTTGGTGGACGTCGCCGACCAGTTGAAGGAAGTGGAGTTCAAGGTCTTCTCCGGTCCGGCCAACGATCCGAAGGGGCGTGTCGCCGCCCTGCGTGTGCCGGGCGCCGCCTCCATGCCGCGCAGCCAGATCGACGACTACACCAAGTTCGTCGGCATCTATGGTGCCAAGGGCCTGGCCTACATCAAGGTCAACGAGCGCGCCAAGGGCGTGGAAGGTCTGCAGTCGCCGATCGTGAAGTTTATCCCCGAGGCCAACCTGAACGTGATCCTCGATCGCGTTGGCGCGGTCGACGGCGACATCGTGTTCTTTGGTGCCGACAAGGCCAAGATCGTTTGCGATGCCCTGGGCGCGCTGCGTATCAAGGTCGGCCATGACCTCAAGCTGCTCACCCGGGAGTGGGCGCCCATGTGGGTCGTGGACTTCCCGATGTTCGAGGAGAACGACGACGGCTCGCTGTCCGCGCTGCACCACCCGTTCACCTCGCCCAAGTGCACCCCGGCCGAGCTTGAGGCCAATCCGGGCGCGGCGCTTTCCCGCGCCTACGACATGGTGCTCAACGGTACCGAGCTGGGTGGCGGTTCCATCCGTATCCATGACAAGTCCATGCAGCAGGCGGTGTTCCGTGTGCTGGGCATCGACGAGGCGGAACAGGAAGAGAAATTCGGCTTCCTGCTCGACGCGCTCAAGTACGGTGCGCCGCCGCATGGCGGCCTGGCCTTCGGCCTGGATCGCCTGGTCATGCTGATGACCGGTGCATCGTCTATCCGCGAAGTGATCGCCTTCCCGAAGACCCAGAGCGCTGGCGACGTCATGACCCAGGCACCGGGTTCCGTGGACGGCAAGGCCCTGCGCGAGCTGCACATTCGCCTGCGCGAGCAGCCGAAGGCCGAGTGATTCGAATCAACCCGCGGAGGCGCCGCTTGCGGCGCCTCCTGCCGAGAGAGCAATACGGAGTGAGTTATGGCTGGTCATTCTAAATGGGCCAACATCAAGCACCGCAAAGAGCGGCAAGATGCCAAGAAAGGCAAGATCTTTACCAAGCTGATCCGTGAGCTGACCGTCGCTGCAAGGCAGGGCGGCGGCGTCCCGGCGGACAACCCGCGTCTGCGCCTGGCCGTGGACAAGGCGCTGACCGCCAACATGACCCGCGATACCATCGATCGTGCCATTGCGCGCGGCGTCGGCTCCAACGATGCCGACAACATGGTCGAGCTTTCCTATGAAGGTTATGCGCCGAGCGGCGTAGCGATCATCGTCGAGGCGATGACCGACAACCGCAACCGTACCGCTGCCGAAGTGCGTCATGCCTTCAGCAAGTGTGGCGGCAACCTGGGCACCGATGGTTCGGTCGCCTACATGTTCGAGCGCAAGGGACAGATCAGCTTCGCTCCCGGCGTGGACGAGGAAGCGCTGATGGATGCGGCCCTGGAGGCTGGCGCCGATGACGTGGTAGTCAACGACGATGGCTCCATCGACGTGTTCACCACCTTCGCCGACTTCATTTCGGTGAACGAGGCGCTGGCCGCCGCCGGATTCAAGGGCGACGAAGCCGAAGTCACCATGATCCCTTCGACCACCGCGACCCTGGACCTGGAAACCGCGCAGAAGGTGCTCAAGCTGATCGACATGCTCGAGGACCTGGACGACGTGCAGAACGTCTATTCCAATGCCGATATCCCGGACGACGTGATGGCGCAGCTCGGCTGAGCCGATCGGAGCGATAACGCGAAGCCGGAAGTGGGGTACGCTTGATGCGTTCGAACCCCGCTTCCGGCTTTTAGTATCCAGCTTATGACTTTGATTCTAGGGATTGACCCGGGCTCGCGCATCACCGGCTTCGGCGTGGTGCGGGAAACGGCGCGCGGTTGCGAATACGTGGCGTCCGGATGTATACGGACCGGTAATGGCCCCTTGCACGAGCGTCTACACGTGGTGTTTCGCAGCGTCCGCGAGGTGATCCGCACCCATGGCCCGACGGCCCTGAGCATCGAGCAGGTGTTCATGGCGCGCAACGCCGATTCGGCCCTGAAGCTGGGGCAGGCGCGGGGGGCGGCCATCGTCGCGGCAATGGAGGAGGGGTTGAGCGTGGCGGAGTACACCGCCTCGCAGGTCAAGCAGGCAGTCGTGGGGACCGGCGGTGCAGACAAGCAGCAGGTGCAGATGATGGTCATGCATCTGTTGAAGCTGACCCAGAAACCGCAGATAGATGCTTCCGACGCCCTGGCCATCGCCCTGTGTCATGCCCATACCCAACAGAGTCTGGTCCCCCATGGCCTGGTGGGCGCACGCCGACGTGGCGGGCGCCTGCGTCTTTGAATAAGGAAAGCTCTTCGTGATCGGACGCTTGCGTGGCACCCTGGCGGAGAAACAGCCGCCACACCTGATCCTCGATGTGAATGGCGTCGGCTATGAAGTGGAAGTGCCGATGACGACCCTCTATCGGTTGCCTTCGCTGGGCGAGCCGGTGACCTTGCATACCCATCTGGTTGTGCGTGAGGATGCGCACTTGCTCTATGGCTTCGCCGAAAAGCGCGAGCGAGAGCTGTTCCGTGAGCTGATCCGGCTCAACGGCGTGGGTCCGAAACTGGCCCTGGCGCTGATGTCGGGCCTGGAAGTGGACGAACTGGTGCGTTGCGTCCAGGCACAGGACACCTCCACCCTGGTGAAGATCCCCGGTGTTGGCAAGAAGACCGCCGAGCGCCTGCTGGTGGAGTTGAAGGACCGCTTCAAGGCTTGGGAAAACATGCCCACGATTGCACCGTTGGTGATGGAACCCCGTGCCAGCGCTACAGTCTCAAGCGCCGAGGCCGATGCAGTCAGCGCGCTGATCGCCCTCGGCTTCAAGCCACAGGAAGCCAGTCGTGCCGTCGCAGCCGTACCGGGAGAGGATTTGTCCAGCGAAGAAATGATCCGCCAGGCCCTGAAGGGCATGGTCTAGGTGGCGCCCGATGATCGAGCCTGATCGCCTCATATCCGCCGTTTCCGGTCGCGAACGCGATGAGCAGCTGGACCGTGCCATTCGCCCGCTGAAGCTGGCCGACTACATCGGCCAGCCCAGCGTGCGCGAGCAGATGGAGCTGTTCATCCATGCCGCGCGCGGCCGCCAGGAGGCGCTCGACCATACGCTGATCTTCGGTCCGCCGGGGCTGGGCAAGACGACCCTGGCGAATATCATCGCCCAGGAAATGGGCGTTTCCATCAAGAGTACTTCCGGGCCGGTGCTCGAGCGTCCCGGCGATCTCGCCGCGTTGCTGACCAACCTGGAGGCCGGCGACGTCCTGTTCGTCGACGAGATCCACCGTCTTTCGCCCATCGTCGAAGAAGTGCTGTATCCGGCCATGGAAGATTTCCAGCTGGACATCATGATCGGCGAAGGGCCCGCGGCCCGCTCCATCAAGCTGGACCTGCCGCCGTTCACCCTGGTCGGCGCGACCACCCGTGCCGGCATGCTGACCAATCCACTGCGCGATCGCTTCGGTATCGTCCAGCGCCTGGAGTTCTACAACGTCGAGGACCTGGCGACCATCGTCAGTCGGTCGGCCGGCATTCTCGGCCTGGAGATCGAGCCGCAGGGCGCGGCGGAAATCGCCAAGCGCGCCCGCGGTACGCCGCGAATCGCCAATCGCCTGCTGCGCCGGGTACGCGACTTCGCCGAGGTCCGGGGGCAGGGCGACATTACCCGGGTGATCGCCGACAAGGCATTGAACCTGCTCGATGTCGACGAGCGTGGCTTCGACCACCTCGACCGTCGTCTGTTGCTGACCATGATCGACAAGTTCGATGGCGGGCCTGTAGGAATCGACAACTTGGCTGCGGCGTTGAGCGAGGAGCGGCACACGATCGAAGATGTACTGGAGCCCTATCTGATCCAGCAGGGCTACATCATGCGGACACCGCGGGGGCGCGTGGTAACACGCCATGCGTACCTGCACTTTGGCCTGAATATTCCGAAAAGGTTGGGGCCGGGGGTGACGACGGATCTGTTCACGTCTGAAGATGGTAATTAATTGCATTTGTGGGCGATTGCCGATTGGCAAAGCCGGGACTTGGTTCTAGAGTATGCGCGCGCAACACGGGGGAAAGCCGTTCCAGCAGCGTTTCCGGGTCTATTACGAGGACACGGATGCCGGCGGCATCGTCTATTACGTCAACTATCTCAAGTTCATGGAACGGGCTCGGACCGAGCGGCTGCGAGCTTTGGGGTTCGCCCAATCGCAACTGGTCGGCGACAATCTGCTGTTCGTCGTGCACTCCGCCGAGGCGCGTTACCACGCCCCGGCCAAGCTCGATGATGAACTGCTTGTCAGCGCCGAGGTCGAGGAGTTGAACCGGGCGAGCCTGAAGTTTCGTCAACAGGTTCGTCGAGCGTCGGACTCCGTCCTGCTCTGCGAGGGGCGGTTCCTGGTGGCGTGCGTGCGAGCGGACACCCTGAAGCCACGTGCTATCCCCGAAACGTTGCGTGCGGCTTTTGCCGGAAGCCCGGATTCTTTTTCAGCAGGAGATTAAAGTGGAACCGAACGTCGTCGACCATACCTCCATGTGGAGCCTGATCAGCAACGCCAGTATCGTGGTGCAGCTGGTCATGCTGACCCTCGTGGCCGCCTCGGTCACATCCTGGATCATGATTTTCCAGCGCGGCAATGCCATGCGCGCCGCCAAGAAGGCACTGGATGCTTTCGAAGAACGCTTCTGGTCGGGCATCGACCTGTCCAAGCTGTACCGCCAGGCCGGTAGCAATCCGGACCCGGACTCCGGCGTCGAGCAGATCTTCCGTGCCGGCTTCAAGGAGTTTTCCCGTCTGCGCCAGCAGCCCGGCGTCGATCCCGATGCGGTGATGGAGGGCGTGGCGCGCGCCATGCGTGTGGCCATCTCCCGTGAGGAGGAGAAACTCGAAGCCAGCCTGCCATTCCTGGCAACCGTCGGTTCCACCAGCCCGTACGTCGGCCTGTTCGGTACCGTCTGGGGTATCATGAACTCCTTCCGTGGCCTGGCCACCGTGCAGCAGGCAACCCTGGCCACCGTCGCCCCGGGTATCGCCGAAGCGCTGATCGCTACCGCCATCGGCCTGTTCGCCGCGATCCCGGCGGTCATCGCCTACAACCGCTTCTCCGCACGTTCTGAGATGCTGATCGGTCGTTACTACACCTTCGCCGACGAGTTCCAGGCCATCCTGCACCGCAAGGTGCACACCAGCGACGACTAAGACGACTGAGAGGTAAGCCGATATGGCAAGGGTTCGTCACAAGCGCAAGCCGGTCGCGGAAATGAACGTAGTGCCTTACATCGACGTGATGCTGGTACTGCTGGTGATTTTCATGGTGACCGCACCGATGCTCAACCAGGGGGTCAAGGTCGACCTGCCGAAGGTGTCCAGCGAGGCGTTGCCTCAGGACAACAACAAGCAGGTCCTGACCCTTTCGGTGAAGGCCGACGGTTCCTATTACTGGAACGTCGGCAGCGAAGTGGATACTGAAAAACAGACCGATAGTGCCGTGTCGTTGGAACAGATGACCGATGCAGTCACCAAGATCATGAGTGCCCGTCCGGACACCCAGGTATTCATCCGCGGCGACAAGGCGGTGAACTATGGTGCGGTGGTTGGCGCCATGGGTGCCTTGCAGCAGGCCGGTGTGCCCAACGTCGGGTTGATTACCGAGGCCCCCTGATCTTGAAGCAACAGTTCGAGCGCTCGCCTTCCGAGAGTTATTTCTGGCCCGTCGTCCTGGCGGTGGTCCTGCACGTTCTGATCTTCGCCATGCTGTTCGTCAGCTGGGCGTTTGCTCCGGAGCTTCCTCCCTCCAAGCCGATCGTGCAGGCCACGCTCTACCAGCTCAAGTCGAAGAGCCAGGCGACGACCCAGACCAACCAGAAGATCGCTGGCGAGGCGAAGAAGACCGCCTCCAAGCAATACGAAGTCGAGCAGCTCGAACAGAAGAAGCTCGAGCAGCAGAAACTCGAGCAACAAAAGCTGGAACAGCAGCAGGTCGCTGCTGCGAAAGCGGCGGAACAAAAGAAGGCTGACGAGGCTCGAAAGGCCGAGGCCCAGAAAGCCGCCGAGGCGAAAAAGGCCGATGAAGCCAAGAAAGCTGCCGAGGCCAAGGCCGCCGAACAGAAGAAGCAGGCTGACATAGCCAAGAAGCGCGCCGAGGACGAGGCCAAGAAAAAGGCCGCTGAGGACGCCAAGAAAAAGGCAGCCGAGGACGCGAAGAAGAAAGCGGCCGAGGAGGCCAAGAAGAAGGCTGCTGCGGAAGCGGCGAAGAAGAAAGCCGCCGTCGAGGCCGCCAAGAAAAAGGCCGCCGCCGCTGCCGCGGCAGCCCGCAAGGCTGCCGAGGACAAGAAGGCGCAGGCATTGGCCGAGTTGCTTTCGGATACGACCGAGCGCCAGCAGGCCCTGGCCGACGAGGTGGGCAGCGAGGTCACCGGCAGTCTCGACGACCTGATCGTCAACCTGGTGAGCCAGCAGTGGCGGCGTCCTCCATCGGCGCGTAATGGAATGAGCGTAGAAGTACTGATCGAAATGCTGCCGGACGGTACCATCACCAATGCCAGCGTCAGCCGTTCGAGTGGCGACAAGCCTTTCGACAGTTCGGCGGTGGCGGCGGTGCGCAACGTCGGCCGTATTCCCGAGATGCAGCAATTGCCGCGGGCTACCTTCGACAGCCTGTATCGTCAGCGCCGCATCATCTTTAAACCGGAGGATTTGAGTCTGTGAGTACCCTGATTCGCATTGCGCTGTTCGCCCTGGCCCTGGTGGCAGGTGCTGCGCAGGCTGCCGACCCGCTGGTGATCTCCAGCGGTAACGACCGTGCCATTCCCATCGCCGTGGTGCCGTTCGGCTTCCAGGGGGGCAACGTGTTGCCGGAAGACATGTCCAATATCATCGGCAACGACCTGCGCAACTCCGGCTACTTCGAGCCGCTGCCCCGGCAGAACATGATCAGCCAGCCGGCGCAGGCCAGCGAAGTGATCTTCCGTGACTGGAAGGCAGTTGGCGTCAACTACGTGATGGTCGGCAACATCGTGCCTGCCGGCGGACGCCTGCAGGTGCAGTACGCATTGTTCGATGTCGGCACCGAGCAGCAGGTCCTGACCGGCAGCGTGACCGGCAGCACCGATCAGCTCCGCGACATGTCGCACTACATCGCCGACCAGTCGTTCGAGAAGCTCACCGGTATCAAGGGCGCGTTCTCCACCAAGATGCTCTATGTCACCGCCGAGCGTTTCTCGGTCGACAACACCCGCTACACCTTGCAGCGCTCCGACTACGACGGCGCCCGCCCGGTGACCCTGCTGCAGTCGCGCGAGCCCATCGTGTCGCCGCGCTTCTCGCCCGATGGCCGCCGTATCGCCTATGTCTCCTTCGAACAGAAGCGCCCGCGTATCTTCATCCAGTACGTCGATACTGGCCGTCGTGAGCAGATCACCAATTTCGAGGGCCTGAATGGCGCTCCGGCATTCTCCCCTGACGGCAACCGCCTGGCCTTCGTCCTGTCGCGCGACGGCAACCCGGAAATCTACGTCATGGACCTTGGCAGCCGCGCCCTGCGCCGCCTGACCAACAACCTGGCGATCGATACCGAACCCTTCTGGGGCAAGGACGGCTCTACCCTGTACTTCACCTCGGACCGTGGCGGCAAGCCGCAGATCTACAAAATGAACGTGAACAGCGGTGCCGTGGACCGGGTAACCTTCATCGGCAACTACAACGCCAACCCGAAACTCTCGGCCGACGAGAAGACCCTGGTAATGGTCCACCGCCAGCAGGGCTACACCAACTTCCAGATCGCCGCCCAGGACCTCCAGCGCGGCAATCTGCGGGTGCTGTCGAACACCACTCTGGACGATTCGCCCACTGTTGCGCCCAATGGCACCATGCTAATCTACGCCACCCGCCAGCAGGACCGGGGCGTGCTGATGCTCGTATCCATCAACGGACGCGTACGGATACCTCTCCCTACCGCTCAGGGCGATGTGCGCGAGCCTTCCTGGTCCCCTTACCTGAACTGACGGTCGCCAACGGTTACAAACTTATACACTGGGGTTCATTAGGAGTTACATGATGGAAATGCTGAAATTCGGCAAATTTGCTGCGCTGGCTCTGGCCATGGCTGTGGCTGTGGGTTGCTCCTCCAAGGGCGGCGATGCTTCCGGTGAAGGTGCCAATGGCGGCGTCGACCCGAACGCAGGCTATGGCGCCAACAGCGGTGCCGTTGACGGCAGCCTGAGCGACGAAGCCGCTCTGCGTGCGATCACCACCTTCTACTTCGAGTACGACAGCTCCGACCTGAAGCCGGAAGCCATGCGCGCTCTGGACGTACACGCGAAAGACCTGAAAGGCAGCGGTCAGCGCGTAGTGCTGGAAGGCCACACCGACGAACGCGGCACCCGCGAGTACAACATGGCTCTGGGCGAGCGTCGTGCCAAGGCCGTTCAGCGCTACCTGGTGCTGCAGGGCGTTTCGCCGGCCCAGCTGGAACTGGTTTCCTATGGTAAAGAGCGTCCGGTCGCTACCGGCCACGACGAGCAGTCCTGGGCTCAGAACCGTCGCGTCGAGCTGAAGAAGTAAGAAGTCGTTATGCCCAAGCACCTGCGTGTCCTGACGTTCCTCGCGCTCAGCCTGCCATTAGCGGCCTGGGCGGAAGTTCCTGTGTATGACGGCGTTGCCGCCAACAATGGCGGCAACGTTCCTCCTTCCGGGTATGGCACGGCAGGTGCCGGCGGCGCCTTTGCCGGAGGTGGGGTGACAACCCCCACCTCCGTGCAGGGCGAACTGTTCATGCAGCTCCAGCAGATGCAGGACGAGTTGGCTCGCCTGCGTGGCACGCTCGAGGAGCAGCAGAACCAGATCCAGCAGCTCAAGCAGGAAAGCCTGGAACGCTACCAGGACCTCGACCGTCGGATTTCCGGTGGTGGCGCTCCCGCTGCACAGAATTCCGCACCCGCTGGCGCCATCAACGCCAATGGGGCGCCTGCGGCTCCCGCAGGCAACAACGCACCGGCGTCGAGCAGCGAGCCGGGCGACCCGGCGAAGGAGAAGCTCTACTACGATGCGGCCTTCGACCTGATAAAGAGCAAGGATTTCGACAAGGCGAGCCAGGCGTTCAATGCCTTCTTGCGCAAGTACCCGAACAGCCAGTACTCCGGCAACGCCCAGTACTGGCTCGGCGAGGTGAACCTGGCCAAGGGCGACCTGCAAGGTGCCGGCCAGGCCTTCGCGCGGGTCAGCCAGAGCTACCCCAGCAGCCAGAAGGTGCCCGACTCTCTGTACAAGCTGGCGGACGTCGAGCGTCGCCTGGGTAACAACGACAAGGCCAAGGGTATCCTCCAGCAGGTCATTTCCCAGTACCCAGGCACTTCGGCCGCTCAACTGGCGCAGCGCGATCTCAAGAACCTTCGCTGATCCCGTTCCCGATGAACAAACCCGCGCCTGTCGCGGGTTTTTTCGTTAGAATCGGCGCCCCCGTGAAGCTGCATGGTTTCAGCTCGGCTGATCTTCGTGCCTCTCCACGCGAGACCTTCCGGGATTTCGAGCGCCACGACAGGATACGTCCCGTGGCGTTCCTTCATTTACCGCAACGGAGGCGGACGACCTGTTCAGTCGTCACGCCCGTGGCTGAATATGCAACAGACCCTGCGCATCACCGAGATTTTCTACTCGTTGCAGGGGGAAACACGTACCGCCGGCTTGCCGACGGTCTTCGTGCGCCTGACCGGCTGCCCCTTGCGCTGTCACTATTGCGATACCGCCTATGCCTTCAGCGGCGGCGACGTCGTTAGCCTGGACTCCATTTTCGAGCGGGTTGCCGCCTACAAGCCCCGCTACATCTGCGTGACCGGCGGGGAGCCGCTGGCCCAGCCGAATTGCATCTCTCTGCTGGAACGGCTCTGCGACGCCGGCTACGAGGTTTCCCTGGAAACCAGCGGGGCTCTCGACGTGTCACGGGTCGACCCGCGCGTAAGCAAGGTTCTCGACCTCAAGACGCCGGGATCTGGCGAGGTCGGACGCAACCGATACGAAAATATCCCGTTGCTGACCGACAACGATCAGGTGAAGTTCGTCGTCTGTTCGCGAGAGGACTACGACTGGGCGGTATCCAAGCTGATCGAGTACCGCCTCGACCAGCGTGCCGGTGAAGTCCTGTTCTCGCCGAGCCACCATCAGGTCAGCGCGCGAGAACTGGCCGATTGGATCGTGGCCGACAACCTGCCGGTCCGCCTGCAATTGCAACTGCACAAGATTCTCTGGAACGACGAACCGGGCCATTGAGACGAGGAATTCATCATGAACCAGAAGAAAGCGGTCATCCTGCTCTCCGGCGGCCTCGACTCCGCCACCGTTGTCGCCATGGCCAAGGCCGACGGCTACGCCTGCTACACCATGAGTTTCGACTACGGCCAGCGCCATCGCGCCGAGCTGCAGGCCGCCGAGCGCGTGGCCCGGCAGTTGGGCGTGATCGAGCACAAGGTGATAGGACTCGACCTCAATGGCATGGGCGGCTCGGCATTGACCGACGAGAGCATCGCGGTGCCCGAGTCGCCTAGCGAAGGTATACCGGTGACTTACGTGCCGGCGCGCAATACGGTGTTCCTCTCGCTCGCCCTGGGCTGGGCCGAGGTCCTGGATGCCCGTGACATCTTCATCGGTGTGAATGCGGTGGATTACTCTGGTTATCCGGATTGTCGCCCTGAGTTCGTCGAGGCTTTCGAACGCATGGCGAATCTGGCAACCAAGGCGGGCGTGGAAGGCAATGGCTTCCGCATCCAGGCGCCGCTGCAGTATCTGTCCAAGGCGCAGATCATCCAGGCGGGCGTGGCGCGTGGGGTGGATTACGGCCTGACGGTGTCCTGTTATCAAGCCGATGAGCAGGGGCGTGCGTGCGGCAAATGCGATAGCTGCCGGCTGCGTGCGGATGGCTTCGCGGCGGCTGGTATTTCCGACCCGACGCCATATTTCTGAAAAAAATTCACGAGGGGTGTTGTTTTTACGTTAGAAATCAGTATTATACGCCTCGCGTTGGGTCGTTAGCTCAGTCGGTAGAGCAGTTGGCTTTTAACCAATTGGTCGTAGGTTCGAATCCTACACGACCCACCATATTAGAAAGGAGTTTCTGTAGATATCCGTAGAGCTCACAACTTTAGCTTCGGAGCTGCAGTATGCCTTGGCCAGGAAACTGGCCAGAATCGACCGAGTCGATATGAAAAGCCCGCCCGACAAGGCGGGCTTTTCTGTTTCCGCAGTCCGGATATCTCATCCCCAGCGTACCGCAACTCTTATCCTTATCGACATCGGGAAGAAGGCCGGTTTCGCGCTTCCGCCAGTCATATCGGTACTGGCAGCCGCTTTCCCGTTCGTTCTGGCGTGTTCCTGTCAGACCCCGCGCAGCCTGGTGAACTGGTGCACGGCTATCCGAGGATTTGTCAGCGGACCGGGACTCCCATAGAGTGAGGTTCCTTTCCTGGCGACCGGATGAGTGACCCGATGCCGACCCCGGTTTTCATAAAGAGAACGGTACTGTTTGGCGACTGTGATCCCGAAGGGATCGTCTATACGCCACGTTTTTCATACTTTGTGCTGGAAGCGGTGCAGGAGGCGCTCGGGGTCTGGCTGGGCGGCCCGGGGCTCAGAACCCTCCTGGGGTTCAGGATTCTTCCCCCGGCGAGAGCGTTCTCCCTGGAATTCCTGCATCCGGTCACCTGGGACGACGAGCTCACGATGCAGGTGGGCGTGTCGAACGTGGGGACGCATTCTTTCTCGTTTTCAGTCGAAGGACGTCTTTCGCCGGACGTGGTGGCGTTCACTGCGAGCCTGACGCAGGTCTGTGTCTCCCCGGATACCCGCGAAGTCATGGAGGTCCCCGCGCAGCTCCGCGCGCTCCTCGCATAGAGAAACATTCTGGCTATTCGTCGCGGCGCTGGCTACGGCCGGCAGGACGCTGCGAGCGGCATGCCGCTGACCTGCTCCGTGGGGCTCCGGAGGAGGGCGGCAAGCCGCCTTCCTTCATTTCTACTCGTTGCCGAGCATCGCATCCAGATCGCGCATGGTCTGTTTCTTGGCCTGGACGCCCTGCAGTTCGACGAACATTGCCTGGACGGTCTGCACCATGCGTGCAATGGGCATCTTGCCCAGCGGCAACATCTGGTTGTTGTCGCGGATGGCCGGGGCGCAGACGAAAGCGAACGAGCGTTGCAGCCAGTAATCGTATTTCCCCGGGTCGATCCAGCCGTCGACGGTTTTCACGTTGGTGATGACGTTGTCGATGCGGCGCATGGCGCGTGCGTTGTCGAAGCGGACCCTGCGCTCCTTGCACTTGAACTGGACCTCGTAGGCCGTCAGCGTCGGCATCGACTGGTCTTCGAATAGCTGGATGATCTGCGCCGACTGGATACCTTTGGGTTGCTGCAAGATGCCGGTGGCGTTGGCGACGAATACCTCGTTGTTGTAGCGTTCGCCCTTGCCGTAGACGATCCAGTAGTCGCCGGTGCTTTCGGCGACCGCAGTCGTTGCCGTGCAGATGAAGGTGAGCGGCAGCAGCCAGCGCCGAGCGTGAAGGAATGGTTTGCCCATGAGTTCGTCCTTGAATGTCTTGTTCCCGACCGCGGAGGGTCATCCAAGGGACGAATCATAGGTGCAGCCCAAGGTGAGGGTCGACTAGCACAGATGAGCTATGGACGAAGCGGGGGAACTCGCTCGGAGTTCGCTCCATCGGCACGTTCGGGATGGTCGATGGCTGGCGCCTCGGGTGCGCTCCGCCACGCATTCGAACGAGAACGACGGGCCGGCTTTACTGCTCGGAAGGCACGCTGCGCCGCTGTTGGCGGCATCAAGCTGCCGGCGATGGGGGAGGGCGGCAGGCGCTCGTCGACTGGCCGGTCGATCTGCCGGGTACGCCTGCTGGACGTCGTTAGGGTCAGGCCGTCTGCCGCGCGATGACTCCATGAGGTCGGGGGGCTAGTCGAAAAGCGCCTCTGGCGTTTCCGCGTGGATTCGCTGCCATAACGTCTGGATCTGCGAGGCCAGTACCCGGTGCTCGGAAAGCGGCGGCAAGGCGTCCACCGGGAAGTACTCGGCCGCCGACGTTTCGTCCGTTTGTTGTTGAAGACTGCCTCCGGTGACGTGGCAGAAGAAGAAGGCTTTCAACGCATGCGGCAGTTGGGGAGGGTGGGGATGCTTGTGCTTGTCCAGCAATGCCAACAGGCGTATCGCTCGAACTTCCAGTCCGCTTTCTTCCTGGGTTTCGCGAACTACCGCATCTGCCGGCGACTCGTTTACGTCGCACCAGCCGCCTGGTAGGGTCCAGCGACTATCCGAGGCCTCCCGAACCAGCAGAACCCGCTGTTGCGAGTCGAGGATCAACGCACGGACGTCCAGTTTCGGGGTCGGGTAGTGGCTGTCCAGAGCGATCCAGTTCTCGACCCGTTCGTACGCTACCCCCTGGTCGCTGGCGATGAATTCGGCGACGGCATGCTGGAGCGCGCGAAAGCGTCCGATGTCGAAGCGGTCCTTGGAGAAGGCGAGACCGGCCTGGGCGGTGGACAGTATCAATTCCAGAAGACGGGCAAGCGCCCTGGGATCGCTGACCGATGGCATCCTTCCTTCCGTTTTTTCGGCCTTCGCGTGGTCCGCGTCGTGCAAGCCGTCCAATGGATTTGCCATAGATAGAACCCTCGCCGCTCGATGATCTGTAGAGCTGGTTTTCAACCAGGTGTTCCCTGCGTCTTCCTCGTATGCCTGTGTGCGCCAATAGTGGCTTATGCCGCTGTTTCATCGCGACCTGCGCGTAACCCAGACTCGCCTGTCGCAGCGATGGCTCCTCCGCCAGGTTCGCTTCGAACCGTCAGGCGGTCGCAACCGATGACGCCTCTTCGCACAGACTTACCGTAGGAGTTTCCCTCCCCTAAACGAGCGGTCGGGCCGGCTGCGGTCGGCTGGCAAAGGTAGACTCCGTGCCGGCCATGAGCGTTTCCAGGGCCGTTTGGGTCCGTTCGAGGAGACGCAACAAGCGATGCTCCCCTGTTTGGACGGCAGAGGCGGAGGCAATTCCCTTATGCTGCTTGCGGATAACTGGCCCGGACGGCATGTACGGCCTTGTCGTTCTACGGATGCCTGGAGTCCCGCAGGCGGGACAGCGCAACGCGCAGTGACCTTCCTTTAAGCATATCGATGGAGTCTGTATGAAAGAGCTTGGTTCGGAATCGCCGATGGAAAGTCTTTTCGACATTCGTTCGCTGGAGGCCATTACCGGCGGCGAGCCGGCTGCATTGCAGCGGTTGCTGGAAACTTTATTGGCCAGCAGTCGGGATGATCGTACTCGGTTGGCGGAATTGCTTGAACTCGCAGACCTGCAAGGAGTGGCCGAACTTGCGCACAGGATAAAAGGGGCTGCGAGGGTGGTGGGCAGCAGCCTATTGGTCGAGTCTTGTTCCTGCCTTGAAAAGGCTTGCCAGAACCCATCGGAGTCTTCCGAGCGGATAGCCAATCTGGCCTCTTCATTGGAAGGCAAACTAAGTGCGTTCGAAATCAGTATCTCAACCGAATTGGCAAAGCTCTAGAGATCGGACCAGATAGAGGTTTCAGAAGCTGTTCAGGTTTCTCCATAACCTGAATCGCATCTATTCACCAGCATGGATTTCCCGTTCCCGTAAGCTCCGCGCCTGCTGCTGGAGTAATGGGATAATTGGGAGCCTGCTGGGTTTGCTTTGGTTTGTCTTGGTTTTTCATTTTTCTATATAAGAGGCGCTATCGAAGCTGATGCGCTTCTTTCGGATCGTTCATTTTGTTTGGCTGTTAGTGGTAGCGGGCTTATGGTGTCGGAGGGTTTTTAACTACGAGGTTTTTTCCGCTTGTAGGAAACTTCATACAAGCACTGGGGAGATTTCACACGATTGCCTGGGAAGTGCTTCGTTGTCGTTCTATTCGGCTTTTCGGAGAATGTTGCTGGCTCTTATAGAGTTCAAAAATCGCAACACTTTCACTGTCAAAAGGAAGCTCAATCGTGTCCATTTCCATGAAAAGCATTCTGGCTGCCGCAGTAGCCAGCCTGGTCGTCGGCAATGCCATGGCGGCAGACGGCACCATCAATTTCAAAGGTGAAATCACCGCGGCCGCTTGCAGCATCACTGGTGGTGCCGGCACCACCGTTGGCGGTGCTGCGGGCAACCAGACCATCGACGTAAACCTTGGCAAGATCAGCATCGACTCGCTGGGCGGCACCGCGGGCGGCAGCATCGCCGGTGGTACCAGCCTGAACCTGAACCTGGACTGTGGCAAGACCGGTACCGGCCTGACCACCGTCAAGCTGAAGTTCAACCCGATGTCTGGGAGCACTATTGACCCGAACAATGAGAGCCTGCTGAAAACCGTCGGCACCGCCACCGGTGTCGGTATCGGTATCTATGGATCCGATGGCAAGCTGCTGAACCTGTCGGCGAACGAGACCATCGATGCGCCCCTGGATTCCAAGGTACAAAAAGATGGCGAAGGCAATGACATCACTGTCTACAGTGCCAAGCTGAATCTGCGTGCCGCTTATGTCAAATCCGGCTCCGTAGCTCCTACGGCTGGTAGTGCCGACGGCTCCCTGCCGTTCACCCTGGAATACAACTAAGTTCTGCTACGTGGGCGGGGTATGTATATACCCCGTTCCATGAGGTGCGAGTTCATCATGAAATATCCATTTTCTTCCAGAGTTATCTGGGGTGGCATCCTTTTGCTTTTTTCCACCCTGGCCAATGCGGGAATCACACTGGGAGGAACCCGGGTCGTTCTGCAGGCGCCTGCCAAGGAGGCTGCGATCCTGGTCAGGAACCAGGCTTCCAAGGACGTGATGATTCAATCCTGGGTAGAGGCTGATAATGGGGCAGATAAACGTGAGGTTCCGTTTGTCATCACGCCTGCCCTCAGTCGTTTGGGAGGCAACAAGCAGCAAACCCTGCGTATCCTGTTTCAAGGGGAAGGCTTGCCGAGCGACAGGGAATCCGTATTCCGCCTGAACGTCCAGGAAATTCCGCAAAAATCTGCCTCGGCTAATACGTTGCAGATAGCTTTGCGCCAGCGTATCAAGGTCTTCTACCGCCCCGATAACTTGTCGGGAACTTCCGCCGAAGCGCCTGGAAAGTTGAACTGGCGTCTTGTCCGTCAGGGTGGAAAGTCAGTTGTCGAAGTTTCCAACGATACTGCGTTTCATGTCTCTTTAGCCAGCGTGAAATTAAAAGCTGGCAATGCCTACTATGTTGTTGATGCCGACATGGTCGCGCCGAAGTCGAGTCGCCGATTCGAAATCAAGGGAACTCCATCCGGCGTTTCTGGAAATGTCGAGTTCCAGAGCGTAAATGACTATGGCGGACTCGATAAACATTCCAGCTCCTTATCCGACTGAAGCTCAGAAGAGCAGAGTAGAAGAGCAGAAGAACTGCTCTTAACTTCCCCTATGGATGGGTGTTTCCGTTTTGTCGGAAATTAGTCCAAGGAATATTCGCGTGGCCATATTTAGGAAAAAGTTCGACTTCGAGTTGTCCGTCTATTCCAGGTCTTCCTGTCTCATGGCCTTGGGATTGGCTTTGCCTGCCGTAACTTTCGCGGTTGAATTCAACGCCGAGTTCCTGAACAACGAGGGCGGGGCGCCCGTTGAACTGAAGTATTTCGAGAACGGCAACTCGGTGTCGCCCGGCACTTACAGCGTCGACATTCATTTGAACCAGATCATGATCCGGCGCGAAGATGTCGTGTTCAGTGCCGATCCCGAAACCGGAAGCGTTCGTCCGGTCGTCCGGGTAGGGCTGCTCAAGGAGATCGGGGTCGATATAGCCCGGCTGACGCGAGACAAACTCATTCCGGATAATCTGGAAAACAATACGCCCCTGAATGTCGCCGAACTCATCCCCGGTGCATCCATCGAGTTCGACGTCAACAGCCTTTCCCTGCTGGTCAGCATTCCACAGCTGTATGTACAGCGGCACTCGCGTGGCTATGTGGATCCCTCTCTTTGGGATGACGGTGTCACCGCGTTGTTTTCCAACTACCAGGCCAACTTCACGCGCAACACCAACTTTGGCCAGAACAGCGATTATCGCTACCTGGGCCTGCGCAACGGCTTCAACCTGTTTGGCTGGCGTCTGCGCAACGACTCCTCCCTGAGCGGAGGTACCGGCATGCGCAACAAGTTCAGTAGCAACCGTACCTATGTGGAACGTGACATTCGTGCCCTGAAGGGGACCTTGTCCCTCGGCGAGTTGTATACCTCCGCTCAGGGGGATGCTTTCGAGAGCGTGCGTATGCGCGGCGTGCAACTGCAATCCGATATCGGCATGCTGCCCGACAACGAGATCAGCTATACCCCGGTGGTGCGCGGTATCGCTGAAACCAATGCGACGGTCGAGGTGAGCCAGAATGGCTTCGTGATCTATTCCACCAACGTACCTCCCGGTGCGTTCGAGATCACCGACATCTATCCCAGCGGCTCCAATGGCGACCTGGAGGTCAAGATCATCGAGGCGGACGGACGCCAGCGGTCCTTCAAGCAGTCCTATTCCTACCTGCCGGTCATGACCCGCAAGGGGAACCTGCGCTATGGCCTGGCCGCCGGTGAGTACCATAATGATGGCCAGCCGTCGGTCAACCTGCTCCAGGGGTCGGCTGTGTATGGCTTGTCCGACAGGGTTACCGGCTTTGGCGGCCTGCTCGCTGCGGAGAAGTACAATGCCACCAACCTGGGCCTCGGCTTCAACACGCCCCTGGGCGGTTTTTCTGCGGACGTGACCCATAGCCAGTCCCGCACGCGGCGGGGTGGGCGCAACCAGGGACAGAGTCTGCGGCTTCTCTATTCCAAGACCATCAACGCCACCGAAACCAGCTTTACCGTGGTGGGCTATCGCTATTCCACGGAAGGCTACCGTACTCTCAGCCAGCATATCGACGACATGTCCGAAGAGAGCTACCTCTATGGCTCAAGTTCCAGTCGGCAGAAGAGCCGCATAGACCTGACGGTGAACCAGACGCTGTTCCGACGCAGTTCGCTCTATCTCACGGCGGGCGAAACCACATATTGGAATCGCCCCGGCAGCAGCCGTCGCGTGCAGTTCGGCTTCAGCAGCGGCATCAAGCGCGCGAGCTATAGCCTGGCGGTTTCCCGTACCCAGGAGACGGGTTCGTTCGGGCGCTCCGATACCCAGTTCACGGCCTCCGTCAGCATCCCCTTGGGCGGTAGCGCACGCTCCAGTCAGGTATATGCCAATGCCGTGAGTTCACAGCATGGTGATTCGAGCCTGAACACCGGTATCTCCGGATACCTGGATGAAGCCAATGCGTTCAACTACAGCGCACAGGCCAACTACAGCAAGGACGGCGGCAACTCCGGCAGCGTCGGCCTGGGTTGGGACACGTCCAAGGCCAAGTTGTCCGCCAATTACAGCCAGGGGCGCGACAACAAGCAGATCAACCTGGGAGCAAGCGGTTCGGTAGTGGTGCATTCGGGGGGAGTGACCTTCGGCCAGCCGGTGGGGGAAACGTTTGGCCTGGTGGAGGTTCCGGAGGTCGGCGGCGTCGGCCTCGACGGCTACTCTTCGGTTCGCACCGACGGCCGTGGCTATGCCGTGCTCCCTTACATGCAACCCTATCGTTACAACTGGGTGAACCTGGATACCAATACCCTTGGAAGCGATACCGAGATCAGCGACAGCACGCAAATGGCCGTGCCGACCCGGGGCGCCGTGATCGCCAAGCGTTTCTCCGCGGAGTCCGGTCGGCGGGTGCAGTTCGACCTGAGCATGGACTCTGGAGGAAAGATTCCCTTCGGTGCACAGGCATACGACAAGGAAGAGCGGGTCGTGGGAATGGTCGACAACCTGTCCCGTTTGCTGGTGTTCGGTATCGAGGACCAGGGGCGCCTGTCCATTCGCTGGAGCGATGGCTCCTGTTCCGTCGACTATCAGTTGCCGCCCAGGAACAAGGACCTGACTTACGAACGAGTTGCGCTCAGTTGCCGTCGGTCCTCGATCTGAAATGTCCCCGCTGCAGTCGGGTCAAGTCAAAAGGCGAGGATTTTTCCGGTGAACACCGGGCGCGAGGGCAAGCGGCAGCTCACTCGTCCTCGATCATGCTCAACAGGTCTGGTGTCCTGCCTCGGGTTTCCAAACGCAGCAACCACTGCTTGGCGGCCAACCCACCGGCGAAACCGGTGAGGCCGCCAGAGGCTCCGATCACCCTATGGCAAGGTGCAACAATGGACAGTGGGTTCCGTCCGTTGGCGGCTCCAACCGCCCGTACTGCGTTGGGGCTGCCGATCTGCACGGCTATTTCCGTATAGCTGCGGGTCTCGCCGAATGGAATGGTGAGCAGGGCGGACCAGACCTTTTTCTGAAATTCGGTACCTTGGAAGTCGAGCGGGAGTTCGAACCGGGAACGTTTGCCGGAAAAATATTCCCGCAACTGGCGTTCGGTTTCCGCCAGGAGGGAGCTGTCCTCGGAGAGCCGCATCTCGTCCAGCGGTACTCGGTTGGGACGCTCATGCTGCCAAAGAATCGCGACCAGAAAGGCATCGTCCCTGGCTACCAGGGTCAGTGTCCCGACCGGCGATTCCATTTTCCTGTAGCTATGGGGCATGTAGGTGTCCTCTTCGGCAGGTTCGCCCAGTGTACTACGCAATGGGATTTCAACAGGGAAGCCTGCAAATGGCAGGCGAGGCGGGGCGGAGCGCTATCGGCCCGATGGATGGCCGCCTGCTTCCAGGCATGCCGTCGCCCCCTTGGAGCCCAGGCCGAGCGCCTCGAACTGTGAGATCTGGGAGGCGATTTGCCGAGCAAAGTGGGTTGTCATTGGTTTGCCATCTCATGGGTTCGGACGAGGCCTCGAGCAAGGGTTGTAACGGTTTTTGTCTGTCCAATGGGCTCTTGCGTAAAAAGGCTGCCGCCCTTCTTGCTTGGTTGCCGTTCTCGGATCCCGCGCAGCCCGGTGGGTGTGCCAAATTTCTCGCGGTTTGGATCGCGCCGATTGCCGCGGCCTACGAAGCCCGTGGTTCTTCTCCCCGAAACTTTTTCGTTCGGACTCCGAATATCGCGCTTCGCCCAGCGCCGCTAGTTTCCCGTTCCTGACAAAGCAAGCGCTCTGGCTCAGGTATCTCCTGATCCGGATGCATATCGCTGAAGAGGGAACGTTCTGTCATGTCCACATTGGCCAACCTGACCGAGGTTCTGTTCCGCCTCGATTTCGATCCCGATACCGCCGTTTATCACTATCGGGGCCAGACTCTCAGCCGGCTGCAATGCCGGACCTACATTCTCTCCCAGGCCAGCCAACTGGCCCGCCTGCTCAAGCCCGGCGATCGCGTGGTGCTGGCGTTGAACGACTCGCCTTCGCTGGCCTGCCTGTTCCTGGCCTGCATCGCGGTCGGCGCCATTCCCGCCGTGATCAATCCCAAGTCCCGCGAGCAGGCCCTGGCCGATATCGCTGCCGACTGCCAGGCCAGCCTGGTGGTGCGTGAAGCCGATGCACCGTCGCTGAGCGGTCCTTTGGCGCCGTTGACCCTGCGTGCGGCCGCCGGTCGCCCTTTGCTCGACGATTTCTCGCTGGACGCGCTGGTCGGTCCTGCGGACCTCGATTGGAGTGCCTTCCATCGCCAGGACCCGGCGGCAGCCTGTTTCCTGCAATACACCTCGGGTTCCACCGGGGCGCCCAAGGGGGTGATGCACAGCCTGCGCAACACGCTCGGTTTCTGCCGGGCGTTCGCTACGGAGTTGCTGGCATTGCAGGCGGGAGACCGGCTGTATTCGATTCCCAAGATGTTCTTCGGCTATGGCATGGGCAACAGCCTGTTCTTTCCCTGGTTCAGCGGAGCCTCGGCGCTGCTCGACGATACCTGGCCGAGCCCGGAGCGGGTTCTGGAGAACCTGGTCGCCTTCCGCCCCCGGGTCCTGTTTGGGGTGCCGGCCATCTATGCCTCGCTGCGTCCGCAGGCCAGGGAGCTGTTGAGCAGCGTGCGCCTGGCGTTTTCCGCCGGCTCGCCGCTGCCGCGCGGCGAGTTCGAATTCTGGGCCGCGCACGGGCTGGAGATCTGCGACGGCATCGGGGCTACCGAGGTCGGCCATGTGTTCCTCGCCAACCGCCCGGGCCAGGCGCGTGCCGACAGCACCGGGCTGCCGTTGCCTGGCTATGAGTGCCGGCTGGTGGACCGCGAAGGACACACCATCGAGGAAGCGGGCCGGCAAGGCGTGCTGTTGGTGCGTGGCCCTGGGCTGAGTCCGGGTTACTGGCGGGCCAGCGAAGAGCAGCAGGCGCGCTTCGCAGGTGGCTGGTACCGCACCGGCGACCTGTTCGAGCGCGACGAGTCGGGTGCCTACCGTCACTGTGGGCGGGAAGACGATCTGTTCAAGGTGAATGGCCGCTGGGTGGTGCCGACCCAGGTCGAGCAGGCGATCTGCCGTCATCTGCCGGAAGTGAGCGAGGCGGTTCTGGTTCCTACCTGCCGGCTGCACGACGGCTTGCGTCCGACCCTGTTCGTCACCCTGGCCACTCCGCTGGACGACAACCAGATCCTGCTGGCGCAGCGCATCGACCAGCATCTCGCCGAACAGATTCCCTCGCACATGCTGCCCAGCCAATTGCATGTGCTGCCGGCCTTGCCGCGCAACGACAACGGCAAGTTGGCGCGCGCCGAGCTGCGCCACCTGGCCGACACCCTTTATCACGACAACCTTCCGGAGGAACGGGCATGTTGATTCAGGCTGTGGGGGTGAACCTGCCCCCATCCTATGTGTGTCTGGAGGGGCCGCTGGGAGGCGAACGCCCTCGCGCCCAGGGCGACGAGATGCTGATGCAGCGCTTGCTGCCGGCGGTTCGCGAAGCCCTGGACGAGGCGGCGGTCAAGCCCGAGGAGATCGACCTGATCGTCGGCCTCGCCCTGTCTCCCGACCATCTGATCGAGAACCGCGACATCATGGCGCCGAAGATCGGCCATCCGTTGCAGAAGGTCCTCGGCGCGAATCGCGCGCATGTCTTCGACCTCACCGACTCGAGCCTGGCCCGCGCCCTCTACGTGGTCGATACCCTCGCCAGCGACCAGGGCTATCGCAACGTCCTGGTCGTGCGCGGCGAATCCAGCCAGGGATTGGAAGTGGACAGCGAGTCCGGCTTCGCCCTTGCCGACGGCGCCCTGGCGCTGCTCTGCCGGCCGACCGGCAAGGCCGCGTTCCGTCGCGGTGCGCTGGGCGGTGATCCGGCGCAGGAATGGCTGCCGCTGAGCATTCCGCTGAATACCGATATTCGCCAGGTAGGCGACGTCAAGGGACACCTCAACCTGCCGGCCCAACCTGGATTGCCCGAAGCGGTACGCGCCGGATTCACCCGTCTGGCCGGGGACTTCCCGCAACTGAACTGGGTGCGCGAGGAATGGTTCGGCCAGGGACGGCCCGATGGTCGTTGCCTGGGGCCGTTCGAACTGGCGTCGCAACTGCGCGCGGCACAGCGCGACCGTCTGGATGAACTGCTGCTGATCAGCTTCGATCCGTTCGGCATGGTGGTGGAGGGCGTGACCCTGGAACTGGCGGGAGAAGCTCATGCATAAGGTCAAACTGGCAGCGATCACCTGTGAACTTCCGGCTCGCAGCTACGAAAACGACGATCCGGTGTTCGCCGCGGTACCGGACCTCAGCGAGTCCTGGTGGCAATTCTGGGGCGTCAATCGGCGGGGCTATTTCGACCCGCGGAACGGCGAGAACGAGTTCAGCCTGGTGGTCCGGGCCGCCGAGCGCCTGCTGCGCAGCAGCGATACCGCGCCGGATAGCGTGGACATGCTGATCTGTTCGGCTTCCTCGCCGATCATGACCGACGCCGGCGATGTCCTGCCGGACCTGCGCGGACGTCTCTACCCGCGCATGGCCAACGTGCTGTCCAAGCAGCTCGGCCTGAGTCGGGCGCTGCCATTGGATTCGCAGATGGAGTGCGCCAGCTTCCTGCTCAACCTGCGCCTGGCAGCGAGCATGATCCGCCAGGGTAAGGCCGAGAAAGTGCTGGTGGTGTGCAGCGAGTACATCTCCAACCTGCTCGACTTCACCTCGCGTACCTCGACCCTGTTCGCCGATGGCTGCGCGGTGGCCCTGCTGACCCGCGGCGACGATGACAGCTGCGACCTGCTGGCTTCGGCCGAACACAGCGACGCTACGTTCTATGAAGTGGCCACCGGTCGCTGGCGCCTGCCGGAAAACCCGACCGGCGAGGCCAAGCCGCGGCTGTATTTCTCGTTGTTCAGCGACGGCCAGAACAAGATGGCCAGCTTCGTCCCGACCAACGTGCCGATCGCGATGCGCCGGGCGTTGGAAAAGGCCGGCCTGGGCAGCGATGACATCGATTATTTCGTCTTCCACCAGCCAGCGCCGTTCCTGGTCAAGGCCTGGGCCGAGGGCATCGGTGCCCGTCCTGAGCAGTACCAACTGACGATGGGCGATACCGGCGTGATGATCTCCGTTTCCATCCCGTACACCCTGATGACCGGCCTGCGCGAGGGCAAGATCCGCCCCGGCGATCGTATCGTCATGGCCGGCGCAGCCACTGGCTGGGGGTTCGCCGCCCAGGTCTGGCAATTGGGCGAGGTGCTGGTGTGCTGAGGCATCGCCATGTTGAACCACGGTGTCCGAGGAGGGCTGCACATGGGTAATCCGATCCTGGCCGGGCTGGGTTTCAGCCTGCCGAAACGCCAGGTCAGCAATCATGACCTGGTAGGGCGCATCAATACGTCGGACGAGTTCATCGTCGAACGTACCGGCGTGCGCACCCGCTATCACGTCGAGCCGGAACAGGCGGTCAGCGCGCTGATGGTGCCGGCGGCGCGCCAGGCCATCGAGGCTGCCGGGCTGCTGCCGGAGGACATCGACCTGTTGCTGGTGAACACCCTGTCGCCGGACCACCACGACCCGTCCCAGGCCTGCCTGATCCAGCCGCTGCTGGGCCTGCGGCACATCCCGGTGCTGGATATCCGGGCACAGTGCAGCGGGTTGCTGTACGGCTTGCAGATGGCTCGCGGGCAGATCCTCGCCGGGCTGGCACGGCATGTCCTGGTGGTCTGCGGCGAGGTGCTGTCCAAGCGCATGGACTGTTCGGACCGCGGCCGCAACCTGTCGATCCTGCTCGGCGACGGTGCCGGCGCAGTGGTGGTCAGCGCCGGCGAGAGCCTCGACGACGGCCTGCTGGACCTGCGCCTGGGCGCCGACGGCAACTACTTCGACCTGCTGATGACTGCGGCGCCGGGCAGTGCCTCGCCGACCTTCCTCGACGAGAATGTCCTGCGCGAGGGCGGGGGCGAGTTCCTCATGCGCGGCCGGCCGATGTTCGAGCATGCCAGCCAGACCCTGGTACGGATCGCCGGCGAAATGCTCGCGGCCCATGAGCTGACCCTGGACGACATCGACCATGTGATCTGCCATCAACCGAACCTGCGCATCCTCGATGCGGTGCAGGAGCAACTGGGCATTCCCCAGCACAAGTTCGCGGTGACCGTGGATCGTCTGGGCAACATGGCTTCGGCCTCGACCCCTGTCACGCTGGCGATGTTCTGGCCGGACATCCAGCCGGGACAGCGGGTGCTGGTCCTGACCTACGGCTCCGGCGCGACCTGGGGCGCGGCGCTGTACCGCAAACCTGAGGAGGTGAACCGGCCATGTTGAGGCTTTCGGCTCCCGGTCAACTGGATGATGACCTGTGCCTGTTGGGGGACGTCCAGGTGCCGGTGTTCCTGCTGCGTCTCGGTGAGGCGAGCTGGGCGCTGGTTGAAGGAGGGATCAGCCGGGATGCCGAATTGGTTTGGGCGGACCTGTGCCGCTGGGTCGCCGACCCGTCCCAGGTGCACTACTGGCTGATCACCCACAAGCACTACGACCACTGCGGCCTGCTGCCCTACCTGTGTCCGCGGCTGCCGAACGTACAGGTCCTGGCGTCCGAGCGGACCTGCCAGGCCTGGAAGTCGGAAAGCGCGGTGCGGGTGGTCGAGCGCTTGAACCGGCAACTGTTGCGTGCGGAGCAGCGGTTGCCCGAGGCCTGTGCCTGGGACGCTCTGCCGGTTCGCGCGGTGGCCGACGGCGAGTGGCTGGAGCTGGGACCGCGGCATCGCCTGCAGGTCATAGAGGCCCACGGCCACAGCGACGATCACGTGGTTTTCTACGACGTGCGACGCCGCCGCCTGTTCTGCGGCGATGCCCTGGGCGAGTTCGACGAGGCAGAGGGGGTGTGGCGGCCGCTGGTGTTCGACGACATGGAGGCTTACCTGGAGTCCCTGGAACGTCTGCAGCGTCTGCCGACCCTGCTGCAACTGATCCCGGGACACGGCGGCCTGCTGCGGGGGCGGCTGGCCGCGGATGGGGCCGAGTCGGCCTATACCGAGTGTCTGCGCCTGTGCCGGCGGTTGCTCTGGCGCCAGTCCATGGGCGAATCCCTCGACGAACTGAGCGAGGAGCTGCACCGCGCCTGGGGTGGGCAGAGCGTCGACTTCCTGCCCGGCGAACTGCACCTGGGGAGCATGCGCCGGATGCTGGAGATTCTCTCCCGCCAGGCGCTGCCTCTGGACTGAGACGGGACATCCATTGCGGCGATCGCCGCCGACGGCAGCGGTCGCAATTGGGGGAAAAGGGGGGTTATCGATGATGAACATGCCGTTGCGCGCTAGCGTCGCGCAGGCCAGTCGCCCATGGGCGCGAGGAGGTGGCTCGTGAGCGGGGTTGGCTATCGACTGGAAGAAAGTCTGGAGTACCGCACGCTGGTGCCGGAGGCGCTGTCGATCTGGCGCATGGCCGGCGCCAACCGGATGCTGTTCGACTGCTTCGACGTGGACAGCAAGGCTGCGCGGCGTAGCGTGGCGATCCTTTCCAGCTGCCTGCGCATCGAGTGCTGGGGGCGCGATGTGGTGCTGCGGGCGTTGAACTCCAACGGACGCGCCTTGCTGGCGCCGTTGAGCGAGGCCTGTCCGGCCCAGGTCACCTGCTTGCGTGACGGCGACACCCTGCACTGGCGCTTCCCCCAGGAAGAGTCGCATGCGGACGAGTGGCGACGCCTGCATGGCCTGTCCAGCCTGGAGGCGCTGCGCCGCGTGCTCGGAACGCTGGGCGACGCGGAGGGGCCCGCGCTGCTGGGCGGCCTGTTCAGCTTCGACCTGGCCGAGCAGTTCGAACCCTTGCCGGCGCCGGCCGAACCTGCGCGGCATTGCCCGGACTACCTGTTCCTGGTGCCGGAGTTGCTGCTGGACATCGATCACCTGGCGCGCCGGACTTCGCTGCAGGCGTTCGTCCACGATCCGGCCGGGCACGACCGGTTGGCCGCCAGCCTGCGCCAGTGTGCCGACGAATTCCATGGCGCCGTGGAGGAGGCTTCCGAGTCGCCGGTGGCAGGCGTACGGGCCGGCAACTACCAGGTCGACCTGGACGATGCGAGCTTTGCCCGCCAGGTAGAGCGCCTGCAGGCCCACGTGAGGGCCGGCGACGTGTTCCAGATCGTACCGTCGCGCAGCTTCAGCATGCCGTGTGCGGACCCCTGGCGGGCCTATCGCCAGTTGTGCCTGCGCAACCCCAGCCCGTACCGCTTCTTCCTCGATGCGGGGGACTTCTGCCTGTTCGGCGCTTCGCCGGAGTCGGCATTGAAGTACGACGCGGAGAGTCGCGAGGTGGAACTCTATCCCATCGCCGGCACCCGCCCGCGCGGACGCGATGCCCGGGGCGCCATCGATGCGGAACTGGACAATCGCCTGGAAGCGGAGTTGCGCCTGGACGCCAAGGAGATCGCCGAGCACATGATGCTGGTCGACCTGGCGCGCAACGATCTGGCGCGGGTCTGCCGCAGCGGTACGCGGCAGGTGCGCGACATGCTCAAGGTCGATCGCTACAGCCACGTGATGCACCTGGTCTCGCGCGTGGCTGGCGAACTGCATGGCGAACTGGATGCGCTGCATGCCTACCGTGCCTGCCTGAACATGGGCACCCTGGTCGGTGCGCCGAAGGTCCGTGCCATGCAGTTGCTGCGGCAGTACGAGGATGGCTATCGCGGCAGCTACGGTGGCGCGATCGGCATTCTCGACAGCGCCGGCAACCTCGATACCAGCATCGTCATCCGCTCCGCCGAGGTCCGCGAAGGTATCGCCCGGGTCCGGGCAGGCGCCGGCGTGGTGCTGGATTCGGATCCACGGCTGGAGGCCGAGGAAACCCGCAACAAGGCGCTGGCGGTGCTGACCGCCGTGGCCGCTGCCGAACGCGAAAGGGGAGAGCGCGATGCGCATCACGCTGTTGGATAACTTCGATTCCTTCACCTACAACCTGGTCGAGCAGTTCTGCCTGCTCGGCGCGGAGGTCCGGGTGATGCGCAACGATACGCCGTTGCCGACGATCCAGGCGGCATTGCTGGCCGACGGTTGCGAACTGCTGGTGCTGTCGCCGGGGCCCGGTCGGCCGGAAGACGCCGGCTGCATGCTGGAATTGCTCGCCTGGGCCCGCGGGCGCTTGCCGGTGCTCGGCGTCTGCCTCGGCCACCAGGCGCTGGCGCTGGCCGCCGGTGGCGCGGTGGGCGAGGCGAGGAAGCCGCTGCACGGCAAGAGCACGTCCCTGCGTTTCGATCAGCGTCACCCGCTGTTCGACGGCATCGCTGACCTGCGCGTCGCGCGCTACCACTCGCTGGTGGTCAGTCGCCTGCCGGAAGGTTTCGACTGCCTGGCCGATGCCGATGGCGAGATCATGGCGATGGCCGATCCGCGCAATCGACAGCTGGGCTTGCAGTTCCATCCCGAGTCGATTCTCACCACCCACGGCCAGCGTCTGCTGGAGAACGCTCTACTCTGGTGCGGCGCGCTGGCGGTACGCGAGCGCCTTCGGGCCTGAGCGGCGCTGCGCCGTTTCGACGATGCTCGGTTGCCAGGCCGGCGCATCGTCGAAACGCTGGCGGCCGAGTTCGCGCAGGCGCTGGCGGGCGCTTTCGAGAAAGCGCAGGAAGCTGCGCTCGGATTCCAGCGCGGTGTTGTAGTAGCAATACACCTTGGTGTCGATGCCGCCCGGTTCGTAGAGTTCGCTGAGGACTGCCAGGGTACCGTTGCGCAGGCGTTCCTCGACGAAATAATGCGGCGCGATGCCCCATCCGACGCCGGCTTCCACCAGACGCAGCATGTCGTCGAAGTTTTCCACGAAGAGCACCTTGTCGCTGACCGGCCGCAGCAGGTTCGAATGCTGCCCGGAGCGGCTGCCGAGGCTGATCTGCCGGTAATTGGCCAGGCTCGCGATGCTGTGCAGGGAGGCATTGCACAACGGGTGCTGCGGATGGGCGACGACGAACGCCTTGGTGTAGCCGAGCACGCACTGGTTGAAGCGGGAGATCTTCAGTTCCTCGTCGATGGTGATGGTGATGGCGATATCGATTTCCGCGTTGTCCTGCTTGATCGTCGCCAGGCTATCGGCGGGCGAGGTGCGTATCAGGCTGACCATGTTGAAATCGTCGAGCAGTACGCTGCTCACCGTATCGCAGAACGACGGCGGGATGGCGGTGTCCAGCAACACCCGGAGATTGCGCGGACCCTTGTTGAGATTGAAGGCGATGTCGCCGATCAGCTGCTGGTAGTTCAGCAGGCTGCGCATGTAAGGGATCAGGCGAAGCGCCTGCTCGGTGGGTTCGACCTTGTAGCCGTCCCGACGGACCAGCTCCACGCACAGGTCGATTTCCAGGTTGCTGACCGCCGAGCTGACCGCGGTGTGCGACTTGCGCAGGATCCGCGCAGCGGAGGAAATCGAACCGGAGGCGATGACCTGGAGGAACATGTTCACGTGATTCAGGTTATGAATAGGCATCCCTTATTCCTTTTATTGGGTGGCGCGTGCCGCTTCCCTTGATCGGGTCAGGTTGCCGCTACTGTGGAAGAAGCGTCGAGGACTCGATAGATAGCGCCCGAGTGTTTCAACTTGTCTTCTGGATGACGTTTTCATCGGGGAAACCTCCCGTCGGTCAGTGAAGCGCAAGGGCTGGCGTGCGAGGGTGGAATCGGCCGCCGGCTCGCTTTCTGCGCGGCGGGCGCACGGCACGGGGAGTCGTCGTTTTGGAGGTGAGGGATGACGGCTCTGTTTCAGGATATTTTTATAATTATGTGAAAGAAGAGCTTATTTCAACGAAATATGTTTCATATTGCTCGTAAATTCGACGAAAAGAAAATCCGGATATTTACCGGTTATTTAACGTTAATACCAAGGGCCTAATACCAAAGTATTAACGCTGGCATGCCGGCATGTCGTGTTCGGTCGTGGAGCGAGCCGAGTCAGGGACGGTTCTAAGAAACAAAAAAATTATGTCGCGTAGGTCTAACGACCGAAACCTATGTCTTTTGTTAGCGGAGCCACCGGCCAGGCCGGTACGGATGCCGGGATGGCCCTGGCGCGACCTATGCGGTTAGAATCCGCGGCCTTGCAGGCGGATCCCCGGGGTTTGCTCAAGGGGGACACGGGTGCCGTGCCCGAAACCTGCAATCGTCAGTTCCCTGCGGTCCAGCCTGCCGCCGGGTATAAAATCGAGAGACGCGCTGTTGCGCCTTCAGGTGTAGCGACTATGACGCACATTTCCGAACGACTCCTGGTACAGGCCCACCTGGCCGCCAAGCAACCCCGTGTGTTGAGCGAGCAGGAGAGCGCCGAGCATCGCGCGGCGATCGCGGCCGAACTGAAGGCGCAAAATGCTGTACTGGTGGCGCATTACTACTGCGACCCGGTGATCCAGGCGTTGGCCGAGGAGACCGGCGGTTGCGTATCCGATTCGCTGGAGATGGCCCGTTTCGGCAACCAGCATCCGGCGCAGACGGTGGTCGTGGCCGGGGTGCGCTTCATGGGCGAGACGGCGAAGATCCTCAACCCTGAGAAGCGTGTGCTGATGCCGACCCTCGAAGCGACCTGCTCGCTCGACCTGGGCTGCCCGGTGGATGAATTCTCGGCATTCTGCGACCAGCACCCGGAACGGACCGTGGTGGTCTATGCGAACACCTCCGCGGCGGTGAAGGCACGCGCCGACTGGGTCGTGACCTCCAGTTGCGCGGTGGAGATCGTCGAACACCTGATGGACAACGGCGAGCCCATCCTCTGGGCGCCGGACCAGCACCTGGGACGCTACATCCAGCGCGAGACGGGGGCCGACATGCTGCTCTGGGATGGCGCCTGCATCGTCCACGAGGAGTTCAAGGCCAAGCAGTTGGAAGACATGAAGGCGCTCTACCCGGACGCCGCCATCCTGGTCCACCCCGAATCGCCGGAAAGCGTGGTCGCGCTGGCCGATGCCGTGGGCTCGACCAGCCAGTTGATCAAGGCCGCGCAGACCTTGCCGAACAAGACCTTCATCGTCGCCACCGATCGCGGCATCTTCTACAAGATGCAGCAGTTGTGCCCGGACAAGGATTTCATCGAGGCCCCCACCGCCGGCAACGGCGCCGCCTGCCGCAGCTGCGCGCACTGCCCGTGGATGGCGATGAACACGCTCGAGCGGACCCTGGCCTGCCTGCGCGAGGGCAGCGGGGAAATCTTCGTCGACCCGGCGTTGATCCCGAGGGCGGTCCGACCGCTCAAGCGCATGCTCGACTTCACCCAGGCCGCGCGCCTGCGCCAGGCCGGGAACGCCTGATCCTGGCGAGGGCGTCCCGCTGCGTAGGGCGAGTAAGCGCGGTGCGGTTGTTCGCCCAACCCCCTGTTTCGATGAGCTTCGCCGGGTGTTTTTCCTCGGATATGCCGCTCAGCGGAACATTTCCTTGACCATCTTTTCCTGTTGGCGAATTTCCTGCTGGCGAGCGTCGAGTCGCGCAGCCAGTTGGAAGTTGCCGCCAGCGCGGCGCTTGGCGAAATCGAGCTGCTCGATGGCGGCCTGGTAGTCGCCGGTCAGAGACAGGTACTCGGCACGGGCCTGGTGCACGCCGATGGCGTTGTTGGTCAGGCTGCGCACCTCGGCCAGGCGGTTCCAGACATCCGGGTCCAGCGGCCGCGCCTTGCTCAGGTCGTCGAGGATCTTCTCCGATTCCTGCGGCTTGCCCATCTTCAGCATCAGGTCGGCGCGCACCTGTTTCAGCGGGTAGCTGCTGGGGAACTGGGCGAGCATCTTCTTCAACCGCTGATCGGCATCCGGAAGGCGGTTGGCGGTGATGTCCAGCTCGACCTGGGCCAGGTTGTAGGCCACGTCGTTGGGTGCCTTCGCCAGCAATTGCCTGAGGTTGTCACGGGCATCGTTGAGCTGGCCGATGCGCGTCTGCGAGATGGCCAGTCCGTAGCGCGCGGCATCCAGCTTGGGATTGTCGTTGAGCATGGCGCGGAAGCGCTTGCCGGCCATCCCCGGGGTTTCCTCGAAGAGCAACTGGGTGCGCGCGCGCATCTGCTGGTAGCGCAAGCTGTCTTCCTTGCCGCCCTGGGGATACTGTTCGGCGCGGTTACGGGTGTCGGCGATACGCGATTCGGTGACCGGGTGGGTGAGGAGGAACTCCGGCGGCTTGCCGTCGTAGCGGTACTGCCGCGCCAGGCGCTCGAACATGTTCGGCATCGAGCGCGGATCGTAACCGGCGCGAACCATGTTGGTGACGCCGACGCGGTCGGCTTCCTGCTCGTTCTGCCGGGAAAAGCGCAACTGGTTCTGGATCGCCGCCGCCTGGGTCCCGGCGATCGCCGCGATACCCGCATCCCCTGCGCCGGCGGCCGCGGCGACGATGCCGGCGAGCATCGCTGCCATCACCGGCAGTTGCATGCGCTGCTGTGCCTCGATGCCGCGGGCGAAGTGGCGCTGGATCAGGTGGCCGAGTTCGTGGGCCAGCACCGCGGCATACTCGCCTTCGGTCTGGGCGTTGAGCAGTAGCCCGCCGTTGACCCCGATCACGCCGCCGGGCGCGGCGAAGGCGTTGATCTGTGCGTCGCGGATGAGGATGAAGGCCAGCCGGTGGTCCTGCAGGTCGCTGGTTTCGGCCAGCCGGTAGACGCTGCTTTCGACGAAGTCCTTGAGCTGCGGGTCGGAGATCGCATCGACCTGGTTGCGCAGCATGCTCAGCCAGGCGCGGCCCAGCTGGAACTCCTGCTCCGGCGAAACGATCGAGGAAGATGCGTCGCCCAGGGAGGGCAGATCGTCCGACATGACCGGCGAAGCGAGCATGCAGGCGAGCGTCAACAGGGCAGGGCGCAGTACATTCATGCAGGAGGCTCAGGTTGGCAAAGGCCTTACTTTAGCCGTTGGTCATCGGCACTGCCTAGGTATCTGCCCGAGACCCCGAAGCTGTTGGACTTCGAGCGCCGTTTCAACTGGCCAGCGGCGGATAGGCTTGGGTATGCTTGTCGGCCCTTCGGGAGAGGCTGTCATGACGGATAACGATTCATCCCCCCTGGTATGTGACGCGGAGCTGGATGCCAGTGGTCTCAATTGTCCGCTGCCCCTGCTAAAGGCCAAGCTGGAGCTGAACCGCCTGCCCAGCGGCGGGGTGCTCAAGGTGATCGCCACCGATGCCGGGTCGCAGCGAGACTTCCGGGCCTTCGCCCAGCTCGCCGGCCATGAACTGCTGCGCGAAGAGGCCGCCGAAGGCGTCTATCGATACTGGCTGCGCAAGCGTTAGCGGAGCCTTCGCCGTTCCGATTCAGGATTTCCGATGATCAAGGTGTTACGCGACTGGATGCAGCGCTACTTCTCCGACGAGGAGGCAGTGGTGCTGGCGATCATGCTGGTGCTCGGCTTCAGCGTCATCCTCGCCTTCGGCGGGATGCTCGCGCCGGTACTGGCGGCGATGGTGATCGCCTTCCTGATCCAGGGCGTGGTCGGCATGCTGGAACGCTTCCGGGTGCCGCACCTGTTCGCCGTGTGGCTGGTCTACAGCCTGTTCCTCGGCTTGCTGGCGCTGTTCCTGGTGGTCCTGCTGCCGCTGCTCTGGCAGCAATTGTTCACCCTGTTCAACGAACTGCCGCGGATGCTCGGCGAATGGCAGAGCGTGCTGCTGATGCTGCCCGAGCGCTATCCCAGCCTGATCAGCGAGGAGCAGGTGCTCAAGGCCATCGAGACCGCGCGCGGCGAATTCGGCCAGATCGGCCAGTGGGCGCTGACCTCGTCGCTGGCCAGCCTGCCGGTGGTGGTGAACGTCATGATCTACCTGGTGCTGGTGCCGATCCTGGTGTTCTTCTTCCTCAAGGACAAGAAGCGCTTCCATACCTGGTTCCACCGCTACCTGCCGCGCGAGCGCGGGCTGATGAAACAGGTCTGGGCCGAGATGAACCAGCAGATCGCCAATTACATTCGCGGCAAGGTCATCGAGATCGTCATTACCGGCGCGGTGACCTACATCGCCTTCGCCTACCTGGGGCTCAACTACGCAGCGCTGCTGGCCCTGCTGGTCGGCCTGTCGGTGGTGGTGCCGTACATCGGCGCGGTGGTGGTGAGCGTACCGGTGGCGATGATCGCCTTCTTCCAGTGGGGCTGGAGCGACCAGTTCATCTACCTGATGGTGGCCCACGCGATCATCCAGGCGCTGGATGGCAACGTGCTGGTGCCGCTGCTGTTCTCCGAGGCGGTGAACCTGCACCCGGTGGCGATCATCTGCGCGGTGTTGCTGTTCGGCGGGCTCTGGGGCTTCTGGGCGTGTTCTTCGCGATCCCCCTGGCGACCCTGGTGAAAGCGGTGCTGGATGCCTGGCCCAAGGACCTTCCCGAGACTCCGGCAGCCACGCGATAGCATCGGCCGCATGAAAAATGCAAAAGGCCGCGGATGCGGCCTTTTTTTTGGGGCGGGGCTCAGGCGCCGTTGAGCGCTTGGGCGGCGGCGAGAACCGCGTCGACATGCCCGGGCACCTTCACGCCGCGCCACTCCTGGCGCAGTACGCCGTCCCTGTCGATCAGGAAGGTGCTGCGGTCGACGCCCATGTATTCCTTGCCGTAGAGCTTCTTCAGCTTGATCACGTCGAACAGTTGGCAGACCGCTTCATCCTTGTCGCTGATCAGCTCGAAGGGGAATTCCTGTTTGCACTTGAAGTTCTCGTGGGACTTCAGGCCGTCGCGGGAGATGCCGAAGACCTCGGTATTGGCCTTCTGGAACGCCGCGTACTGGTCGCGGAAGCCCTGGCCCTCGGTGGTGCAACCGGGGTGCTGTCCTTCGGGTAGAAGTACAGGACGACCTGCTTGCCCTTCAGCGCGGACAGGGTCACCTCCTTGCCGCTGGTTGCGGGGCGGTGAAGTCGGGTACGGGTTTGTCGATTGCGACCGGCATGGCTCGGCTCCTCAGGGGTGTTGGGGGCGCCAGGGTTCGATCAGGGCATCCAGGTTCAGGGCGTCGGCGAAGTCCAGGAACTGGTCGCGCAGCCAACTGATCTGGGTGCCGGCGGGCAGCGTCACGGTAATCGTGGCGTTGAGCATGGTGGTGTTGGTGTGCGGCGCCTGGTAGGTGTCGCAGGTCAGGTTCTCCAGCTCGATGTTGTGGTCGATGAAGAACTGGCAGAGTTCGTTGAGGATGTCCGGGCGATACACCGCGCTGACATAGGCCACGTAAGGCAACGCCTGGGCGCGGGTCACGTGAGCGTTGCTGCGGGTCATGCTGAGGGTGATGTCGCCGCGCTTGGTGAGGGCCGGCAGGCTGCCCTCGAGGCGGGCGAGGGCATCCCAGCTTCCGGAGATCTGCAGCACCAGGGCGCTGAACTCTCCGTGGCGGGTCAGGCGGCTGCTGACCACGGCGCAGCGGCTCTCGACGCAGGCGCGGCAGAGCAGGGTGGTCAGCTCCATCGGATTGGGGCCGAGGGCGCTGATCAGAAGGAATTGTTCGCGGGGTTGGCTGGTGGACATTCAACTTTCCTGGAATACGCTGGCGGCACGGGCCGTACCTAAAGCGGGAAGGGTAGCGAAAAGCGCCGCCGAGGGAAACGTCTGCCGCCTGTCAGCGGCTTCCGACGAGGTGGCGCTCGTCTTGTGCAAGGCCTGCCGCCGACAGTACCATTACCGCTTTAATTTCGCGGCAGGAGCGGTTGCATGATTGCGGGCAGTATGGTGGCACTAGTCACCCCCTTCGATGCTCAGGGTCGACTGGACTGGGACAGCCTCGCCAAGCTGGTGGACTTCCACTTGCAGGAAGGCACCAACGCCATCGTCGCCGTCGGCACCACCGGTGAATCGGCCACGCTGGACGTGGAAGAGCACATCCAGGTGATCCGTCGCGTGGTCGACCAGGTCAAGGGCCGCATCCCGGTGATCGCCGGCACCGGCGCCAACTCCACCCGCGAGGCGGTGGCGCTGACCGAGGCCGCGAAAAGCGGCGGCGCCGACGCCTGCCTGCTGGTGACGCCGTACTACAACAAGCCGACCCAGGAAGGCATGTACCAGCACTTCCGCCATATCGCCGAAGCCGTTGCGATCCCGCAGATCCTCTACAACGTACCGGGCCGCACCTCCTGCGACATGCTTCCGGAGACCGTCGAGCGCCTGTCCAAGGTGCCGAACATCATCGGCATCAAGGAGGCCACCGGCGACCTGCAACGCGCCAAGGAAGTCATCGAGCGCGTCGGCAAGGACTTCCTCGTCTATTCCGGCGACGACGCCACGGCCGTCGAGCTGATGCTGCTGGGTGGCAAGGGCAACATCTCCGTGACCGCCAACGTCGCGCCGCGCGCCATGAGCGACCTGTGCGCCGCCGCCATGCGCGGCGACGCCGCAGCCGCGCGCGCTATCAACGATCGCCTGATGCCGCTGCACAAGGCGCTGTTCATCGAATCCAACCCCATTCCGGTGAAGTGGGCCCTGCATGAGATGGGTCTGATCCCCGAGGGCATCCGCCTGCCCCTGACCTGGCTCAGCCCGCGTTGCCACGAGCCGCTGCGTCAGGCCATGCGCCAGACCGGCGTATTGGCTTGATCAAGGAGCTCCACGCAATGAAGCGACTGGCTGGACTGACCGCCCTCGCCCTGGTTATCGGCAACACTTCCGGCTGCGGCTGGCTGTGGGGGCCGGAGGGCTATTTCCGCGACCGCGGTGACGACTACCTCGGCGCCCGCGAAACGCCTCCCATGCAATTGCCCGAAGGGGTGCACAGCAAGCCGCTCGATCCGCTGCTGCCGATTCCGCTGAACGTCGCCACCACCCACGAAAAAGAGGGTGAGTACGAGGTTCCGCGTCCGCAGCCGCTGGCCAACGCCGGCGACATCAGCGACTACAGCCTGCAGCGCAGCGGTGATAGCCGCTGGGTCGTGGCCCAGCGTCCGCCGGCGGAAGTCTGGCCGGTGGCCCGGCAGTTCTTCGAGGAGAACGGTTTCCGCATCGCCGACGAGCGCCCGCAGACCGGCGAGTTCAGTTCCGACTGGCAATCGCTGTCGCAGCTTTCCGCGCCGCTGGCACGCCGCCTTAGCAGCCGCGTGAGCGGTGTCGAGCCGGACGGCCAGGCACGGGTTCGGGTGCGTATCGAGCCCGGCGTGCAAAGCAATACCAGCGAGGTCTACGTGCTCAGCCAGACCCGCGCCGCCGGTGACACCAGCAGCCCGAGCTGGCCGAGCAAGTCGGTGGCGCCGAGCCTCGACGCGGCGCTGCTCGACGAGATGGTCGCGAGCATGGCGCGCAGCGCCGAGCAGGGCGGCTCGGTCTCCCTGCTGGCAGCCAACTCGATCTACGACACGCCCGGCACCTTCGAGTTGAGCAAGGACGGCAGCGGCAACCCGGTGCTGACCTTGCAATCCGACTTCGACCGCTCCTGGGTCAGTGTCGGGCGTGCCCTGGATAACGCCGATATCCGCGTCGACGACCTCAACCGCAGCCTTGGCGTGTACTACGTGAACATCGCCGAAGGGGCGAAGAAGCCCGACGAAGACAAGCCCGGGTTCTTCAGTCGCCTGTTCGGCGGCGGCGAGAAGACCAAGGAAGAGGAAGACGCCAAGGCGCAGCGCTACCAGGTCCGCCTGACCACCGTCAGCGACGCCGTGCAGGTCACCGTCGACAAGGACATCAACACCTCTGCGCCGGCCGATGTCGCGCAAAACGTACTGGAAAAACTCCAGGAGAGCATGCGCAATGCGGTTCGCGGTTCTGGGCAGCGGAAGCCGGGGCAATTCGGCCTTGGTGAGCAGTTCTGACACCCGGATACTGATCGATTGCGGCTTCCCGCTGCGTGAAATCATCAAGCGTCTGGCGCGCCTGGGGCTGAGCCCCGCGCAGCTGGACGCGATCCTGGTCACGCACGAACACGCCGATCACATCCATGGCGTCGAACTGCTGGCGCGGCATTACCAAATCCCGGTCTATCTCAGTGCGGGTACCCTGAGCGGCATGCGCCGCCCGGTGCACCCCGCCGAGCTGTTGAGGGCCGGCCAGCGCCTGGCGATCCGCGGGCTGGAAGTGCAGGTGGTTGGCGTCTCGCACGACGCCCGCGAGCCTACCCAGTTCGTGCTGTCCGATGGGCAGCGGCGCTTCGGCATGCTCACCGATCTGGGAATGGCCACGGCCGAGGTGCTGGAGTGCTATCGTGCGGTGGATGCTCTGGTGGTCGAGGCCAACCACGACAGCACGATGCTTGCCGGGGGCCCGTATCCCTATTTTCTCAAGGCCCGCGTAGGCGGTTCGCGAGGGCACTTGAACAACCATCAGTCCGCAGAACTGGTGAAGCAGCTGGATTGGGGTCGCATGCAGCACCTGGTGCTGGCCCATCTCAGCGAAAAGAACAACTCGCCGCAGCTGGCCCGGCAAACCTTCGTCGACACCCTTGGGTGCGATCCGGGCTGGCTGCAGGTGGCCGATCAGCATTCAGGCCTGGATTGGCGCGAGATCGCCTAGGCCCTATTACCCGTAAGCGGAGCCCATCATGGAAAAACGCGAAGAACTCTACCGCGGCAAAGCCAAGTCGGTTTACCAGACCGACGATGCCGATCGTCTCATCCTGCTGTTCCGCAACGACACCTCCGCCTTCGACGGCAAGCGCATCGAACAGCTCGATCGCAAGGGCGCGGTGAACAACAAGTTCAACGCCTTCATCATGCAGAAGCTGGAAGCTGCCGGCATTCCGACCCAGTTCGACAAGCTGCTGTCGGATACCGAGTGCCTGGTGAAGAAGCTCGACATGATCCCGGTCGAGTGCGTGGTGCGCAATTTCGCCGCCGGCAGCCTGGTGCGTCGCCTCGGCGTGGAAGAGGGCATCGCCCTGACTCCTCCCACCTTCGAGTTGTTCCTGAAGAACGACGCCCTGGGCGATCCGTTCATCAACGAATCCCACGTCCAGGCCTTCGGCTGGGCCACTCCCGAGCAGCTGGCGCAGATGAAGACCTATTCCTTCAAGGTCAATGAAGTGCTGAACAAGCTGTTCGACGATGCCGGTCTGCTGCTGGTGGACTTCAAGCTGGAGTTCGGCCTGTTCCATGGCCAGATCGTCCTCGGCGACGAGTTCAGCCCGGACGGCTGCCGTCTGTGGGACAAGGAAACCCGCAAGAAGATGGACAAGGACCGCTTCCGCCAGGGCCTCGGCGATGTGATCGAAGCCTACGAAGAGGTAGCCAAGCGGCTGGGCGTGCCGCTTTAACCTCAAAATGCGCGCAACCATCTGAAAGAACGCGAAAAAATCTTCAAGAAAGCTTCGCGTTCTTCGTACAAGCTGGTATCATGCGCGCCGCACGGAGAGATGCCGGAGTGGTCGAACGGGACGGATTCGAAATCCGTTGAGTCAGCAATGGCTCCTAGGGTTCAAATCCCTATCTCTCCGCCATTACATATGAGCAAAGCCCCTGGAATGCCTGGCGTTCCGGGGGCTTTGTCTTTTCTGGCGAGCGTTCGGGCATCCCCTCTGCGGGGCGGGCGAAAAAGCCGTGCCATGGTTTCGGGTGCCGGCCAGGTCGTGCAGCTTTCCTAGGAATGCTGCGGGCCCTTCCTTCGTTCTGCCCTTCCTTCTCCTCTGGGTGGTCGTCCCGCTCTGTCTGGGTTTCGTGGGTGCGCTGAGCGCGCATTTCTCCATTGCTTCCGATTTTCTGTCCTTCGAGCGCCGGGTCGGGCGACCTGCCGGTTTCGATGGTCGGGGCGGTTCTTCTTAGTATCCCGGCGCTTGAAGGCGCCGCGGATGTGTGGCCGAGCTGCATGGCACGGTTTCCTTCCAGCGGACAGCCAGGTTATCGGTTTGTGCCGAGTCCCGGAGCCGGGGCTGGGGAGGAAGAAATGCGACCGCTCGTTTCCGTCGTTTGCGCCTGTTTCAATATCTCGAAGTATCTGGACGAGGCGATTGCCAGTATCTACGCGCAGGGCTATCCCAATCTCGAGTTGATCGTGGTGGATGACGGATCCACGGACGACACCTATGAGCGTCTCGCCATGCTCCGCGAGCGTCACGGTTTCCAGCTCTACCGCCAGGCTAACCGAGGGGTGAGCGACGCGCTCAATCACGGTTTGCGTCATGCGCGGGGGGAGTTCGTGATGACTCCCGACCTCGACGACATTGTCCTGCCTGGAGCGCTCGACACGCGCGTCGACTACTTGCTTGCGCACCCCGAGGTCGGGTGCGTGGGCGGTTTCAATATCTGTATCGACAGTGCCGGTAACGAAGTGGCGCGAGACGGTTTCAGCGAGGGTTGTGTGGAGCGTTGGGGGTTCGATGCAGCATTGGCCGAGACCCTGGTGGTCATGCCGCTTACGGCGCTCTACCGCATGGACGCGATGAAGCGGGCGGATTTCTTCGACCCGTCGATTCGCGTGCAGGATTTCCAGATCACCCTCAGGATCGCGGCGCAGGGCTATGAAATTCATCGACTACCGGCCTACATGGGGCGTTATCGCCGGCATGGAAGCGGTCTATCCGGCAGGTACAAGCTCAATTACGAGGCGGATATGCAAGCCATCGAGCCTTATCGGGCTCACCCGAATTATCGCCGGGCCCGGCAACTGATCCTGAACAAGGCGCTGAAGAAGGCTGTTGTCCAGGATGGGCGATATGCCTGGCAGCTGTTCCGCTCGGTGCCGCTGCGGGCGTGGGACCGGGTGACGCTGAAGCGATTCTGGCGCTTCCTCCGTTATCTGCCGGTCCTCGGGTTGAAAGGTGGTACCGACGTCGCGGGTCGATAACGGCGGGCCGGCTAATCTTTCAGTGGGTTGAATGTCATTTCAGGATTTCCCCTTCAGTGCCTCGCCCTGGGGAAATAGCGCGCGGCTCACGAAGCGCGCGGTATCCCGCAGGCTGGTGCCGATCCGTTCCAGGTCGTCGGGCTGGTGCTGGGCGCTGATGCCGATCGCGGAGATGGCGAAGCGCGGTTGTCCGTCGCGGTCGGTGATGGCGCTGGCGACCATGCTCACGCCGCGGTAAAGGTGTTCCTGGTCGATAGCCCAGCCGCGCTCGACGGCCTCGGTCGCTTCGGCCTGGTAGCGCTCGAAGCTCGGCGGATTTTCCCAGCGCACGCGGGTCAGTCGGCGGCGCAGTTCGTCCTCCGGCAGTTCGCGCAGGCCGGCAATGCAACGCCCGGCGGCGCCGACCAGTTCCGGCAGGCGCGTGCCGACGGCGACGTTGACGTGGGCGACGGGCGGTGCGGCAAGGGCGATGACGCGGATGTGCGCATCGTCGGTGACTTGCCACAGGGCGATGAGGATGTGGTGGGCAAGGCTTAGTCGCTCCAGCTCTGGCTGGATCAGGTCGGCATAGCTGCGTCCGACGAATCCTACGGCCAGTTCCGACAGGCCAAGGCCCAGTTGGTAGGTCTTGCCCGCATCGTCGAAGGATGTCAGTCGTTCGTTGCTTAGGGTGCGCAGGATATTGAAGGCGCTGCTCGGGCTGATACCGGTGGCGCGAGCGATGGCGGCCACGCCTTGCGGTCCGTCGGCGTGGGCCAGGTGGCGAAGTATCTGAATGGCGTTCACTACCGCGCCGACATCTTTGCTGCTGGTGCCTTTGGTTGTGGCGTCCTTGGTCATTTTTCCTCTTTTCATTCAGTATTGTGATTGACATTCACGATAGTGAATATATTCTGGCCTTCCGGAACGTACAACCGGGGGCGGAAGCAGTATCCGGTTCGGCGTCCAGCGCGATGCACTTTGCAGCAAAGGTCGACAAGAACAAAGGAGAAACCTCGTGGCAGATCTTCCCGATGGCAGTACTCCGGGACCTGAGGCGCAGTACCTTGCGTTTCTCGCCCAGGGCCGTTTCATGTTGCAGCGCAGCCGTTCCAGCGGTCGCCATGTGTTCTACCCGCGCCAGTTGGTGCCGGGTAGCGGCGAGACTGATCTCGAGTGGGTTCCCGCCAGCGGCCTGGGTACGCTCTACGCGATCACTGTCAATCGCTCCCGCGGCGGCAATCACAATGTCGCGCTGGTCGACCTGGACGAGGGCGTGCGCATGATGTCGCGGATCGACGGGCACCAGAGCCTGCCGATCGGCACCCGTGTGCAGGCGCGCATCGTCGAGCAGGATGGTGCCAATGTCGTGGTGTTCGTTCCCCACCAGGAGGGACGACCATGAACGCAGCCATCCGTGGCAAGACCGCCATCGTCGGCATCGGTAGCGCCGGCGTCGGCGAGGCGCCGGGCTACAGCGCCATCGAACTGCTCGGCCAGGCGTCGCTCAGGGCCATTGCCGATGCCGGCCTGAAGCTTTCCGACATCGACGCGATCTTCGCCGCCACCAGCTCCCATGCCTTTCCCACCTTGTCGGTCGCCGAATACCTCGGCATCCGCCCGAAATTCGTGGATGGCACCAATATCGGCGGCTCCAGTTTCGAGCTGCACCTGCTGCAGGCCACTTTGGCACTGGAGGCCGGTCTCTGCGACGCTGCGCTGATCTGCTACGGCTCCAACCAGCGAACCGCCGGCGGCCGCCTGGTATCGATGAGCGAGCCACAATGGCACGAGACGCCCTACAAGCCGCGCCACCCGATCACCGCCTATGCCCTGGCGGCCAGCCGGCACATGCACCAGTACGGCACCACACGCGAGCAGCTCGCCGAGGTGGCGGTCTCTGCCCGGCAATGGGCCAACCTGAATCCCGAGGCGTTCGCCCGCGGGCCGTTGAGCGTCGATGACGTCCTTGCCGCGCGGATGGTCAGCGACCCGCTGAGTGCCGCCGACTGCTGCCTGGTCACCGACGGCGGTGGCGCCTGCGTGGTAGTGCGCGCCGAGCGCGCCCGCGACTTGCCCAATGCGCCGGTGTACTTCCTTGGCGCGGCCGGAGCGCAGTGGCATCGCTCGATCGTGTCGATGCCCGACCTCACCGTGACGGCGGCCTCGGAAAGCGCTCCGCGAGCCATGCAGATGGCCGGTGTGCGGCACGCCGACATCGACCTGGTGATGCTCTACGACGCCTTTACCATCAACACCCTGCTGTTCCTCGAGGACCTGGGTTTCTGCGCCAAGGGCGAGGGCGGCCCATTCGTCCAGGGCGGACGCATCGCGCCCGGCGGCGAGCTGGCGGTGAACACCAACGGTGGCGGGCTGTCCTGCGTGCATCCGGGGATGTACGGGATGTTCCTGATCATCGAGGCGGTGACCCAGCTCCGCCGCCAGGCCGGCGAGCGGCAGTTGGCCAAGGCCGACGTGGCGTTGCTGCACGGCAACGGCGGCACGCTGTCCAGCCAGGTAACCGCGTTGCTCGGCACCGGCGACACGCTCTAGACCCCTGGCCGACAGGCCTTCCGGGCGCTGCCGTGGCGGCGTCCCGCGGGCGCGCTCGCCCGCGAGAAGGTTGTCGTGCCGGCCACAGACAAACGGATCAGGTGAACCCATGTCAGCGAACCACTCGCAACAGCTCATCGACGCTCCCCGTTTCGCCAGTCTTACTCCATTGATCGAACCACGCTCGGTCGCGGTGATCGGCGCTTCCAGCGACCCGACCCGCATCGGTGGCCGTCCCATCGCCTACATGCTGCGCCATGGCTATGCCGGGCAAATCCTCCCGGTCAATCCGAATCGTGCTGAAATCCAGGGGCTGCCGGCCTTCGCCAGCGTTGCGGAGCTGCCGCAGGCACCGGACGTGGCCATTGTCGCGGTGCCTGCGCCTCAGGTGCTGGAGACCGTCCGGGCGCTGGGCCGCCAGGGGGCGCGCAGTGCCATCGTGTTCTCTTCCGGATTCAGCGAGGTCGGCGAGGCCGGCGCGGCGATGCAGGATGCGGTGGTAGCCGCTGCCCGCGAGCACGGTATGCGCCTGCTCGGTCCGAATGCGCTCGGTGCGTTCAACAGTAACCTGGGTTATTACGCGTTCTTCTCCACCAGCCTGGAACGTGGCGTACCGCTGCCCGGCCGGGTAGGCATCGCCACCCAGTCCGGTGCCTACGGCGCGCACCTGCTCGGCATGGCGCGCCAGTGCCGCCTGGGAACCCCTATCTGCGTGGCCACCGGTAACGAGGCCGACGTCACCCTGGGCGACAGCATCGGCTGGCTGGTGGAGTCGCCGGAGATCGACGTGGTGATGGCCTACGCCGAATCCATCCGCAACGTCGACAGCTTCCTCGCCGCCCTGGAGGCCGCGCATCGCGCCGGCAAGCCGGTGATCCTGCACAAGGTCGGGCGCAGCGCCCTGGGTAGCCGCGCGGCGCTGTCCCACACCGCTTCGCTGGCCGGCGACGACAAGGTGCTGGACGCCGTGCTGGGCGACTATGCGGTGATCCGCGCCAGGACCACCGAGGAACTGATGGACATCGCCTACCTCGCCACCCGGCGTATCTATCCGGTGGGCAACAGCCTCGGCATGATCACCGTCAGCGGCGGCGCCGGGATCATCGTCAGCGATGTCGCCGAGGAAGTCGGCCTGCCGATGCCGCCGATGCCGGACATGGCCCAGGAGCGGCTGAAGGCACGGCTGTCCTTCGCTTCGCCGATCAACCCGGTGGACTACACCGCGCAGGCCCTGAACGACCTGACGCTGGTGCGCGACTTTACCGAGTCGATGGTGGTCGACGGTGGCTACCGTTCGCTGCTCGCCTTCTTCACCCAGGCCGGCACCGCCGCCTCCATCGGCGCGCGTCTGGCCGAGCAGTTCCGGCGGATCAAGGAGGCTTATCCCGAGCGTCTGTTCGTGGTCTCGGTGATGGGCGAGGGGGAGGAGCTGGCACCCTACGAGGAGGCCGGCTTCGCACTGTTCGAAGACCCCACCCGGGCGGTAGTGGCGATCCAGGCCATGGGGCGGCTCGGCGAAGCCTTCGCCCGGCCGTTGCGCCTGCGCCGGCCTGCCGGCGGGCTACAGTTGCCCGCCTCCACGCCCGGCGAAGCCGAGGCCAAGCGCCTGCTGGCGCGCGCCGGTATCGAGTCCGCCGCCGAGGCGGTGCTGGGCAGTGCCGAAGAGGCGGTTGCCTTCGCCGAGGGCATCGGATACCCGGTGGTGCTGAAGCTCGCCTCGGCGGACATCCAGCACAAGTCGGAAATCGGCGGCGTGCTGCTTGGCGTAAGCGATGCGGACGCGGTACGCGCCGGTTTCCAACTGCTCCTGCGCCGGGCCGCCGAGAAGGCGCCGCAGGCGCGTCTCGATGGCGTCCTGGTGGCGCGCCAACTGCAGGGCGGGGTGGAGTGCTTCATGGGGATCCAGCGCGATCCGCTGTTCGGCCCGGTGGCGTTGTTCGGCCTGGGCGGGATCTTCGTCGAAGTGCTGCAGGACGTGGTGTTCCGCCGCTGCCCGTTCGAGGTCGACGAAGCCGAGGCGATGATCCGTAGCATCAGAGGCGCGCCGCTCCTGTTCGGCGCGCGTGGCCGGCCGCGGGCCGACGTCGCGGCGCTGGCACGGCTGCTGTCGAATCTCTCGCGGTTCGCCTGGGAGGCGGGAGAGCGCTTGCGCTCGGTGGACCTCAACCCGGTCATCGCCTTGCCGGAGGGCCAGGGCGCCTGGGCGGTGGATGCGGTGTTGGAAGTCGAGGAGGTGGCCGATGGCGCTCGATCCTGAGGTGCTCCTGAACTACCCGATCCCCGAAGTACGCCAGCGCTACAGCCGGCGCGACAGCGCCTTCTACGCATTGAGCCTCGGTCTGGGCGGCGACCCGCTGGACGAGCGCCAACTGGCCTACGTCGATCCGTGCCGCGATCTCCAGGCATTGCCGTGCATGGCCCTGGTGCTCGGTCATCCGGGCTTCTGGCTGGGCAATCCGGCGACTGGCGTGGACGCGCTGCGCCTGGTTCACGGCGAGCAGCGCCTGGAGTGGCGGCGGCCGTTGCCGGCGGAAGGCGAGGTGATCGGCCGGACCCGGGTCACCGGTCTGGTAGACAAGGGCGCCGACAAGGGCGCGCTGCTCTACAGCGAGAAGGTGCTCAGCGACGCGCTCAGCGGCGAGGTGCTGGCTGTCGCCCGCAGCACCACCTTCCTTCGCGGCGACGGCGGCTTCGGTGGTTCCCGGCAGGTGCCGGAAACGCCGCATCGCTTGCCTGAACGGACACCCGACCTGCGACTCGACCTGCCGACCCGTCCGGAGCAGGCCCTGTACTACCGCCTCAACGGCGACGACAACCCGCTCCACGCGGAGCCCGCGGCAGCGCTGCGGGCCGGCTTCCCGCGGCCGATCCTGCATGGCCTGTGCACCCTCGGCGTGGCATTCCACGCGGTGTTGCGCGGGCTCGCCGACTACCGCGCGGGGCAACTGGGACATCTGCAGGTGCGTTTCTCGGCTCCGGTGTTTCCCGGCGAGACCTTGCGTACCGAGATGTGGAGCGACGGCTCGTTCCGCACTCGCGTCGTCGAGCGCGATGTGGTGGTGCTGGACAACGGCCGGGTAGGTCCGCCGCCAGAGCGGCCGGACTGAAGCGAAGGGCGGCGGCGCGAGGGAACGACCGTCGGGCTGCCGTGAAGATCAACCGAAATCCTGCTTGCGAGAACAAGAATAATGAATGCAACCGCGCTTTCCCCGAACCCGGCGCCGGCCATTTCCCGGCGCACCATGCTGATCGCCTTCGTCTTCTGCTTCCTCGGCCTGCTCGCCGACGGCGTCGACCTGATGTTCCTGGCCTACAGCCTCAACAGCCTGAAGGCCGAATTCGGCCTGAGCAACTTCGAAGCCGGCTCCCTCGGCAGCCTGACTCTCGCCGGCATGGCCGTCGGCGGCATCTATGGCGGCTGGTGCTGCGACCGCTTCGGCCGGGTGCGAGTGGTGACCTGGACCATCGTGCTGTTCTCCATCGGTACCGCGTTGCTGGGGCTGACCCAGAACTACTGGCAGTTCGCGCTGATCCGCTTCGTCGCCTCGCTCGGCCTCGGCTCGCTGTTCGTCGCCTGCAACATCCTGATGTCCGAGTGCGTCGGAACCAGGTACCGCACCACCATCCTCGCCGCCATGCAGGCCGGCTGGACCGTGGGCTACCTGGTGGCGACCCTGCTGGCGGGGCAGATCATCCCCGAGTTCGGCTGGCGCGCCTTGTTCTTCACCGCCGTGGCGCCGGCGCTGGTCTGCCTGGCCCTGCGGCCCTGGGTGCCGGAGTCGCCGTCCTGGCTCGCGGCCCAGGCCGGGCGCCAGCGTCCCGGCGCGGCTCCGCAGAGCCACGCCGAGGCTGGCGGCGCCGGCCCGCTGGGACGGATGCTGGGCGATCCGGAAACGCGCGGCATGTTCCTGCTCTGGAGCCTCACCTCCTGCTTCCTGCTGTTCGGCTACTACGGCACCAACAACTGGATGCCGTCCTACCTGGAGAGCGAGTTGGGGATGAACTTCAAGTCGATGACCGGCTACATGGTCGGCACCTACAGCGCGATGATCCTCGGCAAGGTCGCCGCCGGCGTCTGCGCCGATCTCTTCGGCCGGCGCCTGACCTTCGCCGCCGGGGCCATCGGCAGCGCCGCCTTCATGCCGTTGATCGTGTTCTACCACTCGCCCTCCAACATCCTCTGGATCCTCATCACCTTCGGCTTCATCTACGGCGTTCCGGTCGGGGTGCTGGCCACCTACATGACCGAGAGCTTCTCCACCCGCGTCCGCGGCTCGGCGGTGGGCACCGCCTACAACCTGGGTCGTATCGGCGCGGCGGTGGCGCCCGCCGGCATCGGCCTGCTGGCCACCCACGTGTCGATCGGCGCGGGTTTCCTGGTGATGGGCATCACCTACGTGCTCACCGGGCTGATCCCGGCGCTGTTCATTGCGGACCGGCTCTACGACCCGAACCGCGAGTCCCGCGATGCCGAGAGCGCTTCCCGACGGCAAGCGCCGGGCAGTGCCGGGGATACCGCCGAGCGGCGCGCGGCCAAGGCCTGATCCTGCGGCAGGAGTGCACATCCATGAGTTCTTTTCCACGACAGCCAGCGGCGGAGCAGCGGCCCGCCAGCTTCCAGGAGTTCATCGGCCTCGAGCGCTGGACCGATGCCGACGGGGTGGCGCGGGTGCGCCTGGGGCATCGCCCGGAACTGATGAACTACCTGCAACAGTTCCATGGCGGGGTGTTGATGTCGGTGCTGGACGCCGCCATGGCCCAGGCGATCCGTGCCTGCCTGCCGGACTGCTCGATGGTGACCATCGACATGGCTACCCACTTCATGGGTAGCGCCCGCGGCGAGCTTCGTGCGGTTGGCAGGGTGGTGCGGCGGACCCGCACGATCTGCTTCTGCACGGCGGAAATCTGCAACGAGGGCGGCGAGGTCATCGCCATGGCCTCGGGCAGCTTCAGGTACCGCGCGGCTAAGCCGTAGCGGAGTTCCGGCGGCGCGGCAGCGGAGCCATCCGTCGCGCGTCCGGACCACGGCCTGCGCGGTCGCTCCGCGCGGACAAGCCGGCGCCGCCCGTGCAGATGACGGACGGGCGGTCGGCGTATCGACAGGAGGGCGAACAGATGAGTGAGCAAGACGAGTGGGCCGGCGAGCGCGAGCAGCGTCTGCGGATGATCCGCGACAGCGCGGCTTCGCTGGTGCCGCGCGACGGCGACCTGAGCCGCGTGCGCCGCGGTCGTTTCACCGGTAGCGGGGTGGACCGCCAGGCCTGGCGCGAGGTCTGCGCCATGGGCTGGCCGGCGCTGCGCCTGGATGAAGCGTTGGGCGGCAGCGGCCTGGGCATGAGCGAATACGCGGCGTTGCTGGAGGCGCTGGGGCGCGGCCTGCTGCCCGAGCCGCTGATCGAGGCCGGGCTGGTGGCGCCGCTGCTGCCGGAAGACGAGCGCGTTGCGTTGCTGGCCGCTGAGCGGCTGGTCCTGCCGGCGGGCATCGCCTACCGCGATGGGCGGCGGCGCCCTCGTATGCAGCAAGGGCGGCTGCACGGCGAAGTCGCTCACGTACATCTGGCTGGCGCCGCCGATGCCTGGCTGGTGGCCTGCGAGCAGGGCCTGGCGCTGGTCGAGCGCGATGCCGATGGCGTGGAACTGCTCTGCGAGGCGACCCAGGATGGCGCTCACCTGGCGCGCCTGCGTTTCCGCGATGCGCCGGCACGGTGGTTGTCCGGCGAGGTAACGGAACAGGTTCTGGACGAGGCAGCGCTGGCCTGCGCGGCCTATCTGGTCGGACTGATGGATGGCGCCTTCGAGCGAACCCTGGAGTACCTCAAGGTACGTCGCCAGTTCGGCCGCGAGATCGGTAGTTTCCAGGCGCTGCAGCACCGCATGGTCGACCTGAGGATCCAGATCGAACTGTCGCGCGCCATGGTCGAGCAGGCCGCCGCCGCGATCGATGCCGGGGCGTCGGAAAGCGAGCGCCAGCGGCAGGTTTCCAGCGCACGGGTACGGGCCTCGGAAGCGGCTCTGCTGGTGACCCGCCAGGCCATCCAGTTGCACGGCGGCATCGGCTACACCGACGAGGCGGACATCGGCCTGTTCCTGCGCCGCGCCATGGTACTGCTCAATGCCCACGGCTCGCTGGCGTTCCACAAGGCGCGCTACGCCGCGCTGCTACAGCGGGAGGTGGCCTGATGAGCGGTTTGTTGCAGGAAACGCGCGGCACGGTGCGCCTGTTGCGCTTCGACAACCCGGCCCGGCGCAACGCACTGTCGCCGGCGCTGCGCATGGAATTGCTGCGGGCCCTGGAGGCGGCCGAATGCGACCCATCGATCCGCAGCGTGCTGCTGACCGGTGGCGAAGAGGTGTTCTGCGCCGGCGGCGACCTGGGCGACATGCGGGTGACCGAGTTGGCCGCCGGCAGGGCGCGAATGCAGGACAACGCGCGGCTGGTGCGGCAGATGGTGCGCATGGGCAAGCCGCTGATCGCCGCGGTCGAGGGCTGGGCGGTGGGGGCCGGGCTGTCCGTGGCGCTGGCCTGCGACAGCATCGTTTGCGGCGCCGGCGCCCGCTTCGCCGCCGGCTTCGGCAAGGTCGGGCTGCTCGCCGACCTCGGCCAGTTGCATACCTTGCCGGCGCGCATCGGTTGGGGGCGGGCACGGCAGATCCTGATGTTCGGCCAGGTGGTAGAGGCCGAGGAGGCACTGCGCATCGGCCTGGCGGACCGCCTCTGCGCCGCTGGCGGCGCCTTGGCGATGGCGCTGGAGCTGGCCGGGCGGGTGGAGCAGCAGGCGCCGTTGCCCCTGGCGATGACCAAGGCGTTGCTCGCCGAGGGCCTTGACCTATTGCTGGAGCGGGAGGGCGAGTTGCAGAGCCAGTTGTTTCTCAGCGCCGACCACGCCGAGGGCAAGGCGGCCTTTCTCGCCAAGCGTCCCCCCGTATTCAGAGGAAACTGAGATGAGCGACTACGACAGTCTCGATGACAACGCCTTTCGCCTGATGGTCCGTGAGTGGATCGCCGCCAACTATCCGCAGCGCATCCGCAATCCGCCCCGTCGCCTGGGGCGCGAGGAAACCCGCGAGTGGTACCTGCTGTTGTCGCGCCAGGGCTGGCTGTGTCCCGGCTGGCCCAGGGAGTACGGCGGCATGGGGCTGAGCGCCGGCAAGCAACTGATCATGATGGAGGAAATGGAGGAGTACGGCTGCGCGCGCCTGCCCGACAGCGGCGTGACCATGCTCGGCCCATTGTTGATCCGCTATGGCGACGAGGCGCAACGGGCGCGCTTCCTGCCGCGCATTCTCAGCGGCGAAGACATCTGGTGCCAGGGCTACAGCGAGCCCAACGCCGGCTCCGACCTGGCCAGCCTGCGCACCGAGGCGCGCCTGGAAAACGGCGAGTGGGTGATCAACGGACAGAAGACCTGGACCACCATGGGCTCGGAGGCCAACTGGATCTTCCTGCTGGTCCGCACCGAGCGCAGCGCCAAGGCGCAGCACGGCATCAGCTTCCTGCTGGTGCCGATGGACAGCCCGGGCATCGAGGTGCGGCCGATCCTCAACCTGGAGCTGCACGGCGAGTTCTGCGAAGTGTTTTTCAACGACGTGCGGGTGCCCTACGACAGCCTGGTCGGCGGAATCAACCAGGGTTGGAGCATGGCCAAGGCGCTGCTCGGTTTCGAGCGGATCTTCCTCGGTTCGCCCAAGCAGTCCACCTTCGCTCTCCAGCGCCTGGAGCGCCTGGCCCGGCACCTGGGACTGTGGCACGACCCTCTGTTCGTGCGCCGCTTCGCCGCGCTGAGCATGGACCTGGACAGCCACAAGGCGCTCTACGAGCGTTTCGCCGAACGCCTGCGGCGTGGGGAGAGCCTCGGCCCGGAGGTATCCATGCTGAAGATCTTCCAGTCCGAACTGTTCCAGCGCATCAGCGAGCTGGGCCTGGAGGTCGCCGGGGAGGATTCGGCCCTGCTGCAGCCCTTCGCCGAAGACCCCGAGTTGCATCCGGCGGGGATCTTCATCCAGTCGCGGCCGACCACCATCTACGGCGGCAGCAACGAAATCCAGCGCAACATCCTGGCCAAGAGCGTCCTCGGCCTGCCGGGCTGAGCGCAACCGAACGACATCCACGGGACGAAGAGGATTACCCATGAGCAGCAGACTCAATGAAGGCAAGGTCGCGATCGTTACCGGCGCGGGCGGCGGCATCGGCCGCGAGATCGCCCTGGCCCTGGCCGATTCCGGGGCACGGGTGGTGATCAACGATATCGGCGTATCGCTACAGGGCGAGGGCGGGTCGGCCTCGCCGGCCGAAGAGACCCTTGGCCTGATCCGCCAGCGAGGCGGCGAAGGTCTGATCAACACCGACAGCGTCGCCGACTGGGACAGCGCGCGGCGTATCGTCGAATGCGCCATGGACGGTTTCGGGCGTCTGGATATCGTGGTGAACAACGCTGGCATCCTGCGCGATGCGATCTTCCACAAGATGAGCGCCGACGACTGGCTGTCGGTGATCAATGTCCATCTCAACGGCAGCTTCTTCGTCAGCCGGGCCGCCGCCGAACGCTTCCGTACCCAGCAGGCCGGCGCCTTCGTACACATGACCAGCACTTCCGGGCTGATCGGCAACTTCGGCCAGGCCAATTATTCCGCGGCCAAGCTGGGCATCGTCGCCTTGAGCAAATCCATCGCCCTCGACATGCAGCGCTACAACGTGCGTTCGAATTGCATCGCGCCGTTCGCCTGGAGCCGGATGACCGACTCGATCCCGGCCGCAACCCCGGAGCAGAAGGCCCGCGTCGACAAGCTGCAGCGCATGACCCCCGAGAAGAACGCGCCGCTGGCCGTCTACCTGGCGTCCGACGCCGCCCGCGAGGTCACCGGCCAGGTGTTCGCCGCGCGTCACCACGAACTCTTCCTGATGAGCCAGAGCCGGCCGCTGCGCAGTGTGCATAGCGAGCACGGCTGGACCCCGCAGAGCATCGCCGAGCACGGCATGCCGGCGTTGCGCGGCAGCTTCATGGACCTGGCGCGCAGCCCGGACGTGTTCTCCTGGGACCCGATCTGACCGAGGAGGCAATCCATGGGCGTGTTCAGGACCCGTTTCACCGAGACCTTCGGCGTCGAACACCCGATCATGCAGGGCGGCATGCAGTGGGTCGGCCGTGCCGAGATGGCTGCGGCGGTGGCCAACGCCGGTGGCCTGGCGACGCTGTCGGCGTTGACCCAGCCGAGCCCGGAGGCACTGGCTGCGGAGATTGCCCGCTGCCGCGAGCTGACCGATCGGCCGTTCGGGGTCAACCTGACCTTGCTGCCGACGCAGAAGCCGGTGCCCTATGCCGAATATCGCGCAGCCATCATCGAGACGGGAATCCGCGTCGTCGAAACCGCCGGCAACGACCCCGGCGAGCACATCGCCGAATTCCGTCGACACGGCGTCAAGGTGATCCACAAGTGCACCGCCGTGCGCCATGCGCTCAAGGCCGAGCGACTGGGCGTGGACGCCGTCTCCATCGACGGCTTCGAGTGTGCCGGCCACCCGGGCGAGGACGACATCCCCGGCCTGGTGTTGCTGCCGGCCGCGGCCAACCGGCTACGCGTGCCGATCATCGCCTCCGGCGGTTTCGCCGATGGACGTGGCCTGGTCGCGGCGCTGGCGCTGGGCGCCGACGCGATCAACATGGGCACGCGCTTCCTGGCCACTCGCGAATGTCCGATACACCCTGCGGTGAAGGCGGCGATCCGTGCGGCCGACGAGCGTTCCACCGACCTGATCATGCGTTCCCTGCGCAATACCGCGCGGGTGGCGCGCAACGCGATCAGCCAGGAAGTACTGGCGATCGAGGCACGCGGCGGCGCCGGCTACGCCGATATCGCCGCGCTGGTCAGCGGCCAGCGCGGTCGCCAGGTGTACCAGCAGGGCGATACCGACCTGGGGATCTGGTCGGCCGGCATGGTCCAGGGCCTGATCGACGACGAACCGGCCTGCGCCGAGTTGCTCAGGGACATCGTCGAGCAGGCGCGCCAACTGGTGCGTCAACGCCTGGAGGGCATGCTCGCCGGGGTCTGATCCGCTCCGCCACGGCGGTCGCGGCAGGGAGTGGCCGCGGCGCCGTGTCTATCCACTGACGACGAAGAGACAACAACAATGAAAATTCTTCCCGTTCCGATGCTGGCCGCGGGGCTGGCGTTGCTGCCGTCGTTCGCCCAGGCGGAGTTTTTCGCCGACGGCAAGGCCGGCCTCGAACTGCGCAATTTCTATTTCAATCGCGACTATCGCCAGCCCGGCGCCAGCCAGTCCTATTCGGAGGAGTGGGCGCAGGGTTTCCTGTTGCGCTACGAGTCCGGCTACACCGAGGGGCTCTTCGGTCTGGGCATCGATGCGCTGGGCCTGCTGGGCGTCAGGCTGGACTCCTCGCCAGAGCGATCCGGTAGTGGTCTGTTGCCGTATTCGACGAGCGACCGGCGCGCCGCCCACGACTATTCCAGCCTGGGCCTGACCGCCAAGCTACGGGTCTCGCACAGTACGCTGAAGATCGGCAGCCTGATGCCCAGGCTGCCGGTGGTGCAGTTCAACGACACGCGCCTGCACCCGCAAACCTTCCAGGGTGGACTGCTGGAAGTGAACGAGATCGACGGGCTGGCGCTGCAGTTTGGCCAGTTGCGCCAGGTCAAGCAGCGCGACTCGACCAACGCCGAAGACCTCGGCATCACCCGCGGCAACAAGCGCAACGTACTGGCGGGCCGGCACCCCGGCAGCGACCGCTTCGACTTCGCCGGCGGTACCTACCGCTGGAGCGAGCGCCTGAGCAGCAGCTACCACTACGCCAACCTGGAGGATTTCTACCGCCAGCATTATCTCGGCGTGCAGCACCTCTTGCCGCTCACCGATGACCAGTCGCTGAAGTCCGACATCCGCTGGGCGCGTTCCACCGACGAGGGCGGCAGCCGCGTCGACAATCGCGCGCTGAATGCGCTGTTCACCTATCGCCTGGGTGGCCACGCCTTCGGCCTCGGCTACCAGCGCATGTCCGGCGACAGCGGCTTCGCCTACCTGGCCGGGACCGATCCGTATCTGGTCAACTTCGTGCAGATCGGCGATTTCGCCAACAAGGACGAGCGCTCCTGGCAGTTGCGCTACGACTACGACTTCGCCGCCATCGGCCTGCCCGGCCTGACATTCATGAGCCGCTACCTGCGTGGCGAACACATCGACCTTCTGGACGGCGGTGGGCGCGGCAAGGAATGGGAGCGGGACACCGATATCGCCTACCTGGTGCAATCGGGGCCGCTGAAGAACCTGGGGATCAAGTTGCGCAACGGCACCTTCCGCAGCGATTTCGGCAACGACATCGACGAGACCCGGCTGATCGTCAGCTACGCGTTGCCGCTGTGGTGAAGCGGACTTGAGTTTCCCGATGTTTCCGCGCCATTGACCCTGTAGTGGCTACAGCCTTTTCACTGGGAGCCGTCAGATCCAGACGAGAGGGTTGCGCCATGGGGTTCTTCGAACGGTTGTTGATGGGTGGGCGTCATCATGGGCAGGGCGGTGGTCATCACGGCGGCGGTCATCACCGCGGTCAGGGCGGCTATCCGCCGGCGCCAGTCGCGGCGGGAATGGCCTGTCGCGCCTGCCGCACCGCGAATGCGGCGACGGCACGATTCTGCCAGGGCTGCGGCGGCGCCCTGGCGCCGCTGCGCTGTATCGCCTGCAGCGCCGATCTCGCGGCGGGCGCGAAGTTCTGCGGCGCCTGCGGTGCGCCGCAGCAGTAGCCTCAGTCGACGGCGAGGATTTCCACCGCAAGGGGGGAGTCCTTCGCCCCGGTCTCGTCGCCCGGGTGCCTGCCGATCAGGCTCTGGCCCAGTGGCGAGCGAGGCGTGATGACCAACACCTCGCGACCTTCGCAATCGATCTTCAGCCCGGCCGCCTCGGGGCCGAGGAACACTGTTCGCCGGCTGCCGTCGGCGTTCAGCAGGGTGACCAGCGCGGTGAGCTGGATGCCCTGTTCCTCGTCGAAATCGCGCAGCACCAGGTTGCGGTACAGGCCCAGCGCCTGGCGGATCTCCTCGACCCGGCGCGACTGCCCGGCGGCCAGGTAGGCCGCTTCCAGGCCGAGGGTGTCGTACTTGTTCTCGGCGACGTTCTCTTCGTGGGTTGCCGTCTCATGGGCGGTCTGCGCGGCGCGGACGGCGACTTCCAGGTCCGCGGCGAGCTTTTCCGTGATCAGGCGCAACAGCTTTTTCTTGTCCATGTCGGGTAGGCGGGGGCTGGCCGGCGAAGGCGTGCATGGTACGGGAAACACGGCGGATCGCGACAGCTCGGAGCCAGTATGAAAACTCGGAATGACGTGGCGAATAAAGGTCGTTTGTTGCTACCGGGCAAACCGACTAAAACGAGCGGAAACGAACAGCCAGGAGAACCTCACATGATCGACGGATTGCTGCGCAGTCTCGGCCTCGACCCCAATGCCTTTCGCGATGGCGAGCTTGCCGTGCATACCCCCATCGACGGCAGTCGCCTGGCTGCGGTGCGACTGGAGGGGCGCGCCGCCGTTGCCGCCAAGGTCGAGCGCGCCGAACAGGCGTTCCGCGCCTGGCGCCAGGTGCCGGCGCCGCGCCGTGGTGAACTGGTGCGGCTGTTCGGCGAGGAATTGCGTCGGCACAAGGCCGAACTCGGCGAACTGGTGTCCTGGGAGGCGGGCAAGATCACCCAGGAAGGCCTCGGCGAAGTCCAGGAAATGATCGATATCTGCGACTTCGCGGTGGGCCTCTCGCGCCAGTTGTACGGTCTTACCATCGCATCCGAGCGTCCCGGCCACCACATGCGCGAGACCTGGCACCCGCTGGGCGTGGTAGGCGTGATCAGCGCGTTCAACTTCCCAGTCGCGGTGTGGTCGTGGAATACCGCGCTGGCGCTGGTCTGCGGTAATTCCGTGGTCTGGAAGCCTTCGGAGAAGACCCCCCTCACCGCACTGGCCTGCCAGGCACTGTTCGAGCGTGCCGCGCGGGCCTTCGGCGGCGATGCGCCGGCGCACCTGAGCCAATTGCTGATCGGCGACCGCGAGGCCGGCGAAGCGCTGGTGGACGACCGTCGCGTCGCCCTGGTCAGCGCCACCGGCAGCACTCGCATGGGGCGCGAAGTGGCGCCGCGGGTGGCGGCGCGTTTCGCTCGCTGCATCCTCGAACTGGGCGGCAACAACGCGATGATCCTGGCGCCAAGCGCAGACCTCGACCTGGCGGTGCGCGGCATCCTGTTCGGCGCGGTGGGCACCGCCGGGCAGCGCTGCACCACCTTGCGCCGGTTGATTGCCCATGAGTCGGTGAAGGACGAGATAGTCGAGCGCCTCAAGGCAGCCTATTCCAGGGTCCGTATCGGTCATCCGCTGGAGGGCAACCTGGTCGGGCCGCTGATCGACGAACGCAGCTACCTGGCCATGCAGGACGCCCTGGCGCGAGCCCGCGAGCAGGGGGGGCGGGTGTTCGGCGGCGAGCGGCAATTGCAGGAGCGCTATCCGGATGCCTACTACGTGTCGCCGGCCATCGTCGAGATGCCGGGACAGACCGAAGTGGTGCGCACGGAGACCTTCGCACCGATCCTGTACGTGGTCGGCTACCGCGATTTCGACGAGGCCCTGCGCCTGAACAACGAGGTTCCCCAGGGACTGTCGTCGTGCATCTTCACCACCGACCTGCGCGAGGCGGAACTGTTCCAGGGCGCGGCGGGCAGTGACTGCGGGATCGCCAACGTCAACATCGGCACCAGCGGGGCGGAAATCGGCGGGGCGTTCGGCGGCGAGAAAGAGACCGGCGGCGGCCGCGAGTCCGGCTCGGACGCCTGGAAGGCCTACATGCGACGGCAGACCAACACCGTCAACTATTCCCGCGAGCTGCCGCTGGCACAGGGCATCACCTTCGATTGAACGGGGCGCGGCGGGCTCCCGCCGCATGGCAATGAGGCTGGCAGCGGAGTCGCGCATGGGCGGTTTGCAGCAACGGTGTCTGTGGGAAGTGGTTACGCCTCGCCTGTCCGGAGCGGCGAGCCTGAACGGCGAGCAGCGCGCCGATGTATGTGTGATCGGCGCCGGTTTCACCGGGCTTTCGGCGGCGCTCCACCTGCTGGAGGCCGGCCGTTCGGTGTGCGTGCTGGAAGCGTACGAGGTCGGCCACGGCGGGTCGGGACGTAATGTCGGATTGATCAACGCCGGCACCTGGATTCCCCCGGACGAGGTGGTCGCCACCCTCGGCGCCGAGCAGGGAGAAAAGCTCAACGCCGTGCTGGGGCGGGCGCCGGCGCTGGTGATGGAGACCATCGAACGCCTCGGCATCGATTGCCAGTTGCGCCGCGAGGGCACCCTGCACATGTCGCACAACGCCAGCGGCGTGGCCGATCTGCAACGCCGTCACGCGCAGTGGACGCGCCGCGGCGCTCCGCTGGAGTTGCTGACCGGCGCGGCTTGCCACGAGGCCTGCGGCACCCGGCGAATCAGCGCGGCGTTGCTCGACCGACGCGCCGGCACTCTCAATCCCATGGCCTATTCGCGCGGACTGGCCACCGCCGTCGTACAGCGGGGCGGCCAACTGTACCAGCGCTCGCCGGTGCTCGCCCTGGAGCGGCAGGGCGCGCTGTGGGCGGTGCGCAGTAGCGCGGGGGCGGTACTGGCGGAACAGGTGGTGATCGCCTCCAACGCCTATACCGAGGGCGAGTGGACCAACCTGAGGCGGCACTTCTTTCCCGGCTACTACTACCAGGTGGCTTCGGCGCCGCTGCACGGCGCCGCGGCCGAGCGCATCCTGCCTCACGGCCAGGGTTCCTGGGACACCAGGACGGTGCTCAGCAGCATCCGTCGCGATGCCCAGGGCCGCCTGTTACTGGGAAGCCTCGGCAATGGCGCGAACAAGCCCGCCTGGTTCCTGCGGCAATGGGCCGATCGAATCCAGAGCCATTACTTTCCCGACCTGGGCCAGGTCAACTGGGAGTACAGCTGGACGGGTTGCATCGCCTTCACCCCCGATCATCTGATGCGCCTGTTCGAGCCTGCGCAAGGCTTGCTGGCGGTGACCGGCTACAACGGACGCGGCGTGACCACCGGTACGGTAGTGGGCAAGGCGTTCGCCGACTACCTGCTGAGCGGCGAGCGAGCGACATTGCCGTTGCCGTTCAGTGACATGAAGCCCGTCCCCGCGGCCAGGCTGCGCAGTTGCGCCTACGAGATGGGTTTTTCTCTCTATCACGCCGGTCAATGCTTGCGCGTGGTTCTCTAGGTTCGACCGAATCAAGGTGTGTTTTCAGCAAAATGATGATAGTTTGTTGTAAACACACATGAGGAGGTCGTCATGAGCGCTCTCATCAAGGAACGTCCCAGCGCCGATGCCGTCCTGGCCAAGGCCGTCCTGGCCGCGCGCGAGCAATTGGGGCTGACGCAGCTCGAACTGGCCGGCATCGTCGGCGTCGATCGCAGCGCCATCAGCCGCTGGAAGACCCAGGGCCTGCGGGTGGACAGCAAGACCGGCGAGCTGGCTCTGCTGCTGGTGCGGGTCTATCGCGCACTGTATGCCCTGTTCGGCGGGCAGCAGGAGGACATGCGCCACTTCCTGCGCACTCCCAACCATCACCTGGCGGGCGAGCCGCTGGCACTGATGGGACAGGTGCAGGGCCTGGTTCATGTGCTGGAATACCTCGATGCGATCCGCGGCAAGGTCTGATGCCCGGCGCGCCTGTACGGGGGCCTACGCCTGTCACGGAAAAGGCTGGCAGCCAGAGGCGACACGCCTGGCTGAATGGAGACTGCGGTGCCGCTACGCTGGCATCCGACACCACAGGAAGCGAGGGGCGGAAGGTGAGCGAGATCTGGCGACAGTGCAAGGGTGAGCGGCATATCCGACCGCTCCAGGGGCGCCTGGTGCGGTTGGTGGAGAGCCAGGAGCAGGTGGCGACCCTGCAATTGGTCGACACCCTGGAAGAACAGGCGTTGCTCGAGGAACTGCTCGAGTCGAGCAAGCCGCCGGTGCCGGCGGATGCCGAGCCATTGCATTACCTGTTGAAGACCCCGTTCCGTTATCCGCCCTTGCGCTGGGGGTCGCGGTTTGGCCGTCGCCACGAGCCAAGCCTGTTCTACGCCGCGTTGAAGCTGGAAACGGCCATGGCCGAAAGCGCGTATTACCGTTGCGTCCTGTGGAGTGGCATGGCGGTGCCGCCACCGAGCGGGAGGATTCTGTCCGAGCACGCTTCGTTCGAGGCGGGCTGGAAGGTGGAGCGGGGAATCCGTCTGCAGGCGCCGCCTTTCTCCGATCACGAGGCTGCGCTGACCGACATCGCCGACTACCGCGCTCCCCAGGAACTGGGAAGTGCCATGCGCAGCGCCGGGGTGCAGGCATTCGAATACCGTTCGGCGCGTTGCCCGGAGCGCGGCTGCAATGTCGCCCTGTTCACGCCCGCGGCCTTCACCGAAAAGCGTCCTCGCAACCTGACGCCCTGGCTGTGCGAAACCACGGCCGGTTACGTGGCCTTCAAGCCGGCGCATGTGCCGGGGTCGCCGAAAATCTTCTCCTGGGAGCTGTTCCTGGTGGACGGAAAGTTGCCGCATCCGGCGTGAGTGGAGGGGGGCACGGTTGCCAGCGATCCGGGGGCGCCGTCTGAAGGCCGCCACCTGCCGGTTGGGCAGGGCTGGCCTGCATGCGCCGAGGGAAAGAGTGGCTGAGGATTTCGAACGGCATTGCCCTGCAATGGGGCGGCAAGAGGCTTCGGCGAAAATTTGTGCACAAATGGAAAGCAGCTTGTCAAGGGTTGAGAGCGTTAGGCTCTAAACGCTTGATTTTTCATGTTTGAAACGTAACTTATTGAAAAATAACGATAAAAATAGTTGGTGAAAAAATCGTCAATCTGTCCCATAGCCCCACTCCATCGGGGGTTCGGCAGTTTTTTAGGGGCTTTTCCACTGGGTTATCCACAGGATCTGTGGATTTCCCAAGCACTTGCTCGACAGCACATCGCACGCTCCAAGGCAAGCCCTGTAGCCGCGACAAAAATGCCGTGGAAGCAGAAATGTCCCGGCGGCGAAGGGCGCAGGGCGATGGCTTCCGTTATGGAAGTATCTGAAGTGTCCTGCGCATGGGGTACGCACAGCTCGGAAGCGGAGTGCTCGTTCGGCGCGGCGCTATTCGCTCGACGGTCTTTTCCCAAGAACCTAGAATCCGCTGCACGCGCGCCTGCCAGGCGGGTGTTGCGTCGTTTTCCGCTGGAGTGCCCCATGCCCGTCGATCTACCGAACCTGTTGCTTGGCCTGCTGGCTGCCGCGATTCCCCTGGCCGGCCTGGCATGGCAGCTACAGAGAAGGGCCAGCCTGGCGGAGCGCGAGATGGCGTTGCTCGGCGAGCGACTGGCGACCGCGCAACTGGCCCAGGACGGGCTGAATGCGCAGTTGGAGACCAGTAGGGAGGCTTACCAGCAACTCGGCGAGCGCCATGCCAGGCTCTCCGGCGAGGTCGCCGCGCTGCGTCGGGAAGCCGAGTTGATGGGGGAGGAGCGGCAACGGGCGTCCCAGGCGGAGGCACGTTGGGCCAGCGAGCGCCAGGGCCGGGAAGAGGAAGTGCGTCGCCTGGCTTCCGAACGGGCTGCGCTGGCTGCGGAACTTCGCGAGCAGCAGGAAAGCCACCAGCAGCGCCTGACCGACCTGCAGTCGGCCCGCGACGAGTTGCGGGCACAGTTCGCCGAACTGGCGGGAAAGATCTTCGACGAGCGTGAACAGCGTTTCGCCGAGACCAGCCAGCAGCGCCTGGGGCAGATGCTCGATCCACTGAAGGAGCGCATCCAGGCGTTCGAGAAGCGGGTGGAGGAAAGCTACCAGCAGGAAGCGCGCGAGCGTTTCTCCCTGAGCAAGGAACTGGAGCGTCTGCAGCAGCTCAACCTGCGCCTGGGCGAGGAAGCGACCAACCTGACCCGCGCGCTCAAGGGCCAGAAGACCCAGGGCAACTGGGGCGAACTGGTGCTGGAGCGGGTGCTCGAGCATGCAGGCCTGGAAAAAGGCCGGGAATACGAGACCCAGGTCAGCCTGAAGGGTGCCGAGGGCGAACGCTTCCAGCCGGACGTGCTGATCCGCCTGCCCGGCGACAAGCAGGTGGTGGTGGATGCCAAGGTCAGTCTCACGGCCTACCAGCAGTACATCGCCGCTGACGACGATCTGCTGCGCCAGCAGGCGCTGAAGCAGCACGTAACGTCGTTGCGCAACCATGTGAAAGGCCTCTCCGGCAAGGACTATCGACGCCTGGAAGGATTGCACAGCCTCGACTTCGTCCTGCTGTTCATGCCGATCGAGGCGGCTTTCTCGACGGCCCTGCAGGCCGAGCCGAACCTGTTCCAGGACGCCTTCGCGCAGAATATCGTGATCGTCAGCCCGACCACCCTGCTGGCCACCCTGCGGGTAATCGACAGCCTCTGGCGCCAGGAGCGGCAGAACCAGAATGCGCGGGAAATCGCCGAACGTGCCGGTTCGCTGTATGACAAGTTCGTGCTCTTCGTTCAGGACCTCGATGAGGTCGGTTCGCGCCTGCAGCAACTGGACAAGGCCTATGCCGCGGCGCGCAACAAGCTCACCGAGGGACGTGGCAACCTGATCAGTCGCAGCGAGCAACTCAAGCTGCTCGGTGCCCGCGCCAGCAAGAGCCTGCCGACGGACTGGCTGGACCGGGCGCTGGTGGCGCCCGTGGAAGAGGCCGGAGAGGAGTGAGATCGGTTCGATCCCGTGCCCGGGCTTTCGAGAAAACGGAGGCTTTCCGGGAGGGGGATAAAAGAAGGGCGTCCGGAAGGACGCCCTGAAGATGATCATGGAGTAAGTCGGCTGTTCAGAGCCACGGCGCGGAGGAAAGTTCCGCGCGGTCCGTTCAGCGAGCGGGAGTGAGCGTCAGCCGCTTGTTGCCGTAAACGCGCTCGAGGTTCTGTGGCTGGAACGGGAAGCTGACGTAGCGCCCCTTGAGCCAGGCGTCGATACCGTCGGCGTAGTGCGGGCTGGCCGGATTGCCGGATTGGCCGCTGCTGTTCACGCCGATCATCGGTTCGCTCTGGCCGAAGTCGACGATCAGCCGCATCGCCGGGATCAGCCAAGTGTCGAAGTCCTGGCCCCAGCCGTAGGCCGATACGTCCAGCGTGGTGTGGTCGCCGCCGGCCGGATAGGGCCCGCGATCGAGATAGCCCTTGATCGCGCCGAGTCCGGCGCGCTCGCCGGCGCCCAGGTAGGGGGCCATTTTCGAGCTGTCGCTCTGCCATTCGTAGGTGTGCAGCTTGCCCCATTGCCAGGCCTTGCGCTCGCTCCCCAGTCGCTGTTCGCAGAACTCCACGGCGGCGGCGAGGCTGCGCGCGAGGATTGCCGGCTTGTCCTCCTTCTGCGGAGTGCGGGTATCGTCCCAGAACGGACTGTCGTCGCGCCCGAGCAGGTGGTCGGCTTGCGCCGAGTAGGAGAGGTTGGCGGTCTCGACGAAGGCTTTCCAGGCAGGGCCGTCCTCCGGTCCTAGCTCGTCGAGGAATATCTGCCTGGCGCTCTCGTGGAGGAAGGCGCCGTACAGCGCGGCGTCGCTGGAGCTGGCTGTCAGCTTGCCGTCGAATGCCATAAGCCGGTCGTAGGCCTCCCGCGCCCGGCTGCGTTGCGCCTCCGGCAAGGCGTCGATGGCCTGGCGCAGCGGCAGCGACATGCCGGGATTGTCGAACATGGCTTGCAGCTTGGCGACGAACAGCGAGGTCTGGTCGTACTGCATGCGGATCATGCTCTGGGTGTCGTGGCTCTTGCTGGCACCGGCGAGCTGGGCGATGCGCTCGGCGCGCTCCGGGTAGTACCAGGAGTTGGACAACTGGGCGCCGTAGCCGGGCTGCACGGTGCGGTGGTTGGCGGTACCCAGCCAGCCCTGCTGCGGGTCCTGGTCGGACGGGTGGAGGATCGGGTCGGCATAGCCATCCCAGTCGTAGCGGCCGTCCCAGCCAGGGGAGGGCAGCAGGCCACGACCTTCCTTGCGGTTCGGATAGCGTCCGGTGACCTGCCAGCCGATGTGCTTTTCGTCGGCGAACACGATGTTCAGCGGCATCGCGCGAATCTCGCGGGTGGCGTCGAAGGCCTGCTCGATGGTCTTCGCCCGCGACAGGTCGAAGAAGCCGTCCAGGGTCTTGTCGGCTTCCTGCTGGATGCTCCGGTAGGCCAGTCCGTAGCCGCTCTTCAGCGGCAGCGGCTGGAGGATGTTCTTGCGCTCGCCCAGGGCGCTGTTGAGCAGCGGGCCATGGCGGGTTTCGTGGATGACCTCGCGGATCGGCCGCTGGCCCTTGATGAAGAAGGTTTCCTGGCGTTCGCGGGTTGGCTGCCACTTGCCGTCGGCCAGGTAATAGAGCCGGTTGCCCTGGCGTCGCAACTGTTCCAGGTAGAGATCCTGATTGTCGCCCAGGACCATGGTCATGCCCCAGGCCAGCTTGCCGTTGAAGCCCGCCACCACGCCCGGCAGACCGGCAATGGAAACGCCCGCGGCCTGGTACTTGGGCGAGCGGATCTGCACGTAGTTCCACACCGACGGCATGCTCAGCGGCAGGTGGGTGTCGTTGGCCATCAGGCTCTTGCCGCTGCGGCTGCGTTGCGGCGCGATAGCCCAGTTGTTCGAGGCGGCGACCCCGAGCATGCTCAGCGCTGCGACCTGCCGCGCCGCGCCCTCGACGCCCGCGAGGCCGGGAACCTGCCCGTCCAGGCGCAGGCCCTTGAGCTTTTCCGCCTCGTCGAACGGCAGGTTTTCGTCGGGATAGGTCGGCGTCAGCCAGGCCAGCTTGTCGCTGCCGACCTTCTGCGCGAGCGTCAGCGAGGCGATTTCTTCCTGCAGGTTCACCGCCAGGCCGAAGTTGAGCAGGGCGAAGACCAGCGCCGAGTCCTCGGGCTTCCAGTATTCCGGACGGTAGCCGGACTGGGCCAGGTCCATCGGCAGCTTGTCGCGATAGCGATACAGGTAGGCGTTGACCCCGCGCGCGTAGACCTCGAAGAAGCGTTGCAGGCGCGGCGAGGCGTTCCTGTACTGGATCTCCGCAGCCTGGCGCAGGTTCACGGTACGCATGAAACGGTCGATCTCCAGCGCGCCGGGGCCGACCATCTCGGCCAGCCGTCCCTGGGCCAGCAGGCGCAGGCTGACCATCTGGCTCAGGCGGTCGGAGGCGTGTACGTAGCCCAGGGCGAACAGCGCGTCATGGAAGGTGCCGGTTTCGATCAGTGGCATGCCCAGCGCGTTGCGCCGGATCGATACGTTTTGCGCCAGGCCCTTGATCGGTTGTACGCCGGAGGTCGGCGGCAGGCTGTCGGCGTAGCGATCGTCGAGCCAGGACTGGCAACCGGCCAGGCCCAGGAGGGTGCCGAAGGCCGCGGCGGCGCCGCAACGGGGAAGAAAACGCATGAAGGCTGGCGAGGCCATGGGGTGGGGGCTCCTGCGGGAGTGGTCGCGTCGAGAGGCGCTACGTTAGTGAGGAGCGCAGGGCTGCGCAAGCTCCGCCTGCGATCGTCCGCGAGGACGTCCGCAGGCCGGCTCGGGACCCGCTACTGCGGCGGATTGATGCGCTCCACCAAAGCATAGGCGCGTTGCGTCGCCGGACGCTGGCGAATGCTCTCGAACCAGCGCTGCAGGTGTGGGAAGTCGGCGAGATCCTGCTCCTGCCACTGATGTGGGACGATCCACGGATAGATGGCCATGTCGGCGATGCTGTAGTCGTCGCCGGCGACGAAGGCGCGGTCCGCCAGGCGCTGGTCGAGAACGCCGTACAGGCGCGCGGTTTCCTTGACGTAACGGTCGATAGCGTAGGGAATCTTCTCCGGGGCGAAGCGGTTGAAATGGTGGTTCTGCCCGGCCATCGGCCCCAGCCCGCCCATCTGCCAGAACAGCCACTGCAGGGTTTCCTGGCGCGCGCGCAGGTCCTTGGCGAGGAACCGTCCGGTCTTTTCCGCGAGATAGAGCAGGATGGCGCCGGACTCGAACAGCGACAGGGGAGCGCCGCCGTCGGCTGGTTGGCGATCGACGATGGCGGGAATCTTGTTGTTCGGCGACACCTTCAGGAAATCCGCCTGGAACTGGTCGCCCTGGCTGATATTGATCGGATGGATGGCGTAGGGCAGGCCGGTTTCTTCCAGGAAAAGAGTAATCTTGTGGCCGTTCGGGGTGGTCCAGTAGTACAGGTCGATCATCGGTGCGTCTCCGGCTCGTCGATGGGCTACGAACGGAAGACTCTACGCCAGGAACCTAGGTTCGATGCAAACCGCTGTCGCGCATGACGCCCCGGCGAGGCTGGTGGCGCGCCAACGAAAAGGCCCGCTGCTCAGCGGGCCTTCGGATGCCGGCGCGTGCGAAGGGTCAGGCGCCGTGGCACTTCTTGAATTTCTTCTCGCTGCCGCAGGGGCAGGGATCGTTGCGGCCTACGGCCTTGAGCGGATTGCGCACCGGCTCGTGGCTGTGGTTGCAGTGCGGACCATGGACATGACCATGGCCATGATCGTGATGATGATCGTGGTCGTGGTTGCAGTTCGGGCCGTGTACGTGGGGTTCCTGACTCATGGTGGACCTATTCTGGGATGAAATCGCCGGGAATTATCTCGCCATTTCGTCTCAGGTGCACGCTGCGGCCGAACATCAGTCCGGTCTTCACTTCGCCTTGCAGGCGGTAGCGGATCGGCTCCTCGGGACGCTCGAGGAGCTTGACGATGTATTTCATGTGGCGCCAGAGATTGGTTCGCACCGGCACGTCGAATACCTCGTGGCCGTGGGCGGGAACCGTGAACCACTGGCCGGACTCGCCTTCTGCGAGCTGGATGTCGTTCAGTTGCACGGCGTACTGCAGGCCGCGTACCGGCAGGCTGAAATCGTTGGGGTTGTCGATGCGGAAGCGCATCACGAACTCCTGTTCCAGCAAGCGTGCCTTGACCACTTCCACCTTCAGCAGCTTGACGTCGGGGTCTTCGAAGCTGCCGGTCATCCAGCTGCAGCCCGAGAGATTGGAGAGAACTCCCCACGCCATTATTAGGCTGATAATTCTTATCATTTGCGCCTGGTAATTCATGCTATTCCCCCCGAGACGCCCCAGTTTAACAAGCAGTGATTGTGCTGCAACTTATTGTTGTATAGAGGAAAGATGTTTCAGGTACAGGCCTGTGTCCATATGTTTCCCGTAGCGCAGTCGGGGGGAGCATGGAGAAGCGCGTACGCCCGTGCAAGTCTTCCCGTCGGCTGGCGTGACCGGCTCGGCTAACCTGAACGGACCCGCCGGCCGATTTGCCGGACCCAGTCACTCCACGCGTGGCTGTCGATGGGTACAATCGCTCGACGAAACGCCAGGGCCGCCATGCCGAGCTGCCCTTCACTCGGAGAGATGCCAATGAGCCGCTTTGAAATCGCCTTTTCCGGCCAGTTGGTCGCCGGCGCCCGTCCCGAGGTGGTCAAGGCCAACCTGGCCAAGCTGTTCCAGGCCGACGCGCAGCGTATCGAACTGCTGTTCTCCGGCCGCCGGGTGGTGATCAAGAACAACCTCGATGCCGCCTCCGCGGAAAAATACCGCAGCGTGCTGGAGCGAGCGGGAGCGATCGCCGTGGTCGCCGAGATGGAGGTCGAGGAGGTGGTCATGGCGCCGCCGCCTGCGCAGACGACTCCCGTGGAGGCCCGCAGACCCGCGCCGCTACTGGTACCAGCGCGCCCGCCGGACGCTTGCAGGTAGCGCCGCGGGACGGCTACATGGCGGCGTTCGCCGAGGTCGATGCGCCGGATTTCGGCCTGGCTCCGGTAGGCGCCGACCTACAGGACGCCAAGGCCGAAGCCGAGGCGCCGAAACTCGACCTGAGCCGCTTCAGCGTCGCCCCGGTCGGTAGCGACATGGGCCAGGCACGCTCCGAGCCAGCGGCTCCGGCTCCGGACACCAGCCACCTGCGCCTGCAGGACTGAGGCGGGCAGCGGCCTGCGACAAGCCAGGGCGTGGGGCGGATAACCGCGTCGCGAGGCCGTGGCATCGGGGACAGGCGAGGGGTTGGAGGAACGCGTCGGCCAGGGGGCAGGCGCTTGCTTCAGTGGTCGAAATCGTCCTGGTAGACGAACTTGGGCATTTCCCAGTGGAAGCGGATGGCCAGCAGGCGGAACAGGAAGCCGCTGAACAGGGTGATCAGCATCGCCTGCTCGGAAGGCAGTTCCAGCTCCACGCAGATCAGGTAGCACCAGGCGCTGGCGAAGGACACGCTGGCATAGAGTTCGCGGCGGAATATCAAGGGTACGTCGTTGCACAGGATGTCGCGGAGAATGCCGCCGAACACCCCGGTGATCACCCCGCTGATCGCCGCGATCAGCAGGCTGTGGCCCATTTCCAGGCTGACCTGGCAGCCGATCAGGGTGAAGGCCACCAGGCCAACCGCGTCGAGTACCAGGAACAGCGAGCGCAGGTGGCGCATCAGCGGCGCGATGAACACTGTCACCAGCGCGGCGACTGCGGTCAGCGCCAGGTATTCCGGGTGACGGACCCAGGTCAGCGGGTAATGGCCCAGCAGCATGTCGCGTACCGAGCCGCCGCCCAGGGCGGTGACGCAGGCGATCAGCACCACGCCGAACAGGTCCATGCTGCGCCGGCCGGCCGACAGCGCACCGGTCATGGCTTCGGCGGTGATGGCGATGATGTAGAGCACGGTCAGCAGCATGGGGATGGGGCCCGGATGAAAAGGCTGCGCATTCTACCCGAGCGCTCGTCAACGCCCAAACCGCGCAGCCTGGCGCAGCATCTCAGGCGTGCATGCGCAACCAGAAGCGTTCCTGGCAGGCGTTGACGAAGTGCTTGTAGCGTGGGCTGATTTCCTGCCCGGCGGAATCCAGCACTTCGTAGCCGATCCAGCATTCCTCGCAGGCCCCGCTGCTCGGCAGGAGGTCGCGCTCGCAGTGCTGGCGCAGGCGCACGCCGTTGTCGAAACGGTAGAGCGCTTCGCAGCTGTGGATCTCGACGCCGTCCTCGCAGCGCTGTTGCTCTTCGACCTGCGCATCGCTTATCGAGACCGGCGAGGGCAGGGCATGGATGGCGCGGATATAGCTGGCGAGCGAATGCATCAGGTGATCCACGGACCGCAGCATTTCTTCAGCTTGCCGCCGGCGCCGCAGGGGCAGGGATCGTTGCGGCCGAGTTTCAGGGCCACGGTCGGATCGAGGAAGTACCAGCGACCGTTGCGCTGGACGAAGCCGGAACATTCGCGATGGGCATGTTCCCCGTCGGCGTCGTGCCAGCGCGCGACGAAGGTGACTCGCGCATGCTCCGGCTGGCCGCCGAGCACCTCGTGGTTTTCCACCTCCAGACCGAGCCAGGTGCTGCCGTGGCTCCAGGCGCGGATGCCGTCGAGATCGAGGCCGGCCTGTTGCGCCGGCAGCGTGGTGTCGCGCAGGTAGTCCACCAGTCCGAGAGCATAGGCGCTGTAGCGCGAGCGCATCAGGGCTTCCGCGGTGGGCGCGGGATGTCCCTGGTGATAGCGGCCGCAGCAATCGTCGAGCGGGTCGCCGCTGCCGCAGGGGCAGGTGGGTTGGGTCATGGTTACCACCAGTACTTGCCGAAGTTTTCCGGGTTGGCCCAGAACTTGGCGTTCAGCCAATCGGGGACCTGCTTGTACTCGTACAGGTCGTAGGTGTACAGGGTCAGCGTCTGGCCTTCGCGCTGGAAGCGTTCGCTGTTCTGCATGGCGAGGGCGAAGAAGTCGGTTTCCTGCCAGTCGCTGGCCTCGAGGTCGACCAGTACGGCGACCCGGCTGGCGTTCAGGTTGCGCACGCCCGCGAGCAACTGCAGACTGGTGCGCTGCGGCAGGTGTTCCAGGCAATCGACGAACAGCGCCAGGTCGAAGCGCTGGCCGGCCAGTTCGGCGGGCAATGCCGCCGCCGGGCTGTGCGCCAGTTGGCACTGGGGATGGTTGTGGATGAAGGCCTCCACCGCCGGCAGCCGGCTGGCGCCGACCAGCAGCAAGCGCTTCGGCGCGTAGCGGGCGAGCAACGCGGCCAGGGCCTGCTGCGGGGTGCGGGGAGAAATCGGTTCGCTCATGGGAAAACACTCTCCTGGGATTCGCCAAGACTAGCCTGAAGCGCCTGCATGGCCTAGTGCTGGCGCTTTTTTCGGCTGGGGTCTTTACTCCCTATTTGTCGGTTACAACCGATCCACGAGGAGAGTTCCAATGAGCATCACGAGGACCGCTTTACCCCTGATTCTGGTCAGCGGCTTGCTGACCGGTTGCGCAGGGTTGCAGAAAAGCGACTGGCCGACCTGTGCGGCGGTCGGTGGTGTTACCGGCGCCGGCCTGGGCGCGATCGAAAGCAGCAGCTGGGCCGGCTGGGGCGCCCTGATCGGCGGTGGCGTCGGTGCCGCCTATTGCTGGGTGCACGGTGCCGGCGAACAGGTCGCGCCGCCGCCTCCGCAGCCGGTCGAGGAAGTCGCGCCGCCGCCTCCCGTCGTCAAGGAAGAAACCATTGTCGTGCGCGACCTGCACTTCGCCTTCGATTCGTCGAAGGTGGACGCCGCCGACAGCGAGAAGCTCAACGGCATCGCCGAACGCCTGAAAGGCGAGGCGGCCAGTACGCGCCTGAGTATCACCGGGCATACCGACAGCGTCGGTTCCGATGCCTACAACCAGAAGCTGTCGGAACGGCGCGCGAATGCCGTTGCGAACTATCTGATTGATGCCGGGGTGCCTTCGAGCATCATCGTCGGCGTGCAGGGATTGGGCGAAAGCCAGCCGGTCGCCGACAACAAGACTCGCGAAGGGCGGGCCGAGAATCGCCGGGTGGAAATCCTCATCAAGCGCGAATGACGCAGGCGGCGCGGAGCAGAACGGGGGCGTCGAAGCCCCCGTTTTCGTTCATGGCTGGCGCCGCGGCGGGCTGGCGAGTATGTTCCCCCGCACACGATGTCTTGGGGGGAGTTCCATGAAAGCGTTTCTCGGGCTGGGCAAGCTCGTGACCCTGGTGTTCTGGGGCGCGGTGCTGGTCAATCTGCTGCATCCGTTCGCCTATCCGCTGAACTGGCTGTTGTCGATAGCCGGCGGCCTGATCCTGTTGATCCACCTGATCGAGATTCTCGTCCTCGGAGGACGCCTGAAAGCGCGCGCGCATCCCTGGCTGGATCGTCTCCAGGTCTTGCTGTTCGGGGTCTTCCACATGCTTGCGTTGCCGGCGTTGAGCCCGGCCAGCGAGTTACCGCAGGACAAGGAGGACGATCATGCGTAAGGCCATGCTCGGATTGTTCCTGGTCGTTCCCCTGGCCTGGGCTGGCGCCGCGTTTTCGGCCGAGGCGCCGCCGGCACGCCAGCAGGGTATCGGCGGAACCGTGAAGGTGCAGGCGAACTCGGTGATGCGCCTGCCCAAGCGGGCCCAGGAGCTGCGCCTGCGCAGAGTGGAGATCGGCGAGGATGCCGCCCTGCTGATTCCGCTGGAGGTCAGCGTCCTGCGCATCGAGGAACTGCACATGGCGAAGAACGCCCGGATCGGCGTGGCGCCAGGCGAGGAGCGAATCAGCATCGAAGTCGTCAGCGGCCGCCTGGCCGATGGCAGCATCATTTCCGCGCCCGGCGCGACCGGCACCTTCCGGCAAAGCGCCGGTAACGGCCGCGACCTGACCTTGCGCCTGCAGGCGGTGGAGGTGGAAAGCCTGCTGCTGGACGCCCGCGGTGGCGTCGGCGCTCCAGGCTACGATGGCCTGGACGGGGCTTCCGGCAAGGCCTCCGGCTGCCTCTGGGGCAGCGCGCTGAAAGGTGGCGACGGCCAATCCGGAAGCGACGGCGGTCCGGGCGGGGCGGGCGGTCGGATTCGTCTGGAAGTGCCGGGCGATTTTCCTCTGGAGCGCTTGCAAACCCGTCTGCAAGGCGGCGTCGGCGGCGCTGGAGGCAAGGCCGGCAAACCGGGTGCGGCGGATAACGCCACCGGTTGCTGGATCTACTCGGTGGATGCCGGTCGTGCGGGGCGCAGCGGAGAGGACGGCGCGAACGGCACCAACGGCAGCGACGGCAGCCTGGACGTCGTGCGCTTCTGAGGAGAGGCCGGCAGCACGGCTTCCGGCGCATCGCCGGTTCAGAGGCTCGGGCGTGCCGCTACCAGGGCTATCAGCAACAGGCCGAGGAGCAGGTTGAAGCCGACGGTGCGGCGGATCTTCCCCAGCGCCTGCCCGCCTGCCGGCCAGTCCTGGGCCTGCACCGCGCGGCGCAGTTCCGGCACTTGCAGCGCCTGCACCCGCAGGAACAGTGCCAGCATGGCGACGTAGAGCCCCATCATTACCTGTACGTAGCGCGGCGCGCCGGCGAAACCGTTGAAGCTCAGGTGCAGCATGCCGACGCCGCTGATCGGCAGCAGGATCACCGCAGCCCAGACCCAATGGAAGAAACGGCGGAACACCTCCAGCCACAGGCCCAGGCGGGCTGGGGCCTCCAGCGCGGCGACGGCCGCCGGACGAAGAATCGTCCAGGCGAAGAACATGCCTCCGACCCAGACCAGGGCGGCCAGGACATGCAGGGCGTAGACGAGGGCGTAGGGGGTCATTCGGCGATCTCCGCTGGCGGTTGTGACGAAGCGCGTTATCATAGCCGCCCTGTCGAACCACTGAAAATTTATCCAGCTATGGCGCGCCGGCGGATTCGTCTTCCGCTGCGCGCCGGGCCCAGGAATTCCATGCTCAGCGCCGAACTCAAGTCCCAGATCCAGGGTGCCTACACCCGCTTTCTCGAAGCCAAGGAGCTGAAGCCTCGCTATGGCCAGCGCCTGATGATCGCCGAAGTGGCCAAGGCCCTCGGCGCGATCAAGGAGGACGAGGAGGGGCACCGCGAGGGCGAGCCGGCGGTGGTCGCGGTGGAGGCCGGAACCGGTACCGGCAAGACCGTGGCCTACAGCCTGGCGGCGATCGCCTGCGCCAAGGCCAGTGGCAAGCGCCTGGTGATAGCCACCGCGACCGTCGCCCTGCAGGAGCAGATCGTCCACAAGGATCTTCCCGACCTGCTGCGCAACAGCGGGCTGGCCTTCAGCTTCGCCCTGGCCAAGGGCCGCGGGCGCTACCTGTGCCTGTCCAAGCTCGACGTGCTGCTGCAGGAAGGCCAGGCGCAGAGCGCGACGGCGCAACTGTTCGCCGACGACGGTTTCAACATCGATGTCGACGAGACCAGCAGCAAGCTGTTCAACCAGATGATCGAACGCCTGGCCGGCAACCGCTGGGACGGCGACCGCGACAGCTGGCCGGAGGCGATCGACGACGCGCATTGGGCGCAGCTCACCACCGATCACAGCCAGTGCACCAACCGACATTGCCCGAACTTCCAGCAGTGCGCCTTCTACAAGGCGCGCGAAGGGATGACCAAGGTCGACGTGATCGTCACCAACCACGACCTGGTCCTGGCTGACCTGGCCCTGGGCGGCGGCGCCATCCTGCCCGATCCGCGCGAGACCCTCTACGTGTTCGACGAGGGCCATCACCTGCCGGACAAGGCGATTGGCCATTTCGCCCATTTCACCCGCCTGCGCGCTACCGCCGACTGGCTGGAGCAGATCGCCAAGAACCTCACCAAGCTGCTCGCCCAGCACCCGCTGCCGGGCGACCTCGGCCGCCTGATCGAACAGGTGCCGGAGCTGGCCCGGGAGATCAAGACCCAGCAGCAGTTCATGTTCACCGCCTGCGAAGAGATCGGCGATTTCCGCGCCGGCGAGGACATGGAAGGTCGCGAGCGGCCGCGTCACCGTTTCGTCGGCGGGGTGGTCCCCGAGCATATCCGCGAGATGGGCATCGAGCTGAAGAAAGGCTTCTCCAAGCTGACCGACCTGTTCACCCGCCTCACCGATATCCTCAAGGAGGCGATGGACGGCGAAGGCGCCGGCGGCATCGCCAGCCACCAGGCGGAGGAGTGGTACCCGCTGTTCGGTAGTCTTTTGGCGCGCGCCCAGGGCAACTGGGAACTGTGGACCGCCTTCACCTGCGAGGACCCGCAGGACAGCCCGCCGATGGCGCGCTGGCTGACCCTCGCCGAGAGCGGCAGCTTCTACGACATCGAAGCCAACGCCAGCCCGATCCTCGCCGCCGAGACCCTGCGCCGCAACCTGTGGAACGTCGCCTATGGCGTGCTGGTGACCTCGGCGACCCTGACCGCGTTGGGCACCTTCGACCGCTACCGCATGCGCGCGGGCCTGCCGCGCAACGCGGTCACCGCGGTGGTGCCGAGCCCCTTCCACCATGCCGAGGCCGGGGTATTGCGGGTCCCCGACCTCAAGGCGGATCCGCGCAACGCCGCCGAGCACACCGCGGCGATCATTCGCGAGCTGCCGGAACTGGTGAAGGGCGCGCGCGGCAGCCTGGTGCTGTTCTCCTCGCGCAAGCAGATGCAGGAAGTCTTCGACGGTCTCGACCGCGACTGGCGCAAGCGGGTGTTCATCCAGGGCAACCTGTCCAAGCAGGAAACCCTGAACAAGCACAAGTCGCGAGTCGACGACGGCGAGGACAGCGTGCTCTTCGGCCTCGCCAGTTTCGCCGAAGGCGTGGACCTGCCGGGGGCCTATTGCGAACACGTGGTGATCGCCAAGATTCCCTTCGCGGTACCCGACGACCCGGTGGAGGCGGCGCTGGCCGAGTGGATCGAGGCGCGCGGCGGCAATCCGTTCATGGAGATCGCCGTGCCAGACGCCTCGCTGCGGTTGGTCCAGGCCTGCGGGCGGCTGCTGCGCACCGAGCAGGACCGCGGCACCATCACCCTGCTGGACCGCCGCGTGGTCACCCAGCGCTACGGCAAGGCTATCCTCAATGCATTGCCGCCGTTCCGCCGGGAAATCGCCTGACGCGCTGGCCTGCGCGGGAGGGCGCCAGCCTTCACGTCCGAGCCGCATCAGGAATTCCCGGCATTTGCCCAGGCCGGGATGGAGTTAAGGAAAACAGGCTTCATGATCCGTTCGCGTTGGCATCTTCCCCTGCTTCTCGGCCTGCTCGCGGTGGCCACGCCGCTGGCGGCGAGCGACACTCAGCAGGTGCTGTTCAACTTCGTCAAGCCAATGGCCGTGGTCGGCATCACCCTTGAGGATGCCGACCTGCCCAGCGCGACGGCGGAGGCCACCCCGGAGGGCGACATTCTCCGTCGCGTCACCTTCAGCCCGGCGCAACGGCCCACCTTGCGCATGAGTCCGGCGCAGGGCCGTTGGGACTGGTCCGCAGCGGACTACGTGAGCCTGCGCATCCAGAACGCCATGAGCTGGGACATGACCCTGGAGGTCGCGATCGAGGGCGAGCAGGGCGCGCCGGGGTTGCAGGCATCCATAGAGCTTCCGGCAGGCCCGCCGCAGACCCTGCTGGTGCCGTTGCGGGCGGTTTCGCCAGAGGCTCTGGGCATGCGTGCGGGGCCGCCGATGCCGCAGATGGTCGAAGGCCAGCGGATGCTGCTGGCGCCACGCGTGGAGGGCTCGCTGGACCGCGCCAGGGTCGGGGCGCTGAGCCTGTCCCTGCGCTCGCCGCAAGCTCCCCAGAGCATCCTGCTCGGACGTTTCGGCATACGCGCAGGGAGGGCGGTGGAGCGGAGCATCCTGACCGGCCTGATCGATCGTTATGGCCAGTACAGCCGCGCCGACTGGCCGGAAAAGATTCGTTCCGACGAACAGTTGCGCAGCGCCTATGCGGCCGAGGCCGCACAGCTCCGCGACTGGGAGCGGCAGACACCGGCGCGCGACCGTTTCGGCGGCCTGCTGGGTGGGCCGGTGTTCGAAGCCAGCGGTTTCTTCCGCACGGAAAAACGTGGCGGGCGCTGGTGGCTGGTTACTCCGGAAGGACATCCGTTCTGGTCGCTGGGCGTTAATGCGGTGACCGCCGACGGCAGCCGGACCTACGTCGAGGGACGCGAGCCGATGTTCGCCGAACTGCCGGCGGAGGGTGAGCCGCTGGCCGCATTCTTCGGTGAGGGCGACGACCGCCGCGGCGTCGCCGCGCAGGCCGGGCGGCGCTTCGGGCATGGCCGCTGGTTCGATTTCCTCGGTGCCAATCGCCAGCGCATCGCTCCCCAGGCGAGTGCCGACCAGCTCGCCGGCGAATGGCGCCAGCGCACCCTGGAGCGCCTCTCGGCATGGGGTTTCAACAGCCTCGGCAACTGGAGCGATCCGGCGCTCGCCGCACAGGCGCGGATGCCCTACAGCCTGCCGCTGTCGATCGCCGGCGACTACGCCACGGTCAGCAGCGGTTTCGACTGGTGGGGAGCCATGCCCGATCCCTTCGACCCGCGCTTCGCCATGGCCGCCGAGCGCGTCATCGCCATCGCTGCTCGCGACCACCGCGACGATCCCTGGCTGCTCGGCTACTACGCCGACAACGAACTGGCCTGGGCCGGGCGCGACGGCTCGGCCCAGGCGCGCTACGGCCTCGCTTTCGGAGCCTTGACGCTGTCCATGGACAGTCCGGCGAAGCGCGCCTTCGTCAAGCAATTGAAAGCCAAGTACCTGGGCCATGAGGCATTGGCCGAGGCCTGGGGCATCGAGCTGGCCGCCTGGGAGGCCCTGGAGGCGCCGGGCTACGCGGCTCCGCTGCCGGGCGAGGGGCATCCGGCCATCGCCGAGGACTACAGCGCCTTCCTCCGGCTGTATGCCGACGCTTACTTCAAGACCCTGCGCGACGCCCTGCAATGGCACGCACCGAACCACCTCCTGCTCGGCGGCCGCTTCGCCGTCAGCACTCCCGAGGCGATCACCTCCTGCGCCCGGTATTGCGACCTGCTCAGTTTCAACCTCTATACGCCGTTGCCCGGGCAGGGCCTGGACGACTCCCTGCTGGCGCGGCTGGACAAGCCGGTGCTGATCAGCGAGTTCCACTTCGGCTCGCGGGATCGCGGTCCGTTCTGGGGTGGTGTCAGCGAGGCGGCCAATGAGCGGGCGCGCGGCGACTCCTACCGAACGTTCCTGGAGGCGGCGCTGAAGAGTCCGTATATCGTCGGCGCCCACTGGTTCCAGTACCTCGACCAACCGGCCAGCGGGCGTCTGCTGGACGGCGAGAACGGCCATATCGGCCTGGTCGGGATCACGGGCTTGCCGTTCGCCGGCTTCGTCGACACGGTGCGCCGAAGCAACCTTGCCGCCCTGTCGCGACTGTCGGCGATGGCCAGGTCCATGCCTGCCGTCGAGCCTCTGCCGCCGCGCGAGGATTCAGCCGGTTCATGAGCGCGCATTCACCGCCGCCCGCTTGCGGCGAACCCCTCTTATGTCAGGGTTCACAAGGCCGCCGAGGGCTGGAAGAATGCCCCGACCACTTTCCCACCGGAACTTGCCCATGACGCCCCAAGGCCACTGTGACAGCCGTTTCGCCCCGCTTGCCGAGGCCTTCGCCCGGCTTTTCGACAATCCGCAGGAGCGCGGCGCGGCGTTGTGCCTGGAGGTCGGTGGCGAGACGGTGGTCGACCTCTGGGGCGGCGTCGCGGACAAGGACGGCGAGCAGCCCTGGCAGCGCGACACCATCCTCAATCTGTTCTCCTGCACCAAGACCTTCACCGCCGTTGCCGTGCTGCAACTGGTGGCCGAGGGCAAGCTCGAACTGGACGCGCCGGTGGCACGCTACTGGCCCGAGTTCGCCGCGGCCGGCAAGGCAGCGATCAGCGTGCGCCAGTTGCTCTGCCATCGCGCCGGCCTGCCGGCGCTGCGCGAGCAGATGCCGCCCGAGGCACTCTACGACTGGCAGGCGATGACCACGGCACTGGCCGCCGAGGAGCCCTGGTGGACGCCTGGCGAAGCGCACGGCTATGCACCGATTACCTATGGCTGGCTGCTCGGCGAGGTGATCCGCCGGGTCGACGGCCGCGAGCCGGGCGAGGCCATCGTGGCGCGCACCGCGGCACCGCTGGGCCTGGATTTCCATGTCGGCCTGGACGACAGCCAGTTCGGCCGCGTCGCCCACATGGCACGGAGCAAGGGCAGCCTCGGCGACGCTGCCGCCCAGCGCATGCTGAAGACCATGATGAGCGAGCCATTGGCGCTGACCACCCGTGCCTTCACCAATCCGCCGTCGATCCTCACCAGCACCAACAAGCCGGAATGGCGACGCATGCAGCAGCCGGCCGCCAATGGCCATGGCAACGCGCGCGCGCTCGCCGGCTTCTATAGCGGCCTGTTGCGGGGACGTTTGCTGGAAGATGAACTGCTGGGCCAGTTGGCCCACGAACACGCGGTAGGCGAGGATCGGACCTTGCTGACCCGGACCCGCTTCGGCCTCGGCACCATGCTCGACCAACCGGGCGTGGCCAATGCGACCTACGGACTCGGCCCCAAGGCCTTCGGCCACCCTGGGGCGGGTGGCTCGATCGGCTTCGCCGATCCCGAGCGCGACCTGGCTTTTTCCTTTGTCAGCAACGCCTTGGGGCCGTATGTGCTGATGGATCCGCGGGCGCAGCAGCTGGCGCGTGTCGCGGGGGAGTGTCTGTAATCCGTTGGTTAACTTTTAACCGCTTGTCGGCTCGACGCTAAATTTCATTGCCAAATAATGGCTTAGCGACACAATCTAAAGCGTCGTATGAGATAGGGCGTTGCCGGGGCAGTGGATCGACTCCGGCATCGCTGCGATGTGACCGGCGGTTGAGCCGAATGTTCCATCGGGCTCGCCTTCTTTCACTTCCAACGGACCCCGACGTATGAAACTGCTTAAGACCTCGACGCTTCTTCTCTGCATGACCGCCTCCGGCTGCAGCTATTTCCAGACCCAGGACGCTTCCTCGCAGCCAGCCAAGGCTCCGGCCGAGCAGGCTTCCAGCCATTCATGGTGGCCGTTCGGCAAGGACGACGGACAGACCGTCGCCAAGCAGGCCACGGAACAGAAGGCCGAAGCCGAGCATGTCGGCTCCAGCCACTGGTGGTGGCCGTTCGGCAAGGACGAAGGCGGTCGGGACGTAGCCGCCAAGGCTGCGGAGCAGAAGGCCGAGATCGCCGCGGCGAAGAAAGAAGTCGCCGCCGCAGCCGAGCCGAAGGCCGCCAACCCCTGGTGGTGGCCGTTCGGCGCCAGCTCGGCGAGCAAGGCGTCGGGCAAGCCGGCACTGGTCCAGCAGAAGGTCACCAAGGAGTGGCTGGATGCCCATGAGAAAGCCCTGCGCGAAGCGATCGCCGGTAGCGAGTTCACCCTCGAACGCCGCGACAACGCATTGATCGTCATCGCCCCCGCCGACTACTCGTTCAATCCCAAGCGCCACACCATGCTGATGCCGATCACCCTCAACCCGCTGGGCAAGGTCGCCAAGATGGCCCAGGCCGATCCGCAGAGCGGTATCCTGGTACTCGGCCATACCGACAGCACCGGCAGCAAGGCGGTCAACGACAAGCTGAGCTTCGAGCGTGCCCAGTCGGTGGCGGCGATCTTCCGCCTCAGCGGCCTGAAAGGCGACCAATTGCGCCTGAAGGGGGTCGGTTCCGACATGCCGCGCGCGGACAACGCCAGCGCTGCCGGCCGCGCCCAGAACCGTCGCGTCGAAGTGCTCTATACCCAGCGCGCCAGCCTGCTGTCCCTGGCCCAGGGCAACTGAGCCGAACCGGGGCAGGGCGCTTGGCGCCATTGTCCCGGATCAAGCGCGAGGCGGAGTCTGCGGTTAAGCTATGGCGCATTTCCCCCTGGAGATGCGCCATGACCCAGTCCCTGGCCGATATGCGCCGCGAGTACACCCGCGATGGCCTCAGCGAGGCCAACGCCCCTAGCGATCCCTTCAGCCTGTTCCGCCAGTGGTTCGACGACGCGGTGAAGACCGAGCGCCTGCCGGTCGAACCCAACGCCATGACCCTGGCCACCGTCGACGCCGACGGCTATCCGCATTGCCGTATCCTCCTGCTCAAGGGCCTCGACGAGCGCGGCTTCACCTTCTTCACCAACTACGAAAGCGCCAAGGGCCGGCAACTGGCGGCCAATCCGCGGGCGGCCATGACCTTCTTCTGGCCGGCTCTGGAGCGCCAGGTGCGCATCGAAGGCAGCGTCGAGAAGGTCACTCCCGAGGAATCCGACGCCTACTACCAGGTGCGTCCGCTGGGCAGTCGCCTGGGCGCCTGGGCCTCGCCGCAGAGCCGGGTCATCGCCGATCGCGCCGAGCTGGAACGGCTGCTCGCGGACACCGAGCGGCGTTTCGCCGACCAGCCGCCGAGCTGTCCCGAGCACTGGGGCGGCTACCGTCTCCTGCCGCAGCGCATCGAGTTCTGGCAGGGGCGGCCGAGCCGCCTGCACGACCGTCTCGACTATCGACGCCAGGACGGCGGCTGGTCGCGCGAACGCCTGGCGCCCTGAGTCCTCCATGTTCGAACTGGATTCGACGCTGGCGCAGCACATCGTCGATCGGGCGATGGCGATCCTGCCGCACAACATCAATGTGATGGATGCCCAGGGCATGATCATCGGCAGCGGCGATCCATCGCGCCTGCATACCCGCCACGAAGGGGCGCAACTGGTGCTGGCCAACCGGCGGGTGGTGGAAATCGACGAGCAGGCCGCCGCCTGCCTGCGCGGGGTGCGGCCAGGGGTGAACCTGCCGTTGCTGCACGCCGAGCGGCTGGTCGGCGTGCTCGGCATCACCGGCGCGCCGGAGGTGGTCCGGCCCTATGCCGAGCTGGTGCGGATGGCAGCGGAAATGCTCATGGAACAGCGCCAGATGCAGGACGAGCGACACTGGCAACGCCAGCGTCACGAAGCCTGGCTGCGCCAGTTGCTCGATCCCAGCCACGGCCTCGGGGCGCTGGCGGCCGATGCCGAACACCTGGGGCTGGCCATGCACTGGCCGCGCCAGGCGGTCTTCCTGGAGCTGCCCGAGCATGCCGATCCGCTGTCTTGCCAGGCTCGCCTGCTGGCGGCACTCGGCGGCCGGGCGGAGCACTGGAGCGCGGCGCTGGGCGAGCGCCTGGTGTTCTGGTGCCGGCCGGTAGCCCACGCAGATACGCTCGAGCACTGGCTGGAGCGCGCCGACGCGCGCGGCTGGGGCGTGGCGCGCCTGTGTGCCGGCGACCCGGCGCATGACCTGGCCGAGCTGCGCGCCTCGGCCTGCGCCGCGCGCGACCTGCTGGACTATGCGCGCAGCCGGTTGCCCGGTCGGCGGGTCGTGACCCTGGACGGACACCGCCTCGCCAGCCTGCTGTTCAGCCAGCGCGACAGTTGGCAGGTGCGGCAGCTGCTGGCGCCCTTGCAGCGGTTGCTCGACCACGATCCGCAAGGTTCGCTGGCCGCTACCCTGGAGTCCTGGTGCGCCCATGACGGTCACGCCCAGGCCTGTGCCCAGGCGCTGGGGATCCATCGCAACAGCCTGCGCTACCGACTGGAGCGCATCGCTTCGATCAGCGGGCTCGATCTCGCTCGCCTGGAGCACCGCCAGCAATTGTTGCTGGGGCTGCAATTGCTCGTTCCGCGCCGCGGGTAACGGGCGATCAATCGATTCACTGTGCAGTCGCACAAAATGTTCCCCTTCCAGCGCCGTCTTCCTCTGGCCGTTGCACAAGGCGTGTCCGGTCCCGACGGAGCGAAAATGACCCGCCCCTGGGCGCCCATCCCACACCCATAACAACAAGGAGGCGGCTCATGACCCTGGTCCTGATCCTGCTGGCGTTGATCGCCTTTATCGTCCTGTCCACCACGCGACTCAAGCTGCACCCGTTCCTCGCCCTGCTGGCGGCCGCGCTGATCGCCGGCTTCGCCTACCAGGTACCCACGGCGGAAATCGTCAAGACCGTTACCGGCGGCTTCGGCAGCATCCTCGGCTACATCGGCATCGTCATCGTGCTCGGCACCATCATCGGGGTGATCCTCGAGCGCAGCGGTGCGGCGATCACCATGGCGGAAAGCGTGATCCGCCTGCTCGGCGAACGCTTCCCGACCCTGACCATGTCGATCATCGGCTACCTGGTGTCGATCCCGGTGTTCTGCGATTCCGGCTTCGTCATCCTCAACTCGCTGAAGAACGCCCTGGCGGCGCGGATGAAGATATCCACCATCGCCATGAGCGTGGCCCTGGCCACCGGTCTCTACGCCACCCACACCTTCGTGCCGCCGACCCCGGGACCGATCGCCGCGGCCGGCAACCTCGGCCTGGACGCCAGCCTTGGCCTGGTGATCGTGGTCGGCCTGGTGGTCGCCTTCGTCACCGCGATGGCCGGCATGTGGTGGGCCAATCGCTTCGTCGGCAAGGACATTCCCCTGGTCGACGACGGCCAGGTCGTCCAGACCGAAGAGGATTTCAGCGAGCTGCGTGCCCGCTACGGCAAGCTGCCCAGCGCGACCCAGGCGTTCGCGCCGATCTTCGTACCGATCCTGTTGATCTGCCTTGGCTCGGTCGCGGTATTCCCGAGCAAGCCGCTGGGCGAGGGCGTACTGTTCGCCTGCCTGAACTTCCTCGGTCAACCGGTGATCGCCCTGCTGGTCGGCCTGGCGCTGGCCTGCACCCTGCTCAAGGGCCAGAGCAAGCGCGAGGAATTCCATGAGCGCGTGGTGGAAGGCATCCAGTCGGCCGCGCCGATCCTGCTGATCACCGGCGCCGGCGGCGCCTTCGGTGCGATGCTGAAGATCACTCCGCTCGGCGACTACCTGGGCAGCACCCTGTCAGCGTTGGGCATCGGCCTGTTCATGCCGTTCGTGGTGGCGGCCGCGCTGAAGACCGCACAGGGCTCGACCACCGTGGCGCTGGTCACCACCTCGGCGCTGGTCGCTCCGCTGCTGCCGCAGCTCGGCCTGGACAGCGAGATGGGCCGGGTGCTGACGGTCATGGCGATCGGTGCCGGAGCGATGACGGTGTCCCACGCCAATGACAGCTTCTTCTGGGTGGTCACACAGTTCAGCCGCATGACCGTATCCACTGCCTATCGCGCCCAGACCCTGGCGACCCTGGTCCAGGGTATCGCCGGTATGCTCGCGGTATGGCTGCTCAGCCTTGTGCTGCTCTGATTGAAGCGGGGCCGGGGACTCCCGGCCCTGCGAGGTGACTGATGAAAATCGTGATTGCTCCTGATTCGTTCAAGGAAAGCCTGTCCGCGCCCGACGTCGCCGAGGCTATCGCCCGCGGCTGGCGGCGAGTCTTCCCGCAGGCCGAGGTGTTGCTGCGGCCACTGGCGGACGGCGGCGAAGGCACGGTCGATGCGGTACTCGCCGCCACCGCCGGCGAACGTCGCGAATGCCGTGTCGAAGGCCCGCTCGGTGAGCCGACCCTGGCGCACTGGGGCTGGCTGGACGACGCCACCGCAGTGATCGAAATGGCTTCCGCCAGCGGCTTGCACCTGGTCCCGCGCGACCGCCGCGACGCCACGCGCAGCAGCAGCCGTGGCACTGGCGAGCTGATCCGTGCGGCGCTGGACGCCGGGGCGCGGAAGATTATCCTCGGCCTCGGCGGCAGCGCTACCAACGATGCCGGCGCCGGCCTGCTGGGCGCGCTCGGCGTGCGTTTCCTGGCTGCCGACGGCGAGGAACTGGCGCCCGGCGGCGCCGCGCTGGCTGGCCTGCACAGTCTCGACCTGGGCGGGCTGGATCCGCGCCTGGTGGATGTCGCGGTGGAAGTCGCCGCAGACGTCGACAACCCGCTATGCGGGCCGCGCGGCGCGTCGGCGGTGTTCGGTCCGCAGAAGGGCGCCAGCGCCGAACAGGTGGCGCAACTGGATGCCGCCCTGGCGCACTTCGCCAAGGTGGTCGCGGCGACCCTTGGCGAGGACTTCAGCCGGGTGCCGGGCGTCGGCGCCGCCGGCGGCCTGGGTTTCGCCGCGAGGGCATTCCTCCGCGCGCGTTTCCGCCCAGGCATCGAACTGGTGGCGGAGCTGGCCGGGCTGGCCGATGCGCTGGTCGGTGCCGACCTGGTGCTGACCGGCGAGGGCCGTCTGGATGCGCAGAGCCTGCACGGCAAGACCCCGGTGGGCGTGGCGCGGATCGCGCGCCAGGCCGGCGTTCCCGTGGTAGCCCTGGCCGGCAGCCTGGGCGACGGCTACCAGCGCCTGCACGACGCCGGCATCGATGCGGCGTTCAGCCTGGCGCCGGGACCGATCAGCCTGGAGCAGGCCTGTGCCGGAGCGGCGGCGGAACTGGAGGCGCGCGCCGAGCAGATCGCCCGGCTCTGGCGCCTGGCTCAGGCTTCGCGGGAAGGGTAGTCGGCGGCGGCGCGCTCCAGCCAGGCCGGCAGGTCGCGCCGCTTCACCTTGCTGGCCTTGGCCTCGGCCAGTCGCTGTAACAGATAGTCACGCTTTTGCGGGTCGTCGCCGGCGAATGACAGCGCCAGGTCGCGGTCCATCCAGCGGCGGATGCGCCAGTAGATCCACCAGTGGAAATACAGGCCGGCGGCGGTGGTGACGACGATGATGAAATAGTCCATGGCTGTTCCTTCTGCGGGCGCTCACCCTAGCCGATCGGTCCCGCCGATGAAAGCGGGAGGGTTCGGTCGAAACTGAACGAACCTGTACCATTGCTGAATCGATTCGATTATCTCGCGCCGGCCAGGTGACAGGAGCGGCTGCGGGAGAGTCTAATATTCGTCAGTTATCCCTTTCGGAGATGCCGTTATGCGCAAGTCTGCCTTGATCGTTGCTTCCTTCACCGCCATGGCCCTGGCTCTTGGCGGCTGCCAATCCAGCCTCACCGGCGATACCTACAGCCGTGAGGAAGCCCGTACCGTGCAGACTGTACGCATGGGCACCATCCAGGCCTTGCGCCCGGTCAAGATCGAAGGCACCAAGACCCCGATCGGTTCCATCGCCGGTGCCGGCGTCGGCGGTGTCGCCGGCAGCGCGGTGGGCGGCGGCAAGGGCAGCTACGTCGCGGCCATCATCGGCGCGGTCGCTGGCGGCCTGCTGGGCGCGGCTACCGAAGAAGGCCTGACGCGCACCCAGGGCGTCGAGATCACCGTGCGCGAAGACGACGGCAGCACCCGCGCCTATGTCCAGCAGGTCGACCAGGGCCAGATCTTCCGCGTCGGCGAGCGCGTGCGCATCCTGACCGTCAACGGCACCAGCCGCGTCGCCCACTGATTCTTCCCACGTTATCCCGCGGCCGGCATTTCGCCGGCCGTTTTCGTTGTAGCGCCGAACCACTGCCGGCGTTGTCTTGCTAAGCTTCAAGTCGTTGCCGTTGCAGAGTTTTTTTCGGCTTTCCGGCAGTCGGAACGCCTGAATTTTGTAATAATTCAATCCATGACGTTCGTTCGATAGATTGCGATAATCGTAGTTCCGTCGCGCCGCGCCTGCCGGTGGCCGATGGGGCTTCGAGCTGCTGGCGATCCGGCCGCGCACCGACAACCGCGGGGAAGCACCGCCGGCCAGGCATGCCGGGGGCTCCGCCATCGAAGAGGAGTAGCCCATGATTCTGGCGCTGATCATCGCGCTGCCGTTCATGGGGGCGTTGTTGCCCCTGCTTGCCGAGCGTGGCGGCCGCACCTTGTGCGCGGCGTCCGCCGGCGTGGCGCCGCTGATCGGCCTGATCCTGTTGCTCGGACAGCGCGGCACGGTGTTCGCCGGGCAGACCCTGACCGCCAGCTATTCCTGGCTGCCGGAAATCGGCATCAACCTCAGCTTGCGCCTGGACGGCCTCGGTTTCCTCTTCGCCCTGCTGATCCTCGGCATCGGCCTGCTGGTGATCCTCTACGCCCGCTACTACCTCTCCGAACAGGAGCCGATGGGGCGTTTCTTCGCTTTCCTGCTGCTGTTCATGGGCTCCATGCTCGGCGTGGTGCTCGCGGAAAATCTCTTGCTGATGATGCTCTTCTGGGAGCTGACCAGCCTGTCCTCGTTCCTGCTCATCGGCTTCTGGGGCAGCCGTTCCGACGCCCGCAAGGGTGCGAGGATGGCCCTGACCGTTACCGGAGGGGGCGGCCTGGCGCTGCTGGCCGGGGTGCTGCTGCTCGGCCACATCGCCGGCAGCTTCGAACTCACCGAGGTCCTCGCGGCTGGCGAGCTGATCCGCGCCCACGCTCTGTATCCGCTGGTGCTGATACTGATCCTGCTCGGCGTGTTCACCAAGTCGGCGCAGTTTCCCTTCCATTTCTGGCTGCCCCACGCGATGGCGGCGCCGACCCCGGTTTCCGCGTACCTGCACTCGGCGACCATGGTCAAGGCCGGCGTATTCCTGCTGGCCCGGCTGTATCCGGCGCTGGCCGGCACCGAGTGGTTCTTCTACCTGGTCAGCCTGAGCGGCCTGGTGACGCTGTTGCTGGGGGCCGGCATGGCACTGTTCCAGCATGACCTGAAGGGGCTGCTGGCCTACTCGACGATCAGCCACCTGGGCCTGATCACCCTGCTGTTCGGCCTCGACTCCCCGCTGTCGAACGTCGCCGCGGTGTTCCACATCATCAACCACGCGACCTTCAAGGCCTCGCTGTTCATGGCCGCCGGGATCATCGACCACGAGACCGGCAGCCGCGACATGCGCCTGATCAACGGGATGTGGAAGTACCTGCCGCATACCGCGGTGCTGGCCATCGTCGCCTCCCTGGCGATGGCCGGGGTGCCGCTGCTGAACGGCTTCCTCAGCAAGGAGATGTTCTTCGGCGAAACCCTCAGCCAGAACCTGCTGGGCAGCTTCAACTGGCTGGTGCCGGCGGTGGCGACCCTGGCCGGCGTGTTCTCGGTGGCCTATTCGCTGCGTTTCATCCACGACGTGTTCTTCAACGGCGAGCCGGCCCGGTTGCCGAAGTTCCCGCCCCACGAGCCGCCGCGCTACATGAAGGTACCGGTGGAGATCCTGGTGTTCCTCTGCCTGTTGGTCGGCATGCTGCCGGCCTACACCGTGGCGCCGCTGCTGGCCGCCGCCGCCAGTGCCAGCCTTGGCGGGCAACTGCCGGAATACAGCCTGGCGATCTGGCACGGTTTCAACCTGCCATTGCTGATGAGCGTGGTGGCGCTGGTTGGCGGTGTGCTGGTCTATGTCCTGCGCAAGCCGCTGTTCAACTGGTACGCCGGGTTACCGGAGGTGGACGCCAAGCTGGTCTTCGAGCAGCAGGTGCAACGTGTGGTGGCCCTGGCCGCGCGCCTGACCGCCTGGCTGGAGAACGGGTCACTGCAGCGCTACCTGGCCTGGCTGCTGGGCGCGGCGCTGGTCGTGGTGGCGGTCGAGCTGGCACCGCTGGCGAGGCTGACCGGCTCGCGCGGCCTGACCCCGCTGGACGGTATCACCGCCCTGGGCATGCTGGTGCTGGCCTTCAGCGGCCTGGCCACGGCGCTGTTCCATCGCATGCGCCTGGTCGCGCTATTGATCCTCAGCGTCGCCGGCCTGCTGGTGGCCCTGGCCTTCGCTCGCTTCTCGGCCCGGACCTGGCGCTGACCCAGTTGTCGGTGGAAGTGGTGACCATGGTCCTGCTGATGCTGGCGCTGTATTTCCTGCCCTCGCGCACTCCGGCGGAGTCCTCCAGCCTGCGCGGCTTGCGCGACGTGGCGCTGGCCGGCGGGGTCGGCATGCTGGTGGCGCTGCTGGCCTACGCGGTGCTGACCCGGCCCTACGAGAGCATCGCCGGATTCTTCGTCGAGAACAGCGTCTCCGGGGGCGGCGGCTACAACGTGGTCAACGTCATCCTGGTGGACTTCCGTGGTTTCGATACCCTCGGCGAGATCAGCGTGCTGGCGATTGCCGGCGTCGGTATCTACGCGATGCTCGCCGGTTTCGCCCTGCACAAGCCGACCTGCGACCCGCAGGGTCGCAACTGGGCCCACGCCAAGCACCCGCTGATCCTGGAAACCCTGTCGCGGGTGCTGCTGCCGCTGGCGTTGCTGATCTCGGTGTTCATCTTCCTGCGCGGCCACAACCTGCCGGGCGGAGGTTTCATCGCCGGCCTGGTGACTGCCATCGCCCTGGTGCTGCAATACATCGCCAGCGGCTCGCAGTGGGTCGAGCAGCGCCTGCCGCTGAACTATGCGGCCATGGCTGGCGCCGGAGTGCTGATCGCCGGGCTCACCGGGCTCGGCAGCTGGCTGTTCGGCTATCCGTTCCTGACTTCCGCGTTCGGCCACTTCGAGTTGCCGCTGATCGGCGAGATCGAGCTGGCCACGGCGATGCTGTTCGACCTCGGCGTGTACCTCACCGTGGTCGGTGCCGCGCTGCTGATCCTGTCCTACCTCGGCAAGCTCAGCCTGATGCCTGAACCCGTCGCACAAGAGGAGGCGCTCTGATGGAAGCCCTGTTCGCCATCACCCTCGGCCTGCTCACCGCCAGCGGCGTCTACCTGCTGCTGCGGGCGAGGACTTTCCCGGTGGTGCTCGGTCTCACGCTGATCTCCTACGCGGTCAACCTGTTCCTGTTCGCCATGGGCCGGCTCGGCGGCAGCGTCGCGGTGATCGGCACTCCCGGGGAGTATGGTGATCCGTTGCCGCAGGCGCTGGTGCTGACCGCCATCGTCATCGGCTTCGCCATGACCGCCTTTGTCGTGGTCCTGGCCCTGCGTGGCCTCGGTGACCTCGGCAGCGACCACGTAGATGGACGCCCGGACGAGGAGGAGCCGCGCCCATGAGCCATTGGCTGATCCTGCCGATCCTGCTCCCCCTGTTTGCCGGCAGCCTGCTGCTGTTGCCGCTGGCCGAGCGCTGGCAGCGCGGCCTGTCGTTGCTCGCGGCGCTGGCACTGATCCCCCTGAGCCTGCTGCTGATACGTACGGCCGCCAGCGGCGACCTGAGCGTCTATGCCCTGGGCAACTGGGCCGCGCCGTTCGGCATCGTGCTCATGCTCGATCGTCTCGCCGCCCTGATGCTGCTGGCCACCGCGGTGCTCGGCAGCGCCGCGCTGATCTACGCGCTGCGTGGCGACGACCGCCTGGGCAAGCATTTCCACGCGTTGTTCCAGTTCCAGCTGCTCGGTATCAACGGCGCCTTCCTGACCGGCGACCTGTTCAACCTGTTCGTGTTCTTCGAGATACTCCTGATCGCCTCCTACGCGTTGCTCCTGCATGGCGGCGGCGCGGAGCGGGTGCGCTCGGGCTTGCACTACGTGATCCTAAACCTGGTCGGCTCGGCGTTCTTCCTGATCGCCGTGGGTACCCTGTATGGCCTCACCGGCACCCTGAACATGGCCGACATGGCGCAGAAGATCGCCATGGCAGATGCCGAGCGCGCGCCGCTGCTGGCGGCAGCCGGGCTCCTGCTGCTGGTGGTGTTCGCCCTGAAGGCGGCGCTGTTGCCGCTGTACTTCTGGCTGCCGCGCGCCTATGCCGCGGCCAGCGCGCCGGTGGCGGCGCTGTTCGCGATCATGACCAAGGTCGGCATCTACTCGATCCTGCGGGTCTACACGCTGGTCTTCGGCGATGCCGCCGGCGAGCTGGCCAACCTGGCGCAGGCCTGGCTCTGGCCGCTGGCCCTGGCGACCCTCGGCCTGGGCGCGATCGGTGCCTTGGCGGCGCGGACCCTGCAAGGCCTGCTGGCCTACCTGGTGGTGGTCTCCGCCGGAACCCTCCTGGCTGGCGTGGCGTTGGGCAGCGAGCGGGCGCTGGCGGCGTCGCTGTACTACCTGCTGCACAGTACCTGGATCGCCGGTGGCCTGTTCCTGCTCGCCGACCTGGTCGCCCGCCAGCGCGGCGACAAGGCCGGCGACCTGGTCCAGGGCCCGGCGTTGCAGAATCCTCGGTTGCTCGGCGGGGCTTTCTTCATCGGCGCCATCGCCGTTGCCGGTCTGCCGCCATTGTCGGGGTTCTTCGGCAAGGTCATGCTTTTGCAGTCGGTCGCTCCCGGCAGCCAGGCGCTGGCCCTATGGAGCGTGGTACTGGGCAGCGGCCTGGTGGCGCTGGTGGCGTTGAGCCGGGCCGGCAGCACGCTGTTCTGGCGCACCGGGCATACCGTGCTCGGTAGCGCCGAACTGGACCACGGCCGCTTGTTCGCCTGCATCCTGTTGCTCTCCGCCGGCCCGTTGCTGGTGTTCGCCGCGAAGCCGCTGCTGGCCTACGTCCAGGCCACCGCGGCGCAGTTGCACGACCTCGACCTGTATCGCCAGATCATCACCCGCGGAGGTGCCGCATGATCAGCTGCTCGTTGCCGCGTCCGCTTCTTCGCGTACTGCCTCATCCCGTGCTTAGTGTCCTGCTGTTGCTGGTCTGGTTGCTGCTGGTGGATTCCTTCGCCATTGGCCACTGGCTGCTCGGCGCCTTCCTCGGCGTGTGCATTCCGCTGCTGACCAACCGCCTGCTGGTCGGGCGCAGCCAGGAGTGGCATCCGTTGCTGCTGCTGAAGCTGCTGGCGCTGGTGATGTGGGACATCCTCGTCGCCAACATCCAGGTCGCCCGCCTGACCCTCGGACCGATCGAGCGCTTGCGTCCGGCCTTCGTCGAGGTGCCGATCGAGCTGGAGAACGACCTCGCCATCAGCGTGCTGGTGAGCATCGTCTCGCTGACCCCGGGGTCGGTGTCGTCGGACCTCAGCGACGACCGCAAGACCTTGCTGGTGCACGGCCTCGACGTGCCGGACAAGGCGGCGCTGATCGCCGAGATCAAGCAACGCTACGAAGCGCCGCTGAAGGAGATCTTCCCATGCTCGCTTACGTGATCCCGCTGTGCCTGGCGCTGCTCGGCCTGGCCCTGTTGCTGACCCTGGCGCGCCTGGTCAAGGGGCCGTGCCTGCCGGACCGGGCGCTGGCGCTGGACACCCTCTACGTGAACGCCATCGCGCTGCTGGTGCTGTACGGCATCTGGCGCGACAGCGACCTGTTCTTCGAGGCGGCGCTGCTGATCGCGGTGCTCGGCTTCGTCGGTACGGTGGCGGTGGCCAAATACATGCTGCGCGGAGACATCATCGAATGACTGGCGAACCCCTGAGCCTGTGGCTGGAAATCATCGTCTCGGCGTTCCTCCTGCTGGGCAGCGCCTTCGTCCTGATCGGCGCGATCGGCCTGTACCGCCTGCCGGACTTCTTCATGCGCCTGCACGGGCCGACCAAGGCCACCACCCTCGGGGTCGGCGGGGTGATCGTCGCCTCGCTGATCTATTTCTCCAACCGCCAGGCGGGCATCAGCCTGCACGAATTGCTGATCAGCCTGTTCCTCTTCATCAGCGCCCCGGTCAGCGCCTACATGCTGGCCAAGGCCGCGGTGCTGCAGCAGTTGCCGCTGGAGAAGAAGACTCGCGGCAAGCCCTGGGAGCAGTGAGGCCCGGCGCAACAGTTTTGCCCGCTTTCTGTGCCTGTCGGCGCAGCTAGCCGGCTGCCTATACTGGGAGTCCTTTTTCCGGCGCCGCGGCGGCGCCCGTGGTGGAGATTCCCTTGACTCGGACGCGCTGGTTCGCCCTGGCCTGCCTGATCCTGGCGATGGCGCTGTGGGGCAGTTCGTACGTGGTGCTGAAGGTCGCTTTCCGCGAACTGCCGCCGCTCTGGGTGATCTTCGGTCGCATGGCCCTCGGCAGCCTGGTGTTCCTCGTTGCCTGGCGCTGGCGCGGACGCATCGACTACCGCCCGGGCGACTGGAAGTACCTGCTCGGCCTGGCCGTCTGCGAACCCTGCCTGTACTTCCTCTGCGAATCCTTCGCCCTGCAATACACCAGCGCGGCCCAGGCCGGGATGATCACCGCGCTGCTGCCGTTGCTGGTGGCGGTGGGGCCTGGTTGCTGCTGCACGAACGGATCGGCCGGATGACCTGGATCGGCTTTGGCCTGGCGGTGCTCGGTTCGATCTGGCTGAGCCTCGCCGGCGAGCCCGACCTGCACGCGCCGCAGCCGCTGCTGGGCAACTTCTTCGAACTTCTCGCGATGCTCTGCGCCACCGGCTATACCCTGTTGCTGAAGCACCTTTCGGCGCGCTACTCGGCATTCGCCCTGACCGCCATGCAGGCCTTCGTCGGCACGCTGTTCTTCCTGCCGCTGGCGCTGGCCAGCGCCGACCTGCCGAGCCAGCCCAGCGCGCTGGGGATCCAGGCGGTGGTGTATCTCGGCGTGGTGGTCACGGTGGGCGCCTACGGCCTGTACAACTTCGGCGTCGGTCGACTGCCGGCCAGCCAGGCCTCGGGCTTCATCAACCTGATCCCGGTCTTCACCCTGGTATTCGCCGCGCTGTTCCTCGGCGAAACCCTCAACGGCCCGCAGATGCTCGCTGCCGGCCTGGTCTTCATCGGCGTCGCCATCAGCCAGTGGCGCAGCGCTCCGCCGCCGCCTCCGGCCGGCGTCCTGAACTGAAGGAGTTTCCATGACCGTCGACCACCGCCAATGGGCCCGCGAGGCGATCCGCATCATCGAAGCGGATTTCCAGCGCAGCGCCGATACCCATTTGATCCCCCTGGAGACTCCCGGCCTGCCTGGCGTCGAACTGTACTTCAAGGACGAGTCCAGCCACCCCACCGGCAGCCTCAAGCATCGCCTGGCGCGCTCGCTGTTCCTCTATGCGCTGTGCAACGGCTGGCTCAGGCCGGCCGCGCCGGTGATCGAGGCATCGAGCGGTTCCACGGCGATTTCCGAAGCCTATTTCGCACGCCTGCTGGGCCTGCCCTTCATCGCCGTGATGCCGGCCAGCACCTCGAAGGAAAAGATCGCCCAGATCGCCTTCTACGGCGGCCAGAGCCACCTGGTGGAGGACCCCACCCAGATTTACGCCGAGTCCGAACGCCTGGCGCGGGAGAGCGGTGGCCATTTCATGGACCAGTTCACCTATGCCGAGCGCGCCACCGACTGGCGGGCGAACAACAACATCGCCGAATCGATCTTCCAGCAGATGCGCCACGAGCCGTACCCGACCCCGACCTGGCTGATCTCCAGCCCCGGTACCGGCGGCACCCTGGCGACCCTCGGCCGCTACGTGCGCTATCGCCAGCACTGCACCCGGGTACTCTGCGCCGACGCCGAGCGTTCGGTGTTCTTCGACGCCTATGTCAGCGGCGACCGTGGCCTGACCCTGGATTGCGGTTCGCGGATCGAGGGCATCGGCCGGCCGCGGGTCGAGGCGTCCTTCCTGCCGGAAGTGATCGACGCGATGGTCAAGGTGCCGGACGCCTGGTCGCTGGCGGCCATGCATTACCTGGCCCGACGCCTGGGGCGGCGGGTCGGCGGCTCCAGCGGAACCAACCTGATCGGCGCCCTGGTGGCCGCACGGCAAATGGTCGCGGCCGGCGAGAAGGGTTCGCTGGTGGCGATTCTCTGCGACGGCGGCGAACGCTATGCGACCACCTATTACGATCCGGTCTGGCTGGCCAGGCAGGGCTATGCGCTGGAACCCCTGGTCGAGGCGCTGGCTGCCTGCATCGAGCGGAGCGTGGCGTTGCCCGACGGGCTGCTGGTGGCTGGACTTTGAAGGAGTGGATATGCACCGTTTGCGAGCTGCCGAAACCGGCGATATCGAGGCCATGACCGACCTGTTGCTGCGCCACGGGCCGAATCCCTGGAACCATTTGCCGGAGGAGGGGGTGCGTGCGCATCTGCGAGCCATCGCCGACGGCGAGGTACGTGCCGTCCTGGCCGAGCGCGACGATCGGCTGCTGGGGTTCGCCAGCTTCCGTCGCACCGAGGATTTCGCCCATTACCAGCCGCAGCGTGCCGATGCGCCGCGGGCCTACATCTGCGAGGCGGTAGTGCATCCGGCGGCGGCCGGCCAGGGGCTCGGCAGCGCGTTGCTGGAGGCGGTGCTGGCCCAACTGGCCGACGAAGGCATCGAGGACGTCTATATCGATCGTCACGAAGAGAACCTGGCGTCGGCGGGAATGATGCGCAAGGCCGGCTTCGTCGAGCTGGAAACCTACGCCGATCCGGCGCGGCGACCGAACGGCTCGGGGCGCTCGACAGTGTGCCATCGCAATCTTTCCCTCCAGCGCAGAGCCGTGCGATGAGTTTCATCCGCCTCAAGGTGCGCGCCGCCTTCATGGTCCACGGCTACGACGCGGACAACCGGGAAATCGTCGAGCAGATCGGCGAGGAACGCTTCGTCGAGAAACTGCTGCGCATCGAACGGATCCAGTCGATCAGCGAGAAATACCTGCTGGTCAGCGCCTCCCACGGGCGCGTCGCCTACTGGGAATACGAGGGCGGCCTGACGGCGCTGCGGCGGCGCCTGGAGCAGGCCGGACTGCTCTTGTAGGGAAGGGCTGCCGCTGCGCGGCCCCTCGCTTCACTTGCCCAGTGCGCCCGGATAGGCGCAGCCGCGCAGCGTCTCGCCATCGATGCGCAGTTCGGCGGAGTAGCTGCTGAAGGCGCCGCTCATGCTGTCGGTGCAGGACGACGGGGCGATCCACAATTCGACCTTCTTGCCGTTCGCCTCGCTGGAATAGCTGGTGCTGCCGTTCGGCAGTTCCTCGGCGACGTAAGGCAAGGCCAGGGTCTCGTGTTCGGGGCGGTCCAGGCGCAGGCCCTGATTGTTCACCCTGGCGCTCCAGAAGGGTTCGTTGCCGTTGGCGGCGAAGGTCAGCAGCTTGAAGTTCGGGTCGTCGCAGCCGGGGCCCTCGTTCTGCACGCGGTACAGTCGGCTGACCTCCAGCTTGCCGTCGGTACCGCGGACCTTGGCCGGTCCCATGGTGCCGCGCAGGTCGACGAACAGGCCCTGGGCGCCGTCGTCGAACAGGCTGTCGGCTTCGCGGCGCAGGCCGGTATTGGCCACGTCCTCGATGCTGAACAGGCGCTTCTCGGTACAGGGGCGGAATTGCAGCGCGCCGTTGATCTTCACCAGTTCGCCCTGGAAGCGGGTGTCTACACTGGTGCTCGGCGATTCGGGCTTCCACACCTGGCAGGCGGCGAACAAGGGGAGCAGGCTGTAGACCAGCAGACGGGCAGGGCGCATAGGGAAGACTCCATCGAAAATGCGCCCACGTTACCGAGCGTCCGGGCCTAGCTCAAGTCCGGATCGGACTTCATCGCAACCAGGGAGTCGATCGATGATCCAATGCAAGCGTGTATACGAACCGGCGTCGCCCGCCGATGGCCGGCGCGTACTGGTGGACCGGCTGTGGCCGCGCGGCATCCGCAAGGAAGCCCTGGCCATGGACGACTGGCTGAAGGACGTGGCGCCCTCCAACGAGGTGCGCAAGCAGTTCTGCCACGATCCGGCACTCTTCGACAGCTTCCGCGAACACTACCGCGCCGAGTTGCAGGCGCACCCGGAACATTGGTGGGGCCTGCTCGACAGCGCTCGGGAGGGCACCCTGACGCTGCTCTACGGCGCCCACGACCAGCAGCACAACAATGCCGTGGTGCTGGCCGAGTTCCTCGAGGAGGAGCTGGACCGCCAGCAGCCGGGCAGTTCGCCGACCTGCTACGCCGACCGCCTCTCCTGAGAAATATCGCTTACCAGATGCGGTACACCTGGCCGGTCTGCGCGCCTTCCACGCTGCGTGCGTAACCCAGCGCGGCGTCCGCCGCCGGAACCGGCTTGAAGCCACGGAAGTAGGGCGCGTAGCCGGGCAGCGCCTCGCTGACCACGGTCGGGCTGACGGCGTTGATGCGCAGGCCGCGCGGCAACTCCAGGGCTGCGCCGCGGACGAAGCCCTCGACGGCGCAGTTGACCATGCTCGCCGAACTGCCGAAGCGGATCGGCTGCTCGGCGAGCACGCCGCTGGTGAGGGTGAAGGAGCCCCCGTCGTTGGCGTACTCGCGGCCGAGCAGTACCAGGTTGACCTGGCCCATCAGCTTGTCGCGCAGGCCGAGCTGGTATTGCGCCTCGCCCATTTCCTCCAGGGCGCCGAAGTGCACCTTGCCGACCGCGGCGACCAGCGCGTCGAAGCGACCGGTTTTCTCGAACAGGGCGCGAATGGAGTCTGAGTCGCTGATGTCGACCTGGAAATCGCCGCTGCTGTTGCCTACCCGGACGATCTCGTGGCGCTCGCAGAGTTCTTTGTCGATACCCTTGCCAAGGGTGCCGCTGGCGCCGATCAGGATGATTTTCATACAGGCCTCTCGTTGAGTGAAGGTGAGTGGTTTCCAGTGTAGAGTCGCTTTTGCCATGGATAATCCTGTCAATCGACAACCTACCGTTTTCATAGGGAAACAATCGTGAAGGACCTGGACGATCTCGCCGCCTTCGCCGTACTCCACGACCTGGGCAGTTTCACCCGCGCCGCCGAGCGTCTCGGTTGCAGCAAGGGCCAACTGTCGAAGCGCATTGGCGTCCTCGAGCAGAAGCTCGGCGTGACCCTCTTGCACCGCACCACCCGCCGTCTTTCGCTGACCGCCGCCGGCGCCGCGCTGCTGCCCGAGGCGCAGGCCTTGCTGGTGCAGGCCGAGCGCGCGCGGCAGGCGGTGGCGCGCTTGCAGGAGCGAGCGGAAGGACGGGTGCGGGTGACCCTCCCGGTCTCGCTGGGCGAGACCCTGTTCGATGCACTGCTGGAGGACTTCCAGGAACGCCATCCGCTGCTGCGCGTCGAGCTGGACCTGTACAACGGCCTGCGCGACCTGGTTGGTGAGGGCTTCGACCTGGCGATTCGCTCTGGGGTCGAGCAGGACGCCCGGCTGGTGGCGCGGCCGCTGTTCGTCCTGCAGGAAATCACCTGCGCCAGTCCCGCCTACCTGGCGCGACACGGCGAGCCGCAACGCCCGGCCGAGCTGGCCGAGCGCGAGTGCCTGCTGAACTCGCACTACAGCGGCCACGAGGAGTGGCTCTATCACCGCCACCATCGGCTGGAGCGGGTACGGGTTGCCGGCTTTCTCGCCAGCAACCACTACAGCCTGTTGAAGAAAGCCGCGCTGGCCGGCACCGGCATCGCCCGGCTGCCGTCATACATGGTCCACGACGAACTGGGCGACGGCCGCCTGGCCTGGTTGCTGCGCGACTACCAGACGCGCAGCACGCCGATGTTCCTCGTCCATCCGTTCCAGGGCGGCCTGCCGCGGCGCACCCAGGTACTCGCCGATTACCTGCTCGACTGGTTCGAGCGCAGCCGGCGACAATTGATCGGCCTGGAGGGTTGAACATTTCGCCGCGACGCGGCTCTATTGCACTCCGGGCCGCTTCCATGCGGCCTGAAGCTCATCGCGGGCACGTCGTTGCACAAGGAACGTGACGGAACGTGGCAGAATCCCGCACCGGACCGCTCGCGTGCGAGCGGACGCCATTCATCGAACGCTTGGATAGGGACATGCAAAGCAGCTTTCCGCAATCGAACACTCCCCAGATCCGTCGCGCCGGAGTCGACCTCAACGGCGTGATGTCGGTGCTCAGCAAGCACCTCTATTCCACGCCCACCGTGGCGTTGCGCGAGCTGGTGCAGAACGCCCACGATTCGATCCTCCGTCGCCGCCTGGAGCAGCCCGACTGGCAAGGGCCGTCGCGAATCGAGGTGATCGGCGACAGTGCCAGCAACACCGTGCGCATCGTCGACACCGGCGCCGGGCTCACCGAGCACGAAATCCACGCCTACCTGGCCACCGTCGGCGTCGGCTACACCCGCGGACTGCGCCAGTCCGGCCACGAGGACAGCGGGCTGATCGGCATGTTCGGCCTGGGCTTCCTCTCCGCTTTCGTCCTGGCCCGCCGGGTCAGCGTGCGGACCACGTCCTACCAGCAGCCGGAACTGGGCTTCTGCTACGTCTCCAGCAACGCCGAGCAATACAGCGTGACGCCGATGCCGGCGCGCCCGGTGGGTACCGAGATCACCCTCGAACTGCAGGACGAATACAGTGCGCTGACCCAGGCCGCGCGCCTGCGCGAGATCCTCGAACGCTACTGCGTGCTGCTGCGCGAGCCGATCCACGTCGGCGGCGACGCCCAGTCGATCAACCCGGAGCCGCCGCCGTGGCGGCTGGCCGCCGACGCCGCGCTGCACCCGCTGCAACGGCAGCGCCGCGACCTGGAGTTCGCCGCACGCTTCGAGCACGACTTCGAGCCGATCTGCTGCCTGCCGGTGCGCCCGGACGAGCGGGTCGACGTGCAGGGCCTGCTGTGGATCCAGGACGGCGGCACCTATGGCACCAGCGACAACCGCAATCTCTCGGTTTTCCTCCGCGGCATGCTGCTCGACGATGACGCCCGCGACCTGCTGCCGTCCTGGGCCGGGTTCGTCGGCGGGGTGATCGAATCGAACCGCCTGACGCCCACCGCCAGCCGCGAGGACCTGCAGCGTGACGACCATTACGCGGCGATCCAGCATGCGCTGGCCGAGGCGCTGATCGCCGGGCTCGGCGAGGTGGCGCGGCAGCAGCCGGAGGCCTGGCGGCGGGTCCTGCTGCGGCACAACGAGGCCCTGCTGGGAGCGGCGTTGTGCGACGAGCGTCTGTTCGCGCTGATGATGGACAGCCTGCGCGTACCCACCTCCCAGGGCGACCTCCCGGCTTCCGAACTCCTTTCGCGCGGAGCGGTGCATGTGCTGCTGGACAACGACAGCGGCTTCGAGGAAATGCTGTTCCGTGCCATGGGCGTACCGGTGGCCCATGGCAATCGCTATGCGGTGGTACCCTTCCTCCGTCGCTGGGCGCAGGCCAAGGGGATGCGCCTGGTGGAGCTGGGCACCGAGCAGGGCAACCGCCAGTTGTTCCGCCTCGACCGACTGCCCGAGCGCGAGACCGGCTGGCTGGCCGAACACCTGGGCGGCGCCGAGGAGCAACTGGTGATCGCCCGCTTCAGCCCCGAGGAATTGCCGCTTGTGGTGGTGCCCGACCGCGACGCCGAACTCAAGCGGCGACTGGAGGACGACGAGGCCGACAAGCGTATTTCCACCGCGGCGTTGCGCCTGGCCCGGCAGTTCACCCGCAAGCTCGACAATCGCCAGCCGAGCCGGCTCTACGTCAACCTCGACAATCCGGCGGTGCAGGCGCTGCTCGCGGCCGTCGGCGAGGAACGCGACGAAGCGGCCCATGCGGCGTTGCTGCTGCGCTCGTTCAAAGTGATCATCGCCGGACAGGGACGCGGCCAGCCCGCGACCTCGCTGAACCAGGCCCTGGCCGGACTCGCCGATTCGGTGAAGCGCCTGCTGGGGCAATAAGAAAATTCGCAACACGCCTGATGGAGACTGAAGCATATGGATATCTGGAACTGGGTGGAGAAGCTCCGCGCCGACCTGCGTGAGGCCGGCCAGGAGCAGAGTGCGCGGCTGATCGACGAACTCACCGCGTACGTCTGCGACCTCGAGGTGGAGCGCGCCGAGGCGCTGTTGCCGGAGGTCAAGGCGCTGAGCCGGACGTTGAACAACCCGTGGCTGGAAATCTTCGTCCGCCACTGGGAAATGCGTAACCGGGTCGGCAACCAACTGGAGGGTGAGACCGCCCTGGCCGACGCCGTTTCCCTGTTCGAACTGGCCAATCGCGACGACACCCAGGCCTGCCCGCAGTCAGTCTGCGTGACCCAGGACCTGGCGTCGTGCTACGCCAACGTCGACGGCCCGGGCTGGGTGGAGGAGCGCATCGAGGTGTGCGACGAGACCCTGGCGCGGATCGACCCGACCTGGGCCTGCTTCCACTGCCTGAGCAACGAGAAGGCCGAGGCGCTGCTCGACGACGGGCGCGGCGAAGATGCCCTGGCCTTCCTGGCCGAACAGGAGAAGAAGATCCTCGCCGCCGGCGAGGAGGTATTCGACAGCCTCCTGGAGATGCGCGTGGCGATCCTGCTGAACCTGGGGCGCGCGGAACAGGCGCTGGCCCTGATCGGCGAGATGGAGGAGAAGGTCGAGGGCGCGGAGTGGAACAACATCAGCCAGCCGCGGCGTCTGTACAAGGCCCACGGCCTGGCGTTGCTGGGGCGCGACGAGGAGGCCCTGGAGGCGCTGCTACCGTTCTCCGAGATTGCCCCGCGCTACCGTACGATCTGGCTGCGCGCCGTCTACCTGCTGCTGCAACGGACCCCTGAGCGCAACACCTGGGACTTCGGCGGGCGCCTGCAGCAGATGCTCGAACACTACTCGCAGAAGGGCGCGCACCGGGTGGTCATCGATGTTGCCAGCCAGGCCATCCGCCTCGCGTTGCAACGCGGTTCGGTATGGAGCGCCAGGCGCCACCTGGCGCTGGCCGAACAGCATGCTCAACAGTTGCAGCGCGATCGGGGCGCCAGCCAGTTGCTCGCCGGGTTGAGGGAGGAGATCGATGCCGCGCCGCAGCAGCAGGAGCTGCCGGTGCCGGCTGCGGAGTTGCTCGACTGGCTGGCTGCGCAGGGCAGCGAAGACGCGCCGCGCAACCCGGAGAAAGAAGTGCAGTGGCTGCTCCAGGCGCTGGCCGAGCGGCCCGACGACACCGCCTTGCGCGAAGTGGCCGCCTCGGCGCTACAGGCCTGCTCCGCCGACGACGAGGCCATCGACCTGCTCTGGGAGTACGTCGAGCGCCACACCGACGAGGAGCAGCAACTGGCCTACTACCTGCTCAATGCCTTGCTGGCCCGCGGCGAGTACGACCAGGTCAAGCGCCTCGGCCGGCTCTACGCCGACAGCGTGCCGCTGATCGCGCTGTGGAGCGAAGTCAAGCTGGCCGAGAAACTCAACGACTGGCCGGAGCTGGAGCGCGCCTGCCAGTCGGTGCTGGAGATTTCCCCCGGCTCGCTGGGAGCCCACAGCCTGCTGGGCAAGGCGCTGATGGAGCAGGATCGCTTCGCCGAGGCGGCGCAGGCCTACCAGCGACTGGCCGGCAAGCTGGAGGAGCCGCAGTCGGTGCAGTGGGACCAGATGACCGCTGCCAGCGCCGCGCGCGACTGGACGATGCTGCGCGAGGTCGCTGCCGGCATGGGCATGGAGTTCGCCGCCGGCGACGGACCGATCGAGGAAGACTGGGGCTGGGTGATCGTCCGCTACATCGAGGATGGCGAAGCGCTCGACTACTACGCCCGGCGCACCGGCCCGGTGACCGCGCGGGTCCTCGAGAACGCGCCGGGCAACCGCAGCCAGCGGGTCGGTGACTGGGTGGTGTTCGACGCCGGGCTGATCTATCCGGCTCCGGAAGACGAAGAGGAACGCAAGCGTTTCGTTCCCACCTATGCGGTGGTGCACGTCCTCGAGAGCGGTGGTTACTCGCCGAGCTGGCTGGTGGACGGCGTGTATCCGGGCGACGAGGCCTTCGACGCCTTCCGCGAAACGCTCGACGCGCGCGGCTGGAAGGTCTGGGTGCACAGCAACCGCGACTACCAGGTCACCGATACCAGCAACGGCGAGGAACTGCGGGCGATCTACTTCACCGTCGCGACCCCCGCGCAGCAGGCGCCGCGCGAACTGCACCAGGCGTTGCAGGAGGCCACCGGGCAATGGCCGCACCGGATGTGCTGGCTGCGCCTGGCGGAAGCGGCGGAGGTCGACACCCAGCCGCACCTGGACGCCATCGAGCGCTACGGCCTGTAGCCGGTACGTCTCGGCATAAAAAACGGCCCGCGAGGGCCGTTTTTTTATGCGCTGAAGTCTCCGGCGGGACGGTGCTCAGCCGCCGAGGTAGGCGTCGCGCACCTTCGGGTTGGTCAGCAGGGCGGCGCCGGTGTCGTGCATGACGATCCGGCCGTTCTCCAGCACGTAGGCGCGATCGGCGAGCTTCAACGCCTGGTTGGCGTTCTGCTCGACGAGGAACACGGTGACGCCTTCGCGACGCAGTTGCTCGATGATCTCGAAGATCTGCTGGATGATGATCGGCGCGAGGCCGAGCGAAGGTTCGTCCAGCAGCAACAGCTTCGGCTTGCTCATCAGCGCGCGGCCGATGGCGAGCATCTGCTGTTCGCCGCCGGACATGGTCCCGGCGCGCTGTTCGTAGCGCTCCTTCAGGCGCGGGAAGAGCTCCAGCACCTTGTCCATCTGCACCTGATAATCGTCCTTGTCGGTGAAGAAGCCGCCCATCGCCAGGTTTTCTTCCACCGTCAGGCGGGAGAATACCCGGCGGCCTTCCGGGACCACCGCGATGCTCTTGCGCATGATGGTGGAGGAGGGTAGGCCGACCAGTTCCTCGCCTTCGTAGCGGATGCTGCCGCTGGCCGCCTGCGGCGAACCGCAGAGCGTCATCAGCAGGGTCGACTTGCCGGCGCCGTTGGCGCCGATCAGGGTGACGATCTCGCCCTTCTTCACTTCCACGCTGACGTCGTGCAGCGCCTGGATCTTGCCGTAGTAGGTGGAAACCTTGTCGAAACTCAGCATGCTCACGCTTCCCCCAGATAAGCCTTGATCACGTCCGGGTTGTCGCGGATCTGCTCCGGCGTCCCGTCGGCCAGGGGGGCGCCCTGGTTGATCACCACGATATGGTCGGAAATGCTCATCACCAGCTTCATGTCGTGCTCGATCAGCAATACCGTCACGTTGTGCTCGCTGCGCAGCTTGGCGATCAGCGCCTTGAGGTCGTCGGTCTCCTTCGGGTTGAGGCCGGCGGCCGGCTCGTCGAGCATGAGGATCCGCGGGCGGGTCATCATGCAGCGGGCGATCTCCAGGCGTCGCTGCTGGCCGTAGGCGAGGGTACCGGCGCTGCGGTTGGCGAACTCGGTAAGGTTGACTTCCTCCAGCCAGTGCGCGGCGTACTCCATGGCCTCGCGCTCGCTGCGGCGGAACGCCGGGGTCTTGAACAGGCCGGCGAGGAAGTTGGTGTTGAGGTGGCGGTGCTGGGCGACCAGCAGGTTCTCCACCGCGGTCATTTCCTTGAACAGGCGGACGTTCTGGAAGGTCCGCACCACGCCCTTGCGAGCGATCTTGTGACCGGGCAGGCCCTGGATCTCCTCGCCGTCGAAGCGGATCAGGCCGCCGGTGGGCTGGTAGAAGCCGGTCAGGCAGTTGAACACGGTGGTCTTGCCGGCGCCGTTCGGGCCGATCATCGAGACCACCTGCTTTTCCTCGACCTTCAGGTTGACGCCGTTGACGGCCAGCAGGCCGCCGAAGCGCATGGTCAGGCCGCTCACTTCGAGAATCGGTCGGCTCATGGCTTCAGCTCCAGGTGCGGGCGTTGCATCGGCAGCAGTCCCTGGGGACGCCAGATCATCATCACGATCATGGTCAGGCCGAAGATCAGCATGCGGTATTCGTTGAACCCGCGCATTTCCTGGAGCAGCACCATCACCACCGCGGCG